>NZ_CP043633.1:3424436-3740082 GCF_012974865.1 Nonlabens sp. Ci31 | reverse complement strand
AAGTTACTTTTTTTAGTTAGTGTTGGGTCGATTAAGAACTACAATTCACAAAGAAATACTGTTGCTGAAATCGATGACAAATATGTGTATAAAAAATCTTAAAAAAAATTTATTTAAGGTTTGATTTCTTAAAAAAAAGTTGCACAAATCTTGAATTCTTATAAAACTAATAATTATTTATAAATATCATGTCTCCAGTTACTATTAACATCACACCTAGATATTCAGAAACTGATCAGATGGGAATCATTCACCATGCTAACTATTTGATCTACTTAGAACAGGCCAGGCTGGAATGGTTGAGCCAGCTAGGTTTCTCTTATGTTAAAATGGAAGAGGAAGGTGTTCTTCTACCTGTGTATAATATCGATATAAAGTATAAAAACCCGATCAAATTCGGGGAGGAAATTTATGTCAGAATTTCTCTCCAATCTAAGCCTACTACTAGGGTAGTTTTTGATTATGAAATAGTTAATCAAAAGAATCAAATTTGTGCCGTTTGTGAGCTGACTTTGGTGTTCACTGATGCACAAACTTTTAGACCTAGAAAGCCTATTCCAGAATTTTTAGAAGCTTGTAGTAAGCTTTTTTAACAAATGATAATTATAAATTTCGCTTTAGTGAAAGCGAAATTTCAAACAAAAAACAGCTAGAAAAATGTTGCAAGAGTTATTTTCAGACTTAAAACACGAACTAAGGGGTGCGATCTCCATGAGAAGGCATCCATTCAAATATGTCACCTTATCAACCGTTAATGAACAAAAATCACCCAGATCCCGCACGGTAGTGTTAAGAGAAGTGTCAGAGTCTTTAGAGTGTGTCATTTTTACTGATGCAAGATCACAGAAGATGTCTTATGTAACGACCAATGATAATGCCTGTATGCTGGCGTATCACCCTAAAAAGTTGCTGCAAATAAGATTAGATGGCACATTAAAAGTGGTGCAAGATGAAAAAGAGGTCAAAAGGTTGTTTCAAAAAGTTTCTGAAAAGTCTATAAAAGATTATACCACATCCGTTCCTCCCGGGAGTGCTATTGATAATCCTGATCAAGTCGATTATGTTCCCAGATCAGAAAATAATTTTGTAGCTTTAAAGTTTGTTCCTCATACCATTGAATATTTAAGACTTAAAAGGCCCAATCACTTACGAGCAGTTTTTAAAGCTGAAGACGATTGGAAAGGGCAGTGGCTGGTTCCTTAGATTACAGGTTTTGATGTGATTGGGTACATGGTATTAAGAGTGTCGGCAACTTCTTGTTGTCTGGATTCAGGTACGGCAATGGTAATCGTGCAGGAAGTAGTCATTTCTTGTTTTTTTATTTTAAAATGCTGTTCCTCTATAAACCTCATGACTTGGCTCATTTGAGGGTACTCAAAATAAATATCGACATCAGCGGTAATTGTTCTTGTTACTATTTTTGAATTGGATAGGGCTAGTTTGGCCGTTTCTCGGTAAGCACTTATCAAACCTCCTACTCCTAATTTGGTCCCGCCGAAGATTCTAGAAACCACCACTAACACATCGCTTAATTCATGTGCAACTAGTTGTCCTAATATAGGGTCTCCAGCACTGTGACTAGGTTCTCCATCATCATTTGCTCTGTAATGATCATTGCTGGGACCAAGTTTCCAGGCATAACAGTGGTGTCCAGCTTTAGGGTGTGTATTGCGTAAGGCCGCGATAAGATCAGTTACTTCTTCAGGATCTGTTAAAGGAAACGCATTCCCATAGAACTTACTACCTCTATCTTTATAAAGAATCTCTTCGCAGGGTTTAATGATGGTTTTATAAGAATCAGTCAATGGTAAAAAATTATTTATGCAATCTTAAAACTTTGTAAAATGGAAAGCTTGGGTTATTTTAGCAAAATAACCATTAAACTTTACCATGAAAAACATCCTCGGCTTATTATTTTTAGCAACAGTCTTAATTGCTTGTGAAACAGAACCTTTAGATCCTAGTCTTAACGGAGGTACTTCAGGAGGTGGTTCTGGTTCTGGTGGAGGGAATGTGACAGCTTCTATAGTAGGAGATTGGGACTATGATGACTATGTAACAAATACCACAGTCACTGTCACTGTCATGGGAAATGCTATTACTTCTACAGCTTCAACGGAGTTAGTGAGTACAAATTCAGTTCTCTCATTTAATAGTGATGGTACGTATACCGTTATAGGCGATCAAACTTTTGAAATCTTTTCACAAGGAATATCACAAGGCGATCAAACAATAAGTGTCAATGATTCTGGGACTTATGTTTTAAACGGATCCGATTTGGATCTGGTTGCTTCCTCCAATCAAAGCAGTTCTGGAATCCCTCAATTTGGACAAGATGTAGACTTTACTATTGATACACTAACTGCTACAGATCTTGTTATTCTAATTAACTCTGACACTACTCAAAATGTTAATGGTGCCACTCAAAGAATAGAGGTAGATGGCTTTGTAGATTTTACTAGACAATAAAAATCAATTTATTTTCTTTAAAAAAGCTTCTCATAATCGAGGAGCTTTTTTTGTGTTAGGCTTTCGCGAAAGCAATCATAACAATAGCCACAATCGCAACCACAATCCCAATATAGTTTTTAGGAATTAGTTTTTCTTTAAAAATGAGAACTCCTAAGAAAGAAGTAAAAAGTACGGTTCCCACGTGATTGATAGGGTAAACCACACTGCTTTCCATTCCGTTCTTGAGCGCCTTTATAATAAAGTAAATAGAGAAGTAATTAGGGACTCCTAAAACAAGCCCGGCAATCACAGATCTTAACGTTAAAAAACGCTTTTGGAGTGATGCATTAAAAAAGCAATTAGCTGGACTGTTGATTTACGAAAAGTGGAATCCCTAACTTATATCCGCAGGGTTAACAAAACAATCTGAGACCTGCTTATGTCATCAAACTATATACAATTGGATTCTGGACTGTAAAACATAGTAATCATGGCGATCAAGTTGACTATAAAAGTCTATAAGAACACTTACGTCATATCGGGCGCAGACGGAAGCCTAATATCGTAAAAAATATCAGAGCTGTTATAACAGGAATAGGTGGTGTTGAATATCGACCAGATATAGTCTCAGAGCGATCTCGTATTGGAGATATAGAAGTTGACCTAATGAGGGGAAAGAACATAAATCATTGTCATTAGTAATGACCGATCGAATAACTCTAATTACCATGATGGAAAAATTAGGCAGCAAGAATGCTTACGAGGTTTATGAAAAAATGAAAAGCAGGCTGACCAATTTTAACTCTTCATGGATAAAAACGATCACTTATGACAATAGAAAAAAATTTGCCTACCATCATAAAATAGCCAGAGGCCTAAATGTTAAAACGTATTTTACTAGATCTTATACATTTAAGGATAAAGGAACTATAGAAAATAGAACCGGTGTCAATAAAAGGTTTTGCCTAAGAAAATAGATCTTAGGAAGCTTACAGACAAGAGAATAAAAGAACTAGAACGATTACTAAAATATAGACCGGTTATAAAGTTTAATTATAATAACCCCTTTGAGTTCCTAAATAATATGTGTGTTGCAGTTATGAGTGGAACACAGCATTTGTTTTAAGTCTTTAAAATCTTGTGGATTTGATATGGAACAAACACCTATAAGATATTATAAGAATAGAAAAATTGATTTTGTTCGTGATGATAGCATTTATATGAAACGATAAAACAGGTATATACTTACATCGAAAAAAACCTGATTAAAATCAAAATAAAATAGGGGCGAAAAGCTAAAAGCATTTTAAATATGGACAGAATTTTGAAGCTAGCGTTTGGTTAAAAAATGACAATAAATTAAATTTTAGTTTATTTATTTATTGTCATTTGCCTAGTCATAAAAAATAGTATAATAATAGTTTTGATCATATTCTATGATGAGCAAAGGAGAAAAAAAGAATTTTATGCGATATATGAATGTTTAACTACTGCATAACTAGCGTTTTCTATAAATAGTTACAAAATGATATTGTCCACTATTATTTGAACAATTATCGAATATAAGATTTTAGTTTTCTTAACAATGATTTCAAATCTGCATTAGGAGCTATCATATGTTGTAGCTTTATCTGTATTTACCCTAAATAAACAATTTAACAGGCGCTATTATTCCATCAATTTTCTGTGTTATAATTAACTAACATTTACAAAGTATAAGGAGGGCGAATTTTACAGAAAAACAGGTCATTATCGGGGATGATTATTTGGAGCATTTTTTTCTTAAAATAATTGTTACATGATTTTTTTTTAAATTTGGCTTATATATAGTTATCAAATGTTCATAAAAAAAGATCACGTTCCCTTTACTACTCTTAATAATTATCAGTTTTACTTCTTTTATGTCGAATAATTCTAAATATTATGTGTTATAAATATAATATATTGATCTGAGCAGTAAGCGATTGTGTATATATTGAATTCTAATAAAATTAATAACTGCTTTAAAATGGTATTATTTCTTGAACTAAGTCTAGTTTAACAATATCTTAAACTAACTCTCAAAACAATTAGCATTATGAAACAAATTTATGTTTTTCTAGTTGCCTTGATCTGTTTAACTTTATCTTTTAATGCACAAGCACAGTGCAATTATCAACTAGAGCTAATAGATTTTTTTGGTAACGACTGGGATAGTGGTGCAAATGCTACCGCTAACACAGGTGTTGACGTCACTATAGATGGTGTCGTAACAACATATCTTATTGTAAATCCAAGTACTACGCCTAATACGCAGGTAACAGAAATTTATACAATAACGGTAAATGATATGTCAACTATTGATATAGATTACCGATCTACCAGTTTACCTGGAGATGGACAATTTAGATTTATCGATTCTGAAGGTCTTTTAGTATATGAAAGTCCTATTGCACAATCGTCTATGATGGACGTTTATGTAGGAAATGCATCCTGTCCTACCTGTTTAATTGTATCAAATGCTGCTTCATCCAGTGTCACAGCAAATGAGGCTGTAATATCATGGACTAATGGCGCTTCTGAAACAGAGTGGGAAATTGAATACGGTATCAGTCCCTATACTCCTAATAACGGTGGACTTATAGTGGCAGTTACAACGAATCCATTTACTTTGACGGGATTAAGTAGTGAATCTATTTACGATGTGTATGTTAGAGCGGTATGTGTTACTGGAACTGATATTAGTAATTCTGTAGGACCTATTACTTTTACGACTCCAGAGTCTTGCCCAGCACCATCTAACTTTGTTGCAATAACTCAATCTGCTTTTGAGATTCAGTTTGCATGGGATGCAAATGGTAACACAAGCTCAAATTATGAAGTTGATTATGGTGTTTCTCCATATGCACAAGGAGCAGCAGGTGGAACAACTGTTACTGGAAGCACAGGGAGTTTTGCAGCGGTAGGAAATTTAATGTCTAATACAACTTATGATTTTTATGTAAGATATGATTGCGGCATGGGAGATTTTAGCACATGGCAAGGGGCATATACAGCAGCTACAACAATTTCTTGTCCAGTAATAACTGCGCTTCAAGCAACGGTTACTAGTTCTACTCTTGACATCATTTGGACTGCAGGTGGTTCTGAAACCCAATGGGAAGTAGAATATGCTGTAGCAGGTGTTATTACAACACCTGGAACAGGTCAAGGAACTAGTGCTACACAAATGGCACCAACTTCTTTATCTTTGATGGGATTAACACCTGATACGACTTACGATGTTTATATAAGAGCAATTTGTGATGCATCAACTAATGATTTTAGTCAGTTGGTGACCGCTTCATTTACCACTGCCGTTTCTTGTCCAGCAATATCAGCTCTACAAGCAGTCGCAACAGACTCTACTCTAGATATTACGTGGGCCGCTGGTGGTTCTGAAACAGAATGGGAAATAGAATATGCTGTAGCGGGAGTGATTACTGCTCCTGGAACTGGTCAAGGAACCAACGCAACTCAAATGGCACCGACTTCTGTGTCTTTGTCTGGATTAACATCTGCCACATCTTATGACGTTTATGTAAGAGCTATTTGTGATGCCGGAACTCAGGATTGGAGCCTGTGGGTAAACGCTACATTTTTGGTCTTACCTAATGCTCCTAACGGAGTAAGCTGTCCTAATAATGACAGCGCTTATGCTTGGGATGACAGTTTTGAAAATACTGCAACTAGCTGGACTGGTGACGTAGGAACCGGATCCACTAATGGGAACTGGAACTTTGGTAGAAGTGGACGTACTGGATCTTCTGGTACAGGACCTTCTGGAGCACAAGATGGAACTGGTTATGTGTTTTTTGAAACGACTGGAACAAACACTACTCCAGCAGTAGTTGTCTCTCCGGCAATCGATCTAACTAATGCTACAGATGAGGCTGAATTATCTTTCTTCTTTCACTCTTTTGGACAAGATGGAACTATTGTTGACGTAGCGGTGGGAACTTCTCCTACTGGACCTTTTACAAGTGTTTTTTCTTATACAGGCCAATTGCAAACAGCTGAAGCAGATCCATTTGTGTTGGTTGGAGCGAGTCTTCCAGCTTCTGTTTTAGGTAATGCCACAGTTTATATACAAATAACTGGTACAGAAGAAATAGGTAATGAGAGCGGTTTTAGAGGTGATGTAGCTATTGATTTAATGAGAATACAGACTTGCGGTGCATTTTGTAGTAAGCCTGAAACGCTTGTGGTTAGTAATGTAACTACAGTAGGTGTTGATATTACTTTTAACGACACAAACGGTACTGCCGCTGGAGCGTATGAATATGCTATTCAAGCACTAGGTACAGGTGTGCCTACCACTGCAGGAACTGCTGCAACGTCTACTTCTATCACAGATACGAGCCTTACACCAGCATCTTCTTATGAGGTGTATGTAAGAACCATATGTGGTGGGATGTCAGGAAGTAGTGACTGGATAGGTCCTGCTACCTTCACAACTAATTGTGTGACTTTTGTAGCTCCTTACTTCTCAGATTTTGAAGCATTTACACCAAGCACCTCTTTTACACTCGAAAATTGTTGGCAAGCAAATTCAGATTCTGCTTATGATTGGAATGTTGATGCTGCTGGATCTACACCTTCTGGTAGTACTGGTCCTACAGCAGCATTTAGTGGCACTAGTTTTTTCTATGTAGAAGCAAATTCAGGAGGAGCCGGTGATGAAGCTAGATTGATATCTCCTTTGATTGATATTTCTACATTAACTGCCCCAGCTATAGATTTTAAGTACCATATGTTTGGTAGTGAAACAGGTACCTTACACGTAGATGTAAATGACGGTACTGGATGGATTAATGATGTGGGTGTGATTGTAGGTCAGCAACAAACTGCTCAGGCAGACGATTGGTTGGACGCACTTATAGATCTAGCACCTGTAACGTTAACTGGAACGGTTATTCAAGTAAGGTTAAGAGCTGAGAGTAATGGAACTTTTCGAGGTGATATTTCTATAGACGATTTTAGAGTGGAAAACATTCCAACTTGTCCTATTATTTCTATGCTATCCTCTGGAGTTGTAGGTTCTAGTAGTGTTGATTTGAACTGGGTAGCTGGTACAAATGAAGTTGAATGGATGGTAGAATATAGAGAAGTAGGCACTACGGCTTTTACAACAGTAAGCCCTAATCCTACTATGACTCCTGCAACAACGGTAACTGGATTAAACAGTGCTACACTTTACGAAATATGTGTGTCTGCTGTTTGTGGACCTAATGATGTTTCTCGACAAACTTGTATCACGGTAGAGACTGCCCCAGATTATTGTGCTGGCGATTTGTTCTTAGATTCTGGTGGTCTTGCAGATGGTAGTGGTGGACTTCAAGGTAACTATCAAAATAATGAAAACACTACCTATAATATATGTCCTGATAATGCAGGAGATGTGGTTTTTGTAAGGTTTTCCTTTACTGAAATGGAACCATTAGGTTCTATTGGTTGTTTAGATTTTCTTACCGTACATGACGGTCCTGATGCAACATTTCCAACGATCAACACTCCAAGCGGTGGATCAGAATGGTGTTGGAGCGCAAACGGTGATGGTACAGGAGATTTAACACAAGAATTTTTAATTGGTACAACAACTTCTGGATGTTTGACTTTTGTATTTATATCAGATAGTTCTCTAACCAGAATAGGATGGGAAGCTTCTGTAGTTTGTATGACAGCACCTACTTGTACCAATCCAGATAATCTAGCTTTAGATGCTCGAACAGCGACCACGGCTGATGTTTCTTGGACTGTTGGAGCAACAGAAACAGAATGGGATGTGGAAGTAGGTTTACCTGGTTTTGTTCCTAATACAGGTGCTCAAGTAGGCGCTGTATTTGATGTACTGACTAACCCTACAACAACCCTAACTGGATTAGCTCCTGATACCGATTATGAATACTGGGTAAGAGCAGTTTGTGCTCCTGGTGATGAGAGTATTTACATTGGTCCTTCTACTTTTAGAACACGATGTACCGCCTTTACAGCTCCTTATGTTACAGGTTATGAATCAGATCCACTTGATGGGCTGAATAGTTGTGAGAGCAGTATCGTGTCTGGCTCTACCGTAGAAGTAGGTGTAGCTTCCTTTATTCCAAATACAGGAGTTAGAAATATTAGCATGCAAAGTGGTTCGGCTGGAACTACTGCTGTAGCCTATTATATTTTACCAGAATTTTCAGATTTATCAAGCGATAAACAAGTAGAATTTTATGTAAATGATTATAATGGAGACTCATTAGCAGTAGGTGTAATTACCAACCCTGAAGATGCTAGTACTTTTACCGCTGTAAGAACGTTTGCAGATGCAGATATGACTGATAATATGTATCAATCGGAAACAGTTTATTTCAGTTCACTGACTACTGTAGGTGGTTTTATAGCATTCAAATATATTCCTAGTGCGGCAAATAATCGAATGTTTATTGACGATTTGGCTTACGATGTTGCACCAGCTTGTCCAGAACCTTCATCGGTTAGGGCGTCTTCCATAACAGATTCTTCTGCAAATTTTGACTGGTTGGAAAATGGAACTGCTACAGAGTGGGAATATGAACTTGATGTGACTGGTTTCACACAAGGAATGGGAGCAAATGGTATCGTAAATACGATGAGTAACACCATGACTTCTGTTAGCGGTCTTGCTGCTCGAACAGATTACGATTTTTATGTGAGAGCTGTTTGTAGTCCTAGTTCATCAAGTACATGGACTGGTCCTTTTACTTTCTCAACGGCTCTTCCTACTCCTCAAGGTGTTTCTTGTATTACTGGAGCTCCAGGATATATATGGGAGGATAGTTTTGAAACTATTACTACTAACTGGACTGGAGATGTAGGAACAGGTACATCTAACGGTGATTGGAACTTTGGTAGAGTTGGTTCAACTCCATCTGGTTTTCTAACGGGTCCACTTGGTGCTTTTGATGGAACTGGATATTTATATTTTGAAACTGATGGTACCAACGTAGGTCCAGCTAGTATCATTTCTCCTCCTATTGATTTAACTGGAGCAAATGATGAATTAGAACTTTCTTTTTACTTCCATTCCGTTCCATTTGGTCCGGATCTTACTCAAGTTGATATAAGTTATGGTACTTCCCCAGTAGGTCCTTTTACTGAGGTCTTTACTTACACAGGCCCGTTGCAAACAAATCAAGCTGATCCTTTTCAAGCGGTAGGTGCTATGTTACCAGCGTCGCTCGCAGGTCAGACTATTTATATCAAGATAACTGGTACAGAAACCCCTGGTTCTGAATTTAGACGTTTTGGTGATGTTGCTATTGATTTAATGAGAATTCAAACTTGTGGTACATTCTGTTCTGCTCCAACAGGAGTGGCAGTTTCTGCTATAGGTAGTGATTCTGCCACGATAGACTGGACAGAAGTCGGTACTGCAACAACTTGGGAAGTAGCCGTAGTTGCTACTGGAACAGGTATTCCTGCAGGTAACGGTACCAGTACGACAAGCAATCCTTATACAGCAACCGCTTTAACTCCAGCAACTACTTATGAAGTTTACGTAAGAGCAGATTGTGGTGGTGGTTTCTACAGCGATTGGACAGTTATTCAAACCTTTACAACAGAATGTGCCATTATTGTAGCTCCTTATGGAACTGCTGGTGGAACTGCTGGTAACGATTTTGCAACTTATCCAGGTGCCTGTTGGGAAGAAGGGGATAATACCGATGTAGCAACTGGTCCTAATGGATTAAATGGTGACTGGACAAATAGTCCTTTTGGAAATAATACTTCTAGTGTTTTTGGTCAAGCTGCTCGAGTTAATATCTGGAGTGGTGGTGGTGCAAATGATTGGTTAGTTTCTCCGGAGATTGATCTAGGAACTAGTGCTGTTTTAACTGCCACATTTGATGTTGCTTTAACAGATTTTGCTACCTCTGCTGCTGCTAACTTCGGTAGTGACGATCAAGTTCAATTCTTAATCTATACAGATACATCAGGTACAGGAGCAGGGGCTACATGGAATGTAATTGAAACTTATGAAACTTCTGATAATGTACCGGCTGTAGGTCAGTTAGAAACATTCTCATTAGCTGGCTATTCTGGTGTAGTTAGATTTGCTTTTTGGTCAACTAACGGTACTGTTGTAGATGGTGAAGATTTTGACTTCTTCGTAGATAACTTTACGGTAGACGGTACTGTAGGTGTAAATGACTCTGATTCTTTTGAATTCAGTTACTATCCTAATCCTACCGATAACGTTGTGAACTTTAACGGTCAGCAAGTTATCGATGCGATAATAGTAAGAAACTTATTAGGACAGCAATTATTAGTTGCTAAGCCTAATACGACTTCTTCTAGCATAGATTTATCTACTTTCCCATCTGGAATGTATCTTGTTGAGGTTGCCTCAGGAGAACAGAGCAGAGTAGTTAAAGTGATGCGTAAATAGCATAAAAAAAATGTTCCGTCTTAAATAACAGCATTTATTTAAGGCATAAAATTAGTTAATGAAGCTCAAGGATGATATCATTCTTGGGCTTTTTTGATTTACAGATTCTTATGTATTTTAATTTTAAGAAATCGTTATTATAAAATCATTTTAGGTTTAAGGAAACAGAAAACAAAAGAAGATATTTTACTGCAGTTGCTTTTTGATAATGGTAAATTAAATAACTGCGCTCTATCTGTTCTATTAAAACAATTTATAATAAAACTTTGAAGTTAAATCAATACAGTACAAATGTTTAATGATTATAAAAAAGATAAAAGAGGTGGAGGTATATGTGTTTAAATGTTGTATTAGGATAACATTATGGCAACAGGAGGCAGCTTATTTATCTTAGATATTCTCATAATCGAGGAGCTTTTTTTGTATTAGGCTTTCGCGAAAGCAATCATAACAATAGCCACAATCGCAACCACAATCCCAATATAGTTTTTAGGAATTAGTTTTTCTTTAAAAATGAGAACTCCTAAGAAAGAAGTGAAAAGTACGGTTCCCACGTGATTGATAGGGTAAACCACACTGCTTTCCATTCCGTTCTTGAGCGCCTTTATAATAAAGTAAATAGAGAAGTAATTAGGGACTCCTAAAACAAGCCCGGCAATCACAGATCTTAACGTTAAAAAACGCTTTTGAGTCGCCTCATAGATAAGGACCAAAATTCCGATTACAAAAGCCATAGCAAAGCAAATCGCGCTAAATAAAGATTCGTCACCGCTGGGAACGTGCATGATCTCTGCATATTTAATGGTGGTATCTATCACGCCACTTCCTAGGAATAAAATAATGGGAAGCAGCAACAAGCTCTTGTTAAATTTTAAGCCCTGTCGGGACTTTACAGAAGTAAGATAAACCGATATCAAAGCGAGAAAAATCCCTGCTACCTTCATCCATCCTATGGATTCTTCATACAACCAGATGCCTGCTATTACCGGAATAACTAGCGACATTTTACCGGATACAGCAGCGACTGATAAGCCATTTTTCTGACTGGTTAATGCCATGACATTAAAAATGGCGATGAATAAAGCTCCCAAAAATAAAGCGTAAAACAACCAGTCGGCATAAATGATTTCTTCTACTTCTGGCACCCTTCCATAAGCTATAAAGCCCGTTGCGCAAGCAACGATATAATTCACAATAATGGCGTGAAGTGTATGTACTTTAAATACTTCAAAATACTTAAAAATCACATATAGAAAGCTCGATGTAGCTATACTTAGAACTAACCAAATCATGTGTTTCTGTATATTTTCAACACATCACTTTTGATGGTATTGCGTTCTTTGATATGGTAATTTCCTTTTAAGACAGGTGCTTTTAGACCTTGGTAAAACAACACTTCAGTTCCCATAAATTGATAGGCTTCATCCCATTGCTGAGCATCTATAAAAGCTTGAATCGTGGCCGTACCACCTTCAATAATTACGGACTGAAGGCCGTTCTTATAAAGTTCTTCAATAATTTCATTCACATCAGTTGAGGAGTGATCAAGTTTTATGGTAAGAGCAGTGTCGTCCATAACTTTAAAATCTGCTGAGATGCTATTTCTTGAATCCAGTACAATGCGGGTCGGGTGAACTCCTTTCCAGTCGCGGCAAGTGAGTGATGGATTGTCGTCTAGAACGGTTTTGGCACCTACTAAAATAGCATTTTCTTCAGCTCTTAAGCGGTGTGCGAGTTGTCTCGAGTGCTTGTTGGTGATCCAGATGGGTTTTTGCTCATCCTTTTGAGTTGGTGCTATAAAGCCATCGCTGGTTTCGGCCCATTTTAAAATAATATAAGGACGTTGTTTTTTGTGAAAAGTAAAAAACCTCTTGTTGAGCTCGTTGCATTCTTCTTCTAAAATACCTACAGTAACGTCTATTCCTACTGCATCTAACATGGCAACACCTTTTCCAGCTACTTTTTCATGTGGGTCCAGTGTTCCCACAACTACTTTTTTAAAGCCTTTTTTGATGATCATGGATGCGCATGCTGGTGTTTTTCCAGTGTGTGAACAGGGTTCTAGGTTGACGTATAGTACCGCTTTCGCGAAAGCGTCTTCACCATAACCCTTCTGCTCTGCATCCCGCACTGCGTTTACTTCAGCATGCGGTTCTCCAGATTTTTTATGCCAGCCCTCTCCAAGAACTGCACCAGTATCTGACAGGATCACACTCCCCACCAGCGGATTAGGATAAGTAGCTCCCAAGCCATTTTGTGCCAGTTGCAAACAGCGCTGCATGTATTTCTCGTGCGTAGTCATGAGGGACAAAGGTAAGGACGATTTAAAATCAAAATCAAAAATAAAATCAAAAACAATTTTAGTAATCAGTCATAGTAGTGCTACAGGTCTTTAGGTGTTTGTTTTATGGAGTTTGCCGAATCATCTATGAGTCGAGAAATGAATTTAATTTTATAGTAGAGATCATGGGTGAAAGTATAGGCCACTTTTTCAATCGGTTTATAAAAACAACTTAACGACTGATTTATTCTCCCTATTGAATTCTAAATTTGCACCATGAACATACGCAAAATACTCCCTCAAGATAATGAGGCGATCAAAAATATCATACAGCAATCGATCTTAGAACACGGCGCTCCTAAAATAGGAACGGCTTATAGCGATGCTGCCACGCAGGCCATGTACGCGCACTATCAAAAACCTCGTAGAGATTATTATGTTCTTGAAGTGGATGGGATAGTGGTAGGTGGCGCAGGCGTTGCACCACTTGATAATTATACAGGAAATGTGAGCGAACTTCAAAAAATGTATTTTAAACCAGAAGTACGAGGTAAAGGATACGGAAAAAAAATGATCTTGGTTTGTCTAGAACGAGCTGCTCAATTGCGTTTTGAAAGCATCTACTTAGAAACCATGGATAATATGTATGACGCACAAGGCCTGTATAAAAACGTAGGTTTTGAGTTGCTTAAATCGCCATTAGGGGATACCGGGCATTTCTCCTGTCCTGTGCAGATGTTGTTGAAATTTTAAACTTCAATTTAAATCTAAATTGAGGTTTTCGAAGTCTGGCTATTTAAAATTAAAACAACTCACCATACCAGTTTGGGCGAAAGCGTTGCACCGAGTTTATCGAAGTGCACTCGAAGACCGCATTTCGAGAGCATCAATGCTCTCTACAGATAATAAAGCGAGGGCTGAGGTTTTACATGGAGTTTATCGAACAGCAATTGAAGTCTGTTTATAATTAAGAAATAACATTATAGAATTCATATTTAGAATCTTGTTTTGGCCTTTAACGAGGATGTTTTCTTTATGGTGGAGTTTATTTGATTTTGGAGGCTCAGTAAAAGAAGGAATAAATCAAAATAGCCTACTGCATGGTATAGATGGTAAGTCTAAAAATAAACCCAATTATTAGTTATCAGTCGCAGAAAGCAGGTAGATTTTAACAAGCTCAAAAAAGGAGTGGGCGGTAGTTTAAATTTCCAATTTTAGTTTTAAATCAAGAGCTTCTTTTTAGAAAAGGAAAGGTGGGTGAATTGGAGTTTACAGAAATTTGGTCGGAAAGGTTGAAAAATGCTTTTACCTTTGTCTTATGACTTTAAACCAATTCAAGCTTCTTTATCAAGATCAACTGGCGCCACTTTATCCAGAAAATGAGATTCACAGCATTTTACAAATCGTCTGTGAAGATTTGTTGAACTGGTCACGTGCTGATTTTTTAATTAAGGATAGAGAAGAGTTGTATCATCTTCAAGAAGAGATACTACATAAGTCATTGAGAGAATTGCGCACTTCAAAGCCGGTGCAATACGTCACCAGAACAGCACATTTCTATGGACATGAGTTTGCAGTACATGAGCATGCATTGATACCGCGCCAGGAGACTGAAGAACTGGTTCATATGGTTATTGAGAATCATAAAAAAGAAACCTATCTCAACATAATTGATATAGGAACAGGAACTGGTTGTATAGGCTTATCTATTAAAGAAGCCATGCCTAGTTGCAGTATGACATTGCTCGATGTTTCTCCAGAAGCTTTAGAATTAGCACAATCAAATGCCATCCGTTTAAAAACCCCGGTAAAAACGATACTTGAAGATGTTTTGGTTTTAGATGAATTGCCCGATACCTACGATGTGATCGTAAGCAATCCGCCATATGTGCGGAATTTAGAGAAAGAAGAAATCCACAGAAATGTACTGGAACACGAGCCTTATTTAGCTTTGTTTGTGGACGACAGTAACGCCTTAATCTTTTATCGTAAGATTTTAGAATTGGCTCAAAAAGCCTTAAAAGCTGAAGGAATTTTATACTTTGAAATCAATCAATACTTACCTGATGAGATGAAAGCACTCGCCACAGAACTGGGTTTTGAATCAGAGGTTTTTAAAGACTTGAATGGTAATTATAGAATGATGAAGTGCAAGAGGAATTTAAAATAGTTATGAGTCTTTGAGCTTGTGAGCTATGAGTTTTTTTTTGAGCTGTGAGTACAAATCTCGAGCTTTGGTTGGGGAACGGATATTTCTTTGAACTTGAACTTGAATTTCAAACCGAGATCTAGATGATAACGGAGCATATATACGGGATATGGAACGAATTTGCGTTCCAGTTTTTTACATAACTGAAACCTACTATGGCTGGAGAGACTTGATTAACCCATTCAAAGTTTTATATTTAAACACAGGCGCTACATCACTATCTGTCTCAAAAAAAAGTGTCTTTTCCATATCAGGTTCTAGGTCAAAAAAGTTGTCTGAAAAATGTCCTTTTAGATTACTATATAAAAAAACATCTTTTACAAAAATAGCAGACTTTAAAGTAACCCGATATCCATCTTTGGTTTTAAGACTTTTCAGGGATAGTTCTTCCTTTGGTAATTTCAAATCTTTAGGACGGACCAGCACATCGATGGTCCTACTAGAGCCAAACTCTGTATACACATATACAGTTGACAGGTCTATATCCAAACTACCTAAATCGATATGGTGAAATTTATTACTAGAATTCATTCCCGCAGTTCCTACAAAAGATTCTTGGTACAATTCTTTACCGTAAAAGTCCATGATCATTAGGGTGTAACCACTAGTGAGGTCATAAAGATCGTCATTAACCACATAGCTGTGTAAAACACCGTCTTTTACATAATTGCTAATTAACAAATTTTCAAAATCACGTTTTGCTTGATAGTGTAAAGCTTTCCAATTCCCAAAATAATCAATACTGGACCAGCTCACCGCAGGCCAGCAATCATTGAGTTGCCAGTATAAAGTTCCCATATTATAAGGTCTGGCGCGTCGGTGCGCTTGGAATCCTTTTGACATTCCGTAGGCTTGCAGGAGTTGACTCATATACACATAATCTTCATCGCTTGTAGGAACAGGAAAGTCTCTGGCCATATACTCTCGTATGAGTTCGTTGCCACGTTCGTGTTTTTGATGCGAGGCATAATCTGCTGAATGAATGTTGAGACTTCCGTCCTTATTGATGTATTCTACGGTCTTATAAGAGGGATGCGACTGGAATCCAAATTCGCTCATAAATCGAGGTACGTGTTCTTCAAAATGCTCAAACGCATAGGCATCGTGCCATACACGCCAGTCGTGCGCATCGCTTTCAAATTCATAACGCGGGTTCCCACGACCTAACTTTGGCGTGCTTTCCCAATAAGGTTCTTTGGTGAGTTCGCTTATATATTTAGGCATTGCTAGTTGAAAAACAGCACGATAATCTTCCCAAATACTATCCCGTTCTGCTTGCGGTCTTCCTGCTTGCCAGCCCCAATTGTTCCAGGCTTCACTAGTTTCATTATTTCCACACCATAAGGCAATGCTGCTGTGATTTCTCAATCTGGTAATTTGTTGTGTTATTTCTTCTGTTACGCTTTCGCGAAAGCGTGCATCTCCAGGATACATCGCACAAGCAAACATAAAGTCTTGCCATATCAAAATACCTTTTTCATCGCATTTATCATAAAAAATGTCATTCTCATAACTTCCACCACCCCAAACGCGCAGCATGTTCATATTGGCGTCTACTACATCGCTTAGCAAATTTTCATAATGCTGGTCTGTGACGAGATCCTGCATGGAGTTTTGCGGTATGTAATTAGCCCCTTTCATGAAAATAGGAACGCCATTTACCTTAAAAAAGAAGGAAGTTCCAGCATCATCAGGCTCATTAATCAACTCTATGGTACGTATTCCTCTTTTGAGCTTTTTGGAGTCCATTAATTCTCCATCTTTTGAAACCAAAACTTCCATCTCATACAAATAAGGTTCACCAATATTGTGCGGCCACCAAAGCTGTACCTGATTGATTTCAAAATGAACTTCTTGAGTTGCATAACTGTTAGATTGCAATAGGGAGTCTGTGATCTTAATAGGGAAGAGGCTATCGTTTACCTTGATTTGGTAGGTGAGTTGCTCTGTTATAGGTTTGGAAAATTTGATTTGGGCCGTAAGATTTGCTATAGAATCTTGTATAAAGTTTTGCTTGATATAGACATCTTCTATTTTGAATTGATCGTAAGCTTCGAGATATACTGGTTTTACGATCCCCATAGTGTTGAGATGTGGTCCCCAGTCCCAACCGTATTGAAATTGAGCCTTACGAGTGTAGATCCGGTTACCTTCTGGTAAGCTGTATGGATTTGCAGCGGCTTTTTCTTCTTCGATTTGAAGCGGAGATTGTATAGCTATAATCAGCTGGTTTTCTTCTTTCAAATATGGTTTTACGTCTGTTTTCCAATGTTTAAAAGCGTTGTCTGTTTGTAGGATTTCGATGCCATTGAGTAGGATGGATGCATAGGTATCTATACCTTTAAAATGTAAATTGACATATTCCTTCTCTAAGGTTTCATTACCCACCTTAAATGTTGTTTTATACGTCCAGTCTTTCTCGGTGATCCATTGCAAGCTATCTTCATTACTCCCTTTAAAAGGATGTTTTATTTGTGGCAATAAAGCACTGTGAACTGTTGAAGGTAAGCTGATGCTGTCACTGATTAGTTTCTCGTCATCACCTTGAAAGAGAGTCCAATCCGTTTCAAGATAGTGTCTCTCCACATTAGCCGTTTTTTCAGAACAAGAAATGGCAAGTAGCGTTAAGAGTAATAGAATACTAATCCTCATGATTGCTGTTTTTAAGAATGGCTTTTATTAAGTCTGTGTCAGAAATTACTTCTATGTTTTCTTGAAGGAATTTAGGCGAATTCATCGGTACTAAAGTACGGGTAGTTTGTTCCATAACCTCTGTAGCGCTGGCATGAATTTCTTGGAACCTGACTTTTTCTTTGGGAGCCTTATTAAGGTGCGTAAAAGAGGAACAATTATCTGCATTAATTCCGCCAGCTGGTAAAATGATTAAAGAGTTACCTGCGATATTTTGATAACGTTTCAAGTTTTCTAGGCCTTCTATAGCTCTAGAATGTTGGCCAGAAGTCAGTATTCTAGAAACTCCTATTTGAGCCAATTCTTTAATGGCCTCTTCAGGATTTGATACCTGATCAAAAGCTCTGTGGAACGTAAAACTCATAGGTTTTGCCAGTTCAATCAGTACTTTTGTTGATTCTAAGTCAACGCTAAAATCATCATTCAAAATCCCAGATACTATTCCGGCACAACCCAGCTCTTTGCACAACTGAATGTCTTTTTTCATGATATCAAAATCGGCATCAGAATATACAAAATTGCCTGATCGAGGACGTATCAAAACCATTACAGGAATAGTGAGTTCTTCCATCACTTTTTTAAGCATTCCATAACTAGGAGTGATGCCGCCTACAGCTAGCTCACTGCACAATTCAATACGTTGCGCCCCAGCTTCTTGAGCGTTTATCGCACTTTGATAGTTGGAGGCGCAGATTTCTAATAGCATATTAATTGATGATTTTTTGGATGGATTTGTCTTGTCGTTTGCTCAAAAAAGCAACGGCAATAAAAGCGCCAATCAAGGCAAGCATCATATCGGTTTGAGTGTCCCAAATATAGCCTTGTGCGCCTAGAAAGGAATCTGCACCATCACTTACTAGCATGGAGACTATTGCCTCAATCAATTCATAAGCCGCACTGATGGCAAGACAAATAGAAACCACTATAAATGCCAGCCACTTTTTACCTTGAACCACTTCTTTGCGCAATAATACTTCACGTACTATGAGCGCTGGTGTAAAACCTTGAATAAAATGCCCTAACTTGTCATAATTATTACGAGAATGCTCAAAGTACTCTTGAATCCAGTCAAAAAGAGGTACATCAGCATAGGTGTATTTTCCACCTATGATGAGGATAATACAATGCACAAATATCCAGAAGTAGGTGAGCTTGCTTAAAGGGAAACTTTTATAAGCGAATAGTAAAACGAATACACCTATTACAGCAGGCAATACTTCCAGAAACCAAGTAAATCGCTCGTTCGGGTTTATTCCTGACCAAATCAACAAGGCAATAAGGAAGAATAGATAGATTAGTAAAAGTTTGGGTGTATTTTTCATGTGGTTAATTGATGATGATTTCGTCTATAAAAGTCCAAGCTTTGTTTCCAGCACCTTGTTTGCCGTCTGGGATGATGCCATAGTTGGGTATATTAATTTTGAGTGCATTAATTTTTTTGTCTTCAAAGCCTTTAAAGCGTTTCCAATTGTAATTCGATAATATTAGAGTTTCATCATTTTTAGGCAATTTAACTAAATCACTTATAATCCCATTTTTGGTTTCTAAGAAAATATAATATTTTTCTGGAGCATAAATCCACTGCCCCGGCGCATGATAAAACCTCAATTTGATTTCGTCAACTAAAATAGGTTCTTTAAACTCGATGTCAATCTCAATATCTTCTCCCCAAAAGCCCAGCCACTCGCTATCTCCATAACGCGAGTCACTTCCTTTAATTCCGTTTATTAAACCTTGTGCGCCACTGCCTTGATAAGATGTACTGGGTTCTTTATTAATGGTAATTAGGGCGCCTATTCCTTTATGGTAGAGCAAGTCTTGTGTAAAGACTTTACCTAATAGTTTCCCGTCTTTAAAAACACCTGCATTTACGGATAGGTTTTCTGTAAAAGGAATAGCTTGTTTATAAAGGGTAGAAGAGGTGGTTGGTTTGGAGCCATCTGTGGTGTAACGTATTTCTTTTCCGAAAGATGCGGTGCTTAATTCATACTGTTGCTGGTCATTTAGAAAGCCGCTGACTTCGTATAAGTGGTTGGCATAATTGATACCCAGCGCATCCATTCTTTGATGAAAATATTCCACACGATTTATAAAACTAGAATAGTTTTTGTTTTCTGCTTTAGTCCAGGCCACCTCGCTCATAGCCAGCATACGTGGAAAAGCCATGTATTCTACTTGCTCGCTAGTAGTCATGTATTCTGTCCAGATGTTTCCTTGTGGGCCTAGAATGTGTTTTGCTTCTTCGGCAGTGAGTTCTTCAGGAATCGGGTTAAAATGATAGACTTTTTCTAATGCTAGGAATCCGCCTATCGCGGTGGGTTCGTTTTTGTTTTCACTTTGATAATAGTCAAAATAAGCATGCGAAGTAGGTGTCATGATCACATCGTGACCTGATTTTGCGGCCTCAATGGCACCTTTCGTGCCTCGCCAGCTCATAACCGTTGCATTGGGCGCCAGTCCACCTTCTAGAATTTCATCCCATCCTATGATGTTGCGGCCTTTAGAATTTAAGTAGTTTTCCATGCGCTGGATAAAATAGGATTGGAGTTCGTGCTCGTCTTTTAGTCCATTTTCTTGAATCACTTGTTGCGCAACCGGACTTGTTTTCCATTGTGTTTTAGGCGCTTCATCACCACCTATGTGGATGTATGGCGATGGGAATAATTCCATGACTTCGTCTAGTACGTTTTCAAGGAATATAAAGGTTGCTTCGTTCGGACAATAAATATCTTCAAAAACGCCCCATTCTGTTGCTACGCCTATTTTTTTCCCTGTACAGCCCAATTCTGGATAGGCAGCTATGGCGGCTTGTGCGTGACCAGGTATTTCTATTTCTGGGATGATGTTGATCTGTCTCGCTTTCGCGAAAGCGATCACCTCACGAATTTCTTCCTGTGTATAAAAACCGCCGTACTTTGTAGCATCATATAAACGTGGTGAGTCGTTATAATGTCCTATCAAAGTACTGTCGCGATAAGCTGCAATTTCTTGAAGCTTCGGGTATTTCTTAATTTCAATACGCCAGCCTTGGTCGTCTGTAAGATGCCAGTGAAAGGTATTTATCTTGAGCATGGCCATAGCGTCTATATATTTTTTGATGAATTCTACGTCATACATGTGGCGCGACACATCGAGATGCATGCCTCGATAAGAGAAACGGGGTTCGTCTTTTATAGTGACCGCTGGTAGGTAAATGACGTTAGTGATTACAGATTTTTCCAACTCAAAAGGCATCAGCTGGATCAAGGATTGCACCGCATAAAAAGCTCCGGCGTCGGCACTAGATTTTATGAGGATGTGCTGCTTATTAATATCTAGGGTATATCCTTCTTGCTTGATGATGGAGCCGTCATATTCAAAGCTGATGACATTTTCAGAGGCGTATTTCGTTTCCCAGTTTCGGCCAGTTCTTTGTCTTAAAAAATCCTTTAGAAAGGTCACGGAATGTGTGAAATCATCTCCATTGCTGATGACGGTCGACAGATCAATGGTAAAATGTCCAGGATTTACTTGCAGCGATTGTGGGGCTGGGATTATGGATGGACTTATCAAATCTACTTTTGGCTTATGGCAGCTTACCAATAAAATAAGGGCTAGAAAAAGGATCTTAAAACGCGAATTCATAAATGGAATTTATAAGCGTTCAAGATACAAATACAGTGGTTATAAAAATAAAAACAAAAATTAAATGCGGTCTTTGAGAGCCTCAGACCTCGCTTTATTCTCGAAATGCGGTCTTCGAGAGTACTGCGATAAACTCATTGTAAAACCTCAGACCTCGCTTTTTTCTCGGTAGCGGGCATGGAGGCTATGGAAATACGGTATGAAAACGAAAAACACAGCATATACGATTTGCACAGAGTCTGTGCAAATTGTATATTTACGTCGTAAATGAAAAAGACTATGGCAACAAAAAATTTAACCATACGACTGTCTGACCAATTGATTGAGGCGAGTAAAGAATATGCTAAAAAGCAAGGAAAGTCTCTGAATGAATTGATTAGAGAATTTTTGCAACGCAATCTAAAACAAGATAAAGAATATGATTGGGTAGATGAACTTCTAGAAGTTTCTGAGGATAATGCTAAATACGAAGGCTATAAATTTAATCGCGACGAGGCAAATGAGAGATAGGGTTTTTATTGATACAAATGTATTTTGCTATCTTATTGACAGAAAGGATATTATAAAAACGAAGCAGGCTATAACGTTTTTTAAATCAATTCGAGATAATGATATTCATGTATCAACTCAAGTCATTAAGGAATTTTGTAACATAGCGATAAGGAAACTAAAACTAACAGATTTAGAATTAAAAAATCAAATTCAAATATTTGAAAAACTAACAATTTCTGACACTTCATGTTCTTTAATTAAAGAGGCACTTCATATTAAATTCAGGTATCAGTTACAATTTTATGATAGTGTAATAATTGCATCAGCAATTGCTACAAACTGTGATATTTTATATTCTGAGGACCTTAATAATGGACAATCCATAGAAGGCTTAAAAATCATCAACCCATTTAAAGACTGATGGAGGTTAAAACACAAATCAATACCTTGCGCGACGAGTTGCGCGAGCATAATTATAAGTACTACGTCAACGATAATCCTACCATATCTGACTTTGAGTTTGATAAGAAACTGGAGCAATTAAAATCGCTGGAAGCCGCGCATCCTGAGTTTTATGATGCGACTAGTCCATCGGTAAGAGTAGGTGGTGAAGTGACTAAAAATTTCCATACCGTTAAGCATATTAATCGCATGTACTCGCTGGATAATTCCTACTCTATAGAGGATTTGAAAGATTGGGAAGCACGTATTAAAAAAATAGTCGATGGAGCTATTCAGTACACCTGTGAGTTGAAATACGACGGCGCTAGTATCAGTTTGCATTACGAAAACGGAAAATTTGTACAAGCGGTCACTCGCGGCGATGGCAATCAAGGTGATGAGGTGACTGCAAATGTGCGTACGATAAGATCGGTGCCATTACAATTAAAAGGTGATGCTATTCCCGAGAAATTTGAAATACGTGGTGAGATTGTATTGCCATGGGAGGGGTTCTATAAAATGAATGAAGAACGTGCAGCTCAAGGATTGGATTTATATCGCAATCCTCGTAATACGGCTAGTGGTAGTCTCAAATTACAAGACAGTGCTGAGGTGGCAAAACGACCGCTGGATTGTTTGCTGTATCAATTAGCAGGAAATAATTTACCAGTTCAAAGCCAATTTGACTCGTTGATGCTTGCGCGAAAATGGGGTTTTAAAGCACCTGCAGCATCTAAGTTAGTCAGTTCTATTGAGGAGGTTTTTGAGTTTATCAATCATTGGGATGTGGCAAGAAAGCAATTGCCTTATGAAACTGATGGGGTAGTGGTAAAGGTCAACTCACTGCGACAGCAAGAAGAGCTAGGCTTTACAGCCAAATCTCCCAAATGGGCGATGGCCTACAAGTTTGCTGCAGAGCAAGTTTCTACCAGATTAGAAGAAATCACCTATCAAGTAGGTCGCACTGGTTCCATAACACCAGTGGCAAATCTAGAAGCGGTAGAAATCTCTGGAACAACAGTAAGACGAGCAAGTTTGCACAATGCCGACCAAATAGAAAAACTAGACATCAGAGTAGGCGATGAGGTATATGTAGAAAAAGGTGGCGAGATCATTCCTAAAATAGTAGCGGTAGATTTATCAAAACGACCACAAAACTCAGTTCCCACTATTTACGCCACGCATTGTCCAGAATGTCATACAGAATTAGTAAGAAAAGTAGAAGATGCTAAGCATTTCTGTCCTAATGAGATGGCATGTCCACCTCAGGTAAAAGGTAGGATTGAACATTTTATATCTCGTAAAGCAATGGATATAGATGGAATAGGAGCAGAGACAGTAGGTCAATTAGTAGAGGCTGGAATGATTCACAATTATGCCGATTTATACGACCTAACCGTTGAGCAAGTACTACCGTTAGAACGTATGGCACAAAAAAGTGCGGAGAATATGGTCAACGGTATCACAGCTAGCAAGCAAGTTCCTTTTGAGCGGTTGTTGTTTGGTTTAGGAATCAGATATGTAGGTGAAACAGTGGCAAAAAAACTAGCTAAGTTTTATAAAAATATGGATTCTCTAATGGCTATGCCAGCTGCGCCAGATAAAGAAAATATAGACCTGTTTGCAGACGTTACAAGTCCAGCTGATAAGAAGATAGAAGAATTAAGCGCGATCCCAGAAATAGGTGCTGCCATTGCACAATCGGTCGTTGAATTTATTACTGATAAGCGTCAATTAGAAATAGTAGATCGATTGGGTAAAGCTGGTTTGCAATTGGCACTCTCTGAAGAACAATTAGAAGGTCAGACAGATAAACTGGTAGGGAAGAGTTTTGTGATTTCTGGCGTGTTTGAAATGTCTAGAAATGATTTAAAAAAGCTGATTGAAGATAATGGAGGAAAAGTAAGTAGTTCACTTTCTAGCAAAACAGATTACTTAGTTCGTGGTGAGAATATGGGGCCTTCCAAGTTGGAAAAAGCAGAGAAACTCGGAATCACTATGCTTAGTGAGCAAGAGTTTATAGAGATGGTTTAAAAACCATCTCTACCGTATGACACCGCTCGCTTATCCACAAAAGGGTTTTAAAAGCTGCAATTAACTCACAACCTCACCATGCTGGCTATCGTCTAAACCACGTTCTTCCTGATCAGCAGTAACTCTTATAGGAAGCAATAGATCCACTAGTTTATAAAAAGCCAAACTCCCACCGAAGGTGAAAATAGCAACACCTACTAATGCGATAATATGCCACATTAAGGTTTCTGTTTCACCGTATACAAGACCTACGTCTTTTGCAAATACAGCGGTTAGAATCATACCTACAATACCTCCAACACCATGACTAGGAAAGACGTCTAGTGTGTCGTCAATTCCTGTTTTTGAGAACCAAGAAATAGCTAAATTACTAGTAATAGCTGCTACAAAACCTATAAATATACTTTGGGAAATAGTAACAAAGCCTGCTGCTGGAGTTATAGCTACTAATCCTACTATAGCACCTATGCAAGCACCTATAGCGCTCATTTTACGATTGGAGAAACGTTCATAAAACATCCAAGTAATCATGGCGGTAGCACTAGCTATATTGGTGTTAGCAAATGCGATAACAGCATCAGCATTTGCAGCAAGGGCGCTACCTGCGTTAAAACCAAACCATCCAAACCAAAGCAGTCCAGTTCCTAAAATAATATAAGGGACATTTGCTGGATTGTGGGTGATTTTTTTACGTTTACCTAAATAAACAGCTCCGGCAAGAGCAGCAAATCCTGCGCTCATGTGAACTACTGTCCCACCGGCAAAATCCAGTACTCCAAGATTGCGCAACAACCCATCTGGATGCCAAGTCATGTGCGCTAATGGTGTATATATAAACAAGGTAAATAATACCATGAAAAGAATATAACTTCTAAAACGAACGCGTTCGGCAAAACTACCTGTAATCAAGGCTGGTGTGATGATGGCAAATTTGAGTTGGAATAAAGCAAAAACTAAAAAAGGAACAGTTTCTGCAAAATCCGGATGAGGTGCTAGACCTACATTTCTAAAATTGAAAAAAGTCATCGGGTTTCCAATGATACCGTGCCAGCTTTCTCCAAAGGCTAAGGAGAAACCTACTAAAACCCACAGAATACTCACCACACCTAAAGCTACAAAGCTTTGCAACATGGTAGAGATCATGGATTTTTTATTCACCATACCACCATAGAAGAAAGCCAGTCCCGGAGTCATTAATAAAACAAAAGCAGATGCGATCAACATCCAAGCGGTATCACCACTATCAATAGCGCTCATATCTCCATTTACTGTATAAGGACTGCCATAGAGCAAGCTAATTAAAACTAATACTGCTAAAACTATAAAATTGACCTTTTTTACCATTTTGAAATCATTTGATTGAATTTTCAAATATAGGGTATGAGGTTAAAAAAACGTATATATTTCATGAATAACCCTTTATAAATTAGGGTATTTATAATATAATGTAGACTTTAATCTAAAATGGAGGAAGTAAGTGTGGGGTAATGTATTATTATTTGTTTAATATTTTCATAAAAACATAGCCAAAAAATAGCATAAACAAAAAATCATTCAGCCCATAAATAGAATAGAATATACCCGCTAAAAGGTCTTTGTCGTAAACTTCTGTAAGGCTGTGGTCAGAAAACCAAAATCCGTAAGCGATTACATAAGCCAGCTTTTCAATTACAAAAATGCCAATCAACCATTTTACTCTTTCAAAAGTTTTTGAAACAGCAATGAAGGCAGCGCCCCAAAGTATAATCATTAATAGTCCAAAATAAGACATCACGATAGGGTCGGTCTCGGGAATGACGTCATTAGTAAATCCTTTTGAGAAAACAAGAACTCCAATGGTATTGGATATTCCTGCGGCGATAAACCCTTTAGTAATAGTTTTGTTGTCCATCTTCGTTTATTGAATTACTTACTGAGTAAGCGCTTTTTAATTTTACACCTCATAAACGACATCCATACCTTTATCCACTTTACCTTCTTTAAGGTAAAAATCTATACGGCCTAGGTTGATTCCATAACAACCTACTTGATTTACCATAACTTCTTTTCCAGCTGCGTTTGTAACAATCACTGGTGCATCAAGAAAAGTGTGCGTATGTCCACCTATAATTAAATCGATTCCAGAAGTTGCTGCTGCTAGGGATACATCCGAGACTTTATCGCCTCGGTAAGAATAACCCAAATGAGAAATGCAAATAACGATGTCACAGTGGTCTTCTTCTCTTAATAAACGCACTTGGTCTTTGGCAATTTCAACAGGATCATTATAAACAGTTTCTTTATACATCTTAGGCTCCACTAATCCTTGTAGATGAATTCCTAAACCGAACAATCCTATACGTATGCCGTCTTTAACAATGACTTTTCTCGATTTTATTTGACCATCCATAATCGTATTGGAAAAATCGTAGTTGGAAATAACAAAATCAAAAGTAGCATTAGGCAATTGTGCATATAAACCTTCAATACTATTATCAAAGTCATGATTTCCAATGGTAGCAGCATCATAACCCATCATGCTCATCAGCTTTATTTCCAGCTCACCTCCATAAAAGTTGAAATAAGGGGTTCCCTGAAAGATATCGCCACAGTCTAATAATAGGGTGTTGGGGTTTTCTTTCCTTACCGTATTTATCAATGCAGCTCTGCGAGCAACACCACCACGTCCATCGTTACGACCGCCAGAAATAGGTTCTATATGAGAATGTGTGTCATTGGTATGGAGAATTGTTATTTTCTTACTTCCAAGGGCTAACTCTGGAGCGGTAAAGATTCCGTTTGCCAAAGCATAATTAGACCATAAAGCAGTTCCTGCTACTATTCCTGCGCTCGTATTGCGTATAAATTTTCTTCTTTCCATTTTCTTGCTTTAGGGAACTAATGAGTTTGCATAGTCAAATCGGTGGTCTCTTTTAAACTTTAAGGTATCGACCTTTTTGAAGTAATCGATCATCGCATTTCTGATTTTATAATCTATGGTGGTAAGCGGGGTGTCTTTAAAGAAGCTCATGTTATCACCACCGGTATAGAGGTAATCATTTGTCGCAACCTTATATACGTGAGCTTTGTCTAGCGGCTGGCCATTAATAAGAACGCTTGCTGCAGTTCCATCTTCGTGGAGTAAGATTTGTAGCCCGTCAATAGGATGTGCACTTTTACGTTCGATAAGATAATTGATGAGTTCGTTTACCTGTTCTCCAGTTAGCTCAGCGATAACGATTTCATTGTCAAAAGGCATGATTTCATAAGCGTTACGCATGGTTACTGGACCAGCAGGCATACCAGCTCTGATTCCTCCACTATTAAGTAATACGATATCTATGTTTTTTCCAGTTCTAGATTTGTAAACGGGTTCTCCTTGTGCCCTAACAATAGCTGCCATCATATTTCCGATAGGGGTATTGAGTTTATAATCGCTTTTGTTCATGGAAACAGGATTGTAACTCAATTGCTCGTTCATTTGTACATCTAAAGACTTTTTAAAGGGAGCGATATAATCCTCTATTTCTTGCACATTAGTTAGGCTGCTGTCTATGGCAGTTTTACTTCCAACTACTTTTTTTAACTGGTACTCTTTTTTGTTACAGGAAACGAGCAGGATGGTGGATAATACTACCGCTTTCGCGAAAGCGGAACAGCTACAAAAGCCCCTCCAATTTTCTAACTTATATTTTTTCATAACCCTCGTTTGATTGTGCTACTTTTGTGAAATAGATGAAGCAGTAAAAGTACATGATTTTTGATATTTTAAAGCAGCGATGGTTGCGCAAAGAGTTTTATAAATTGGAGCACCGTTCTAGAGATCGCCAGAGTCACTGGCCTCAATCTCTTGTGATCGTGTTTGACGCAAATAATTGTACTGATGTGGAGTTGTTTGAAAAATGGTGCACAGGCCTGCAAATTCCGTTAAAAAACTTAACTCTTCTTGGCTATACCAGCGATGTGAGAAAAAAAACTTTGGAAGGAGCAATGCTATTTGATGATGGTGCGGTAAAATGGTTTGGTGGTTTAAAAGAAGGTCCTCTTTCAGAGTTGTTAACGGCTCACTACGACTTGCAAATCAATTATTATGAGCATCCTGGTCAGATAACCACATTCGTGAGTAGGAAGCTGGACGCAAATTTCAAGGTGGGATATGCTACTCATGAAGAAAATACGTATGATCTTGCTGTTAACGTTCCGTTAACAAAGCAAGAGCTTTTTATCTCCGAAATTGCTAAATATTTAAAAATCCTTAATCCATAAAATGCAAGAAATAATAGGAACTGGTGTTGCCCTAGTAACCCCATTCAACGCTCAAGGAACGGTAGATCACGAGGCACTTGCCCGTGTAGTGAATTATCAAGTAGAAAATGGTATCGACTATTTAGTGGTACTGGGAACTACTGGGGAAAGTGTGACGCTTTCTAAACAAGAGAAAAAAGAGGTGGTTCATACTATTAAACAGGCTAATGATGGACGTCTCCCTTTAGTAATAGGAATAGGTGGAAACGATACAGCGGTGGTAGTAAATGAGCTGAAGACTGCAGATTTAAATGGGTTTGCTGCTATTTTATCCGTTTCTCCTTCTTATAACAAACCTACTCAGGAAGGGATATACCAGCATTTTAAAGCTGTTTCTGAAGCCAGTCCTTTGCCCATTATTTTGTATAATGTGCCCGGAAGAACGGCTTCTAACATGTCGGTAGAGACTGTTGTAAGGTTAGCTGCTTTTGAAAATGTGGTAGCCATTAAAGAAGCTGCTGGAGATCTGGTACAAGCGATGAAGATGATTCAGTACACGCCTAAAGATTTTCTAGTGATTTCTGGAGATGACATGATTGCAAATGCCATGACACTTGCTGGTGGCGCTGGGGTTATCTCTGTTATAGGTCAAGCGATGGCACAAGGGTTTTCTGATATGATCCGTTATGCTTTGAACGGTGACGTAGGAGAATCTTATCAGCTTCATTATAAAATGGCATCGGTTATAGATATGATCTTTGAACAAGGTAATCCAGCCGGCATCAAGTCCTTGTTACAGCATTTAGAACTATGCAGCGATGAAGTAAGGTTGCCATTAGTAAGAGCAGATGATGGTCTTCAGAGTCGTTTAAAAACTTTTCTAAAGCAATACGAGAATTAAGATTTGTACTTATGGGTTGAAATCAGCCTTTGATAGATTGGAATAATTTTGAATAGCACCGTTGGAGATAAAATAGAAAGTTAACGCATGGCTGTAGTTATGGATTCATTTTATTTTCAAATATTGGCGAGATAGAAATAATTAGGAGTCTCGTTTTGTAAGATAAAATGTATTCCTGCGTTAAGCAGTGTGAACTCGCTTTCTTTTTCCCTAGAAAAAGTTACCTTTGTGCTCCATTAAATGTACCTATGAAAAACCTTGTTATTGTATTGATTCTCGTCACAACTCTTGCCAGTTGTGGTTCTTATCAAAAAGCTCTTAAATCTGAAGATAACGCAGTGAAAGTAGCTATGATAGACAGCCTCTTTGCAAAAGGGAAGTACGGTAAAACGCTAGCTCTTTTTGAACAAATTATCCCTGCTTACAGAGGTACAGATAGCGCTGCACCTATGGCTATTAAATATGCAAAAGCCCTGTACGAAGATGAAAGTTATATCAATAGCGCTTACCAATACGAACGTTTTATACAGTCACACCCTCAAGATCCTAATGCAGAGGTGGCCTTATTTATGGCGGCAAAAAGTCATTATCAAATGTCTCCTATTTATTCTAAGGATCAAACGGATACAAACATCGCTTTAACAAAACTACAGGAGTATATCAATGTGTATCCTTCAGGTGAATACCTAGCGCAAGCCAACTCGCTGGTAGATGAATTACGAGATAAACTAGATAAGAAAGCTTACGAAACGGCAAAACAGTACCATCATTTTGGAAACTTTAGAGGTGGGTACATTTCGGCGATTAGTGCTTTCGAGAATTTTATACTAGATCATCCAGGGTCAGATTATCAAGATGACGCTCAGTTTTATCTGTTGGAATCTCAATTTGAATATGGTATTAATAGCTTTCCTGAGTTAGTTCCAGAAAGACTAGCAAAAGCTAAGAAATATTATGATACCTTTGCAAAACGATATCCTGATAGTGAGTATAAAGAAGATGCCGACGATATACTAGCTAAAATAGAGGATTATAATTCTAAGAATACAAGTAAATAATAACAATGGATACTAAAAATCTAACCGCTCCTAACACGACTATTACCTATAACCGCGATGCTTTAACCGCACCTACAGGTAATATGTATGAGGCGATTTCTATCATCGCAAAACGCGCTGAACAAATCAATACAGATGTTAAGGAAGAGCTTATTGAAAAGCTAGAAGAATTTGCTACTTACAATGATTCTCTAGAAGAGATCTTTGAAAACAAAGAACAAATCGAAGTTTCTAAGTACTACGAGCGTTTGCCTAAACCAGCTGCAATAGCTATTGAAGAATGGTTACAAGGTAAAATCTACTTTAGAGATACTGGAGCTGCTGAAGAGTAATTCAAAAAAAATGATGTCCGTATTAAGTGGTAAAAACGTATTGCTAGGGGTCACTGGCGGTATTGCTGCTTATAAGACTACGTATATAGTGCGCCTGCTTGTAAGAGCGGGCGCTGCTGTTCAGGTAATTATGACTCCTGCAGCAAGAGATTTTGTGACACCGCTCACCTTATCCACTCTTTCTAAAAACCCTGTCTTGAGTCATTTTACAAATGAAGAAGATGAAAACGATACTTGGAATAATCACGTAGAGCTAGGTCTCTGGGCAGATTTGATAATTATCGCACCAGCGACTGCAAATACCATGAGTAAAATGGTTAGTGGCGCTATAGATAATTTGCTTCTCGCAACCTATTGTAGCGCAAAATGTCCTGTCTATTATGCTCCAGCAATGGATCTGGACATGTATAAACATCCTTCTACTCAACATAATTTTGATCAACTTACATCTTACGGCAATCTAATGATTCCTGCTGGAGATGGTGAGCTCGCAAGCGGTCTTTCTGGAAAGGGACGCATGGCAGAGCCAGAGGAGATTATTCAATTTATAGAAAAAGATATTTCAATCAAGTTGCCGTTAAGAGGTAAAAAATGTCTTATTACCGCTGGACCTACTTATGAGGCTATTGATCCTGTGAGATTTATAGGAAATCATAGTAGCGGTAAAATGGGTGCTGCAATTGCCATGGAAATGGCACGTCAAGGTGCTCAAGTTCATTTGATTATGGGCCCTAGTGCTGTTGCTACAAATCATCCTTTGATTTATCGAGTAGACATTAAAAGTGCACAGGAAATGTATGATGAGGTGCACCAAGTGGTGCAAAAGGTAGATATCGCTATCTTCAGTGCTGCTGTCGCAGATTATCGACCTTTAAATCCTGTAGATCAAAAAATAAAAAAGAAGTCGGAGACCTTATCTATTGAGTTGGTTAAAAACCCAGATATTCTTGCGAGTGTAGGAGCGATGGATAAAAAACCTTTTTTAGTAGGTTTTGCTTTAGAGACAGAGAATGAAATGGAGCACGCTTTTGCGAAAGCGGAAAAAAAACAAACCGATTTACTCGTATTGAACTCTATGAGAGATAAAGGTGCTGGATTTGGTGTGGATACCAATAAAATTACGATTATAGATAAAGATAAAAATATTTCCAGATTTGATACGAAACCAAAAACGGAAGTAGCAAAAGATATAGTACATGAAATTATCAAAAGGATTTTATAGTTTTCTACTGGCTTTATTTGCTCTGTTCCTGTCAAATGCACAAGAGTTGAATTTCACAGTCCAGGTAAATGCTCAAAATGTCGCGCAACCGGATCAGACTATTTTTAAAACTTTAGAAACCTCTATGCAGGAGTTTTTAAACAATACAAAATGGACGGATCAAAAATTTAGAGATGAAGAAAAAATCAATGCCTCATTGGTTTTTGTGGTGACGAGTTATGACAATGATCGATTTAGAGGAAACTTTCAAATTTCGGCATCTAGACCGGTTTTTAATTCTTCGTATACGACACCCATTTTTAACTTTAAGGATGACGACATCGCTTTTGAATATGCAGAGTACGCTCCGTTTTTCTATAATTCCAATAGGTTTGAAAATAATTTAATTTCTCTTATTTCATTTTATGCTTATACCGTCTTAGGAATTGACGCAGATACGTTTGAGCTTAGAGGAGGCCAGCCTTTTTACGAAGAAGCACAGACCATTGTGAACCTTGCTCAAGGATCACTCGGAGTTCAAGGATGGAAAGCAAGTGATGGATTGATTTCTAGATTTAGGCTGAATGATGATATGTTGTCAGATACCTATAAAGAATATAGAGAAGTGATGTATTCTTACCATCTAAAAGGATTGGACACTTTTTCAAAAGATTCCAAAGCTGGTAAAATTATTCTAAAGAATTACCTGCAACAGTTTGATGAACTTCATAACCGCAGACCGAATAGTTTGCTCCAACGCACCTTCTTTGATGCAAAGGCAGATGAGATCATGAGCATTTATTCTTCCGGTCCAGCAGTTGATATTAGAGAGTTAAAATCAACCTTACAAAAACTAGCTCCTAACCAGTCTTCAAAATGGCGTAATATTAAAGTTTAGTATCTTTATTTACTACCTAGTTTTTGCCTAATTTTATACTTTATAATCAGACAGCTCATTGGCTGTTTAAATTACTGTATATAAATTGCTTAAACATATTCAAATAGAAAATTTTGCGCTAATCGATTCTTTAGAATTAGATCTTCAAAAAGACCTCACCATGATTACTGGAGAAACAGGTGCTGGAAAATCTATCCTATTGGGAGCTTTGGGTTTAATTTTAGGTAATCGAGCAGATTTAAGTGCTATCAGAGATACGTCTCGTAAATGTGTGGTAGAAGCACAATTTCAAATTTCAAGTCTAGGTTTAAAAGAATTGTTTGAAGAATCGGATCTGGATTATGAAGACCTGAGCTTTTTACGAAGGGAGATATTGCCTTCAGGAAAAAGCAGGGCATTTATTAATGATACTCCTGTAACTCTTTCTGTAATGAATACTATAGGCAAACGCCTTGTTGATATTCATTCCCAACATCAAACCTTGCAGCTTTCTAAAGATATATTTCAAACCGATGTTTTGAACGCTTTTATTTTAGAGGCAACTAAGAATGATTCAAAGCCAGCTTCTAAGATATTACAGAGTTACAGAACGGAGTTGGGTATTTTTAAAAATGCTCAAAAAGAACTGAAAAAGTTAGAAGGACAGGAAGCAGAGTTGTCTAAAGAACTGGACTACAATAACTTCTTACTAGAAGAGCTGGAAGAAGCTGGACTAGATCAATTAGATCAGCAAGCATTAGAAGAAGAAAATGAGCAGCTCAGTAATGTAGAGAGTATCACTGAAGTGCTTACTGAGTTCAATGCAGTGCTCTCTGAAGATGATTTGGGGATCTTAGATCAACTGAGACAGTTACAAAATAAACTACAAAGCATAGGCAGTTATTCAACGACTTATGCTGCTCTTAAGGAAAGGCTGTCTTCGGTCTTGCTGGAATTAGAAGATATCTATCAAGAATCTTCTAATGAAGCAGATAAGGTAGAAGCAGATCCAGAGCGATTGCTTCAAATCAATACTTCATTGAGCCTTTTAGAGAATCTTTATAGAAAACACCAAGTAGAAGATGTAGCATCCTTAGTTGAGTTAAGAGATGAATTGGCTGACAAAGTTTTTGTTTCCCTAGGTCTGGAAAAGAAAATTAAAACTCAAGAAAAGCTACTTCAAGACTCTGAAAGTAAGTTGCTTCAAATAGGTAAGGAGCTTACGGTATTAAAAATGAAACATAAAACAACTCTGGAAGCTGAGGTAGTAAAGATAGTGAATGATCTAGGGATGCCAGACGCACAGTTCCTTATAGAAGTATTGCCATTAGGTGCTTACGGTCACTCAGGAGCAGACTTCATACAGTTCACCTTTACTGCAAATAAAGGATCGCAATTACTAGCGCTGGATAAAGCCGCTTCTGGTGGAGAGCTTTCTAGACTGATGCTGGCGATCAAGTCCATACTTTCAAGATGTAAAAAATTACCTACCATCATATTTGACGAGATTGACACTGGAGTGAGTGGTGTTATAGCCACAAAGATGGCTCAAATCATGAAGTCGATGAGTGAAGAAATGCAAGTAATCTCCATAACACACTTACCGCAAATTGCTGCTGCAGGCAAGGATCACCTGATCGTAAAAAAAGTAACCGATGAGCATATGACCTACAGTACCATACAACGTCTGGATAAAGAGGCGCGCTTAGAAGAAATTGCACAGATGTTAAGTGGCGGGACTATTTCCAACGCTGCAAGAGAAAATGCACGTGCGCTACTCAATTAGTTTTATATATTTGCTACCTAATCAATAACTATGGCTTACAATTTATTAAAAGGAAAACGCGGAATCATATTTGGTGCGTTGGATGAAAACTCTATTGCTTGGAAAACAGCACAATTAGCTCACGAAGAAGGAGCGACCTTTGTACTTACTAATGCTCCAGTAGCAATGCGCATGGGGCAAATCAATGAATTAGCTAAGAGCACTGGAAGTGAAATAATCCCAGCAGATGCTACGAGCATTGAAGATCTTGAAAATTTAGTGACTAAATCCGTAGAGATTTTAGGAGGTAAATTAGATTTTGTTTTGCACTCTATAGGTATGAGTGTAAACGTGCGTAAAGGAAATCACTATACCAATCAAAATTATAAATACACAGAAAAAGGTTGGGATGTAAGTGCAGTATCTTTTCATAAAGTAATGCAAACACTCCATAAAAATGACGCCATGAATGAGTGGGGTAGTATTGTTGCTTTAACCTATATGGCTGCACAACGTACCTTTCCAGATTATAACGATATGGCAGATAACAAAGCCTATCTAGAGTCTATTGCTCGCAGCTTTGGTTATTTCTTCGGAAAAGATAAAAAGGTAAGAGTAAACACCATTTCTCAATCACCTACTCCTACAACCGCAGGAAGTGGTGTTAAAGGATTTGAGGGTTTCTTAAGTTATGCAGAAAAGATGAGCCCGTTAGGGAACGCTACCGCCCAAGATTGTGCGGAGTATACCATGACTTTATTTTCAGATTATACTAAAAAGGTGACCATGCAAAACCTTTTTCACGATGGAGGATTCTCAAGCACTGGCGTTAGTCAAGAAGTGATCGAGAAGTTCTAGTACCATTACGTTTTGTAAATCTCTAAAGCCTTATCCATGGATAAGGCTTTTTTTTGTAGCCGTTTTCTTTTTTTTCTTCCAAATAGAAGTTTACTGAATCATGTATCCTAATCCAACAGCTAAAAGTACTTAAAAGTGCTGTTGTTTCAGTTGACAAGAGAGCTATTCACAACGGAATAACATACTTGTGTAAAACGTATCTTATTTTCAAATTCTTAGGGTCCTATTAATTGCTTGTTTTCAAGAATCATTTAATTAAAATTGAGGAGTGAAGCTAAAAAAGGTTCAATTATTTTTCAACAATTAAGTTGGATCAGCGATGTTCTTTCTATGAATGAAAAATAAAATTCAATTCTTTTTTAACGCAGTTTTACGCATGTTAACGAATAATTAAGTTTAATTTTTTTATATGATTTATTAGTCATAATTTAAGGTCTTCTAAAACAATTTTTTAAACAACTATTATGAAACAAATTTACGTTTTTCTTGTTGCCTTGATTTGTTTAACTCTTTCTTTTGATGCACAAGCACAGTGTGATTATCAATTAGAGTTGACAGATTTCTTCGGTAATGACTGGGATAGTGGAGCAAATGCTACCGCTAACACAGGTGTTGATGTCACAATTGATGGTGTCACCACAACTTATGTTATTGTAAACCCAAGTTCAACGGCTAACACGGCAGTGACAGAGACTTATGCAATAACGGTCAACAACGGATCAAGCATAGCTATAGACTACCGCGCTACCAGTCTTCCTGGAGACGGTCAGTTTCGATTTATCGATTCTGAAGCTCTTTTAGTTTATGAAACTCCTATTGCTCAGCCCTCCATGATGAATATTTTTACAGGAGCGGCATCATGCCCTACCTGTCCAGTAGTCACTAATTTTGTTTCGTCAAGCGTTACCGCAAATGAAGCGGTTCTAGGTTGGACGAATGGAGGTTCTGAAACCGAATGGGAAATAGAATATGGCATTAGTCCATATACTGTTAATTCTGGTGGAGTTACTGTCCCAGCTACTACAAATCCATTTACCTTACCTGGATTAAATAGCATCACTACTTATGACGTTTATATAAGAGCCGTATGTGTTCCAGGAACTGATATTAGTAATTCTGTAGGCCCTATAACTTTTACAACGGCAGAATCTTGCCCATCACCATCTAACTTTGGACCTGTAACTCAGTCTGCTTTTGAGGTGCAATTTATTTGGGATGCTAATGGAAATACAAGTGCCAACTATGAAGTTGCCTACGGTGTAGCTCCTTTTAATCAAGGAGATCCTGGTGAATTAACTGCGTCAGGTGCTACGGCTCCTTTTGCTATTGTAGGTGGATTAATGTCAGATACTACTTATGATTTCTATGTAAGAATTGATTGTGGTATGGGGGACTTTAGTCTATGGGCTGGTCCTTATACTGCAACTACCTCCATTTCTTGTCCAGCAATATCTGGACTTCAAGCAGACATCGTAACAGATTCCTCTCTTGATATTTCTTGGACTGCTGGTGGAGCAGAGACAGAGTGGGAAGTAGAACATGCAGTTGCAGGAACTATAACAACTCCATTTTCTACTCCAGCACAAGGAACTGTTACTAATATAATGACAACTCCAGCAATTCCTATAACAGGTTTAACTGATGCCACGGTATACGATGTTTTTGTAAGAGCTGTCTGCGATCCAGTATTGCCAGATTATAGCTCGGTAACTCAGCTAACCGTGTCTACCTTATGTTTGCCATTCACGACTCCTTATACTGAAAATTTTGATACAGGATTTACCGTAGTTGCTACTGGTTTTCCTAATGCTGCTGATGGTTTTGTTAGCGAAAACTGTTGGGCAGGAACAGATAACCAATTTAATTGGGTTGCTGCTGGAGCTGGTTTAGCTGGATCTGGGGGAACTGGACCAAGTCCTACTATTGCTACAGGTAACTATTTCATTACAGAAGGTTCTTCAGGAGCTACAGGCGATATAGCAGAGCTTTCTTCTCCTGTCGTTGACCTGACACCATTAACTACTCCAGCAGTGAGTTTTGACTATCACATGTTTGGTGCAAATATGGGTTCTCTTGAATTAGTGATAAGAGCTGGTGGTACAGATACTACGGTGTTTACTATTACGGGTCAACAACAGACTACTGACACTACACCATATGAATCAATCATTGTTCCTATACCTGCTTTTGCCTCTCAATCGGTACAAGTAGTTTTTAAAGCGACTAGAGGTAATGGTTTTGGATCTGATATAGCGGTGGATAATTTGGTAATAGCTGAATCACCTGCATGTGTAGATCCATATGCTTTAAGTGTTTCAGCAGTAACGAGTGCTTCAGCTAATTTAGGCTGGAGTGAATTAGGAAGTACGACCAACTGGAATATTGAAGTTGGAGCTCCAGGTTTTGTTGTAGATTCCAGTGCTGAGTTGTTTGCCTTTGCAGCAACTACTAATCCTTTTAATGCAACTGGATTATCTGCAGATACTGCTTATGAATTTTATGTACAGTCTGACTGTGGTGTAGATGGAACTAGTAACTGGGTTGGCCCATTTCAATTTAGAACAAGATGTGCCCCTCTTACGGCACCTTATACTACAGATTATGAATCAGATCCTTTAGATGGATTGAATAACTGTGATAGTTCTTTGATTGTTTCAGGAAGTACCAACTTACTTGTTGAAGTAGAAGATTTAGTTTCTCTATCTGGTGCTCAGCATATCTATATGTATAGCGGTAGTGATGGCGCAGCAGATATTATTTACGTGCTTCCAGAATTCTCTGATCTTTCCTCTGATAAACGAGTAAGATTCAATGTTTATGATAGAGATAATGGAGGTCTTGAAGTAGGTACGATGACTGATCCAGCAGACTTAGCAACATTTAATTCTATTGCAACATTTGCTGATGCAGATCTTACAGATGATACCTATGAAGAAAACATAGTTTACTTCAGTAGCTTAACTACGACTGGAGGATTTATAGCATTTAAATTTAATCCTGCAGGAACTTTTGATGCGATGTATCTTGATGATATTACGTATGAAGTATCCCTATCATGTCCGGAGCCAACTCAGTTTTCTTTTGGATCTCCAGCAGCAACTTCTGTTGATTTCTCTTGGGTCAATAACTCTTCAGCATCAGAATTCATAGTAGAATATAGAGAAACTGGAGCTGCCGCCTTTACGACGGTTGCACCTAACCCTACAACTGCTAACGTTACTATTTCTGGATTAAATAGTGCCACAGAATATGAAGTTTGTGTTACTGCTATATGTGATAGTACAACAAATGATGTTTCTACTCAGTCTTGTGCTACGGTTACTACTACGCCAGATTATTGTGCGGGTGACTTGTTCTTAGATTCAGGAGGAGATGCAGGGGATTATCAAAACGGAGAAAACATTACTTATAACATATGTCCAGATAATGTTGGAGATGTTGTTTTTGTAAATTTCACATTCAATGACATGGAAGATTCTTTTTCAGGTTGTTTTGATGGACTTACCATATATGATGGTCCTGACACTACTTTTCCTACTATCAATACCCCTGGCGGTGGTACAGAATGGTGCTGGGATCCTGCTAATAATTCAGGTACTGGAGATTTAACACAAGAACTTTTAATAGGGACTACAACTTCAGGTTGTTTGACATTTGTATTCTCATCAGACAGTTCAGTACAAAGACCAGGATGGGCGGCTAGTGTTACTTGCGCGCCACCACCTACATGTGATTCGCCAAATATGTTAGCTTTAGATGCTGTAACATCAACTACTGCAGATCTTTCTTGGGTTGCTGGTGGAACAGAAACAGAATGGGATGTTGAAGTAGGTTTACCCGGTTTTGTTCCTAATACAGGAGCACAAGTAGGTACTGTTATTGATGTATTGACGAACCCTACAACAACAGCTACAGGATTGACAGATGATACTGCTTATGATTACTGGGTAAGAGCCGTTTGTGCTCCCGGTGACGAAAGTATTTACATTGGTCCGTTTTCTTTTAGAACACGTTGTTTAGCTACTACAGCTGCTTATTTTACTAATTTTGATGCAGATCCTATAGACGGATTGAATAATTGTGATAATCGAATCGTGGTTGGTTCTGGTTCAGGAACTGCACCACTTGTAGAAGTAGAAGATTTAATTGCCAACTCTGGTAATCAGCATATTTATATGTATAGTGGTTCCACAGGAGCTACTGCAGCGTTGTATTATATCTTACCAGAATTCTCTGATCTAGATGCCACTAAACGAGTGCGTTTCTTTGCTTACGATAGAGATTTAGGTGGACTTGAGGTAGGAACCATGACAGACCCTGCTGATGCAACGACATTTACAGTTGCTCAAACTTTTACAAATGCTGATTTGCCAGACGATCAATATGCAGAACAAACAGTTAATTTTTCTGCTTTGACTACTACAGGTGGATGGGTTGCTTTCAGGTTTGTTCCTGCAGGAACTTTTGATGCGATGTACTTAGATGATGTTAATTATGAAGAAATACCTAGTTGTCCACAACCTAGTGCTGTAACTACTGCAAATTTAGGAGATAGTTCAGTGGAGTTATCATGGACAGTAGGTGGAACGGAAACAGAATGGATCGTTGAATACGGAACTCCTGGATTTACTCCTGGTGGAGCTGGTTCATTAGGAACACTAACAGGTGTAACTTCTAATACGAGTTACTTACTGGACATGCTTATTGCTAATACACAATATGAAATAAGAATATTTGCTGTATGTGCACCTATGGATATCAGTCCTTCTACTAATCCTTTATTAATCAGGACATTCCCAACAGGGCCGCAAGGAGTAACTTGTACTACAGGCTCATCAGCTACTGTATTTACAGAAGGCTTCGAAAGTGGTGCTATTGGATGGACGGGAACTACCTTCGCTGGTAACGGTGGAGATTGGGATATTACCGCAGGTGATACCAATAATTTCAATACCGGTCCTTTTGCCTCTTTTGATGCTACTAATCATATGGAGTTTGAAGCGTCTGGCGCAAATAATACACGAGCGTCTGCTATTTCTCCGGCGATTAACCTTTCAACAGGAACTGGAGAAGCAGAGTTAAGCTTTTATATGCATGCTTATGGTGCAGATATGGGTACTTTAGAAGTAGGAGTATCAACTGCTGCAACAGGACCTTTTACCAACCTATTTACATGGAATGGGGAATTACAAACTAGTGATGTAGCCTCTTGGGCTCCTATCGGTGTTGATCTTACTGCCTACAACGGTCAGGTGATTTATCTTGAATTTGCCAACAGTCATGTTGTTGCAGGTTTTGAAGGAGATATGTCTATAGATTTGATTGAAGTTACCGCTTGTGGTAATTTTTGTCCTGATCCTTCCCAACTTGCTGTGACAGGTGTATCTAGTTCTTCTGCCGATCTTAATTGGACAGAAAATGGGTCTGCTGCTACTTGGGAATATGAAATTGATGTAGCTGGGTTTACCCAAGGAATGGGAGCTAATGGTATTGTCTCTACAATGGATAATACGACGAATCCTATAACAGGACTGTCGTCTGCGACTTCTTACGACTATTATGTAAGATCCATTTGTAGCGCGACGGAAACTAGTTTGTGGATAGGTCCATTTAGTTTTAGTACAACCCCAGATTACTGTGCGGGAGATCTATTCTTAGATTCAGGAGGAGCTACGAGTGACTATCAGAATAATGAAAATATCACCTATAACATATGTCCAGATAACCCAGGAGATACAGTTACTGTAGATTTCACCTTTAATGAGATGGAAGATTCTTTTGCAGGTTGTTGGGATGGACTTACCATTTATGATGGTCCCGATACTTCTTTTCCTACAATCAACCCACCAGGTGGTGGTGCAGAATGGTGTTGGGATAATGGATCAGGTACAGGAGATTTAACACAACAACTATTAGTTGGTACAAGTGCTTCTGGATGTTTAACATTTGTATGGTCTTCAGACGGCTCTGGACAAAGAGCTGGATGGTCAGCTAACGTTACTTGTGCGCCTCTACCTACATGTACTGCGCCTTCAGCGTTAATAGCATCCCAAATTACTGGTTCCTCGGCAGATTTATCTTGGACAGAAAATGGCTCTGCAACAGTATGGCAAGTAGAGGTACAACCTAATGGTACTGCTCAAGGAACCGCTGGTGCAGTTTATGAAAATATGACTGCTACCAACCCTGTAACGGCTAACGGTTTAGGAGCTTCAACGAGTTATGATTACTTTGTTAGAGCTGACTGTGGTAGTGGCGATTTATCTACATGGGCTGGTCCATTCACATTTATTACACCATGTGCTCCTTTTATAGCTCCTTATGGATCAACTACAGGCGCACCAGGTAATGATTTTGCTACCTTTCCAGGAATTTGTTGGGAGGAAGGTGATAATACAGATGTTGCAACTGGTCCTAACGGATTAAACGGTGACTGGCAAGCTGACGATTTTGGAAATGATACAGCAAATGTATTCGGTCAGGCAGCTCGTGTGAACATCTGGAATAGTGGCGGGGACAATGACTGGTTAGTTTCTCCAGAAATTGATCTAGGTACCAATCCAGCTACTGCGTTAAGTGCTACATTTGATGTTGCATTAACAGCTTTTGCAGCTACAACTACCGGTAACTTTGGTAGTGATGATCAAGTTCAATTCTTGATTACTACAGATTCTGGAGTTACTTGGAATATCATTAAAACCTATGAAGCTGCAGATAACTTACCAGCTGCTGGTCAACTTGAAACCTTCCCATTAGGAGCCTATTCTGGTGTGGTTAGATTTGCTTTCTGGTCTACTAACGGTAGCGTAACAGATGGTAATGATGTAGACTTCTTCGTAGATAACTTTACGGTAGATGGCACAGTAGGGGTAAATGACGCTGATTCTTTTGAATTCAGCTATTATCCTAATCCTACAGATAACCTGATCACCTTTAATGGTCAGCAAGTTATTGACGGAATAATTGTAAGAAACCTATTAGGACAGCAATTATTAGTTGCTCAGCCTAATGCGACTTCTTCTAGCATAGACTTATCTACTTTCCCATCTGGAATGTATCTTATTGAGGTTGCCTCAGGAGAACAGAGCAGAGTGGTGAAGGTGATACGCAACTAGAATAGAATTCTAATTGATAAAAAGGCCATTCTTTACGGAATGGCCTTTTTTATTGTCTATTTTTGACCTGTGAATGCAATCCATTACTCCTTTATTATACCGGTTTTCAACAGACCTGAAGAGATAGAAAAATTACTTATTAGTCTTTCTCAATTAGTCTTTGAAAGAGATTTTGAAGTAGTTATCATTGAGGATGGATCTGAATTGAGCAGTGAAATGGTATGTTCTCGCTTTCGCGAAAGCTTAACCATCAACTATTTTTACAAACCAAATTCGGGCCCTGGAGACTCTAGGAATTTTGGTATGAAGAAGGCTACTGGAGATTATTTTATTATACTGGATAGCGACTGTGTGCTACCTAGTCATTACCTCAAGGTGGTAGATGCCTACTTATTAAATAATTATGTAGATTGTTACGGAGGTCCAGATGCTGCTCATGAGAGTTTTAGTAGCCTTCAAAAGGCGATTAACTATTCCATGACTTCCTTTCTTACCACAGGAGGAATTAGAGGTGGGAGCGAAAAATTAGGTAAATTCCAGCCGCGTAGTTTTAATATGGGACTGAGTAAAAAGGCCTTTCAAGAAACTATGGGTTTTGGAAATATTCATCCAGGGGAAGATCCAGACTTAACGATCAGGTTGTGGCAACGCGGATTTGATACCGTATTGATTAAGGAAGCTTATGTATATCATGAAAGACGCATATCTTGGAAGTTATTTTATAAACAGGTGCATAAATTTGGTAAAGTAAGAGTAATTCTTAACAAATGGCACCCCAGTACTAAGCGTATCACCTATTGGTTCCCTTCCTTATTTTGTGTTTCTCTATTTCTAGCGGTCATTTTATCTGTTTTAGGTAATCAGTTGCTTTTGAGCTTATATCTGTTTTATTTCAGTATCTTGTTTATTGACTCCTCTATTAAAAATGGGGTGTCTATAGGCTTGAGTTCTGTTTTTGCAACACTAATTCAGTTCTATGCTTATGGAACAGGATTTTTAAAATCTTGGTTAAAAATTACAATCTTAAAACAGGAAGAGACAACTGCATTTCCTAAATTATTTTTTAAATAAATGAAATACAAACGCATCATAGGTTTCTTTCTTGTAGTGGTGGTGGTAGCCAGCTTGTGGTTTATATCCAAATATAAAGATGTTTATAAGGAAGAAGTTATTTTTAATATCAGCTTTATAAACGTACCTAATAGTCTTACTTTGGATTCCAGTTCTAAGCAGCTAAATACACCAGTGGAGATAAGCGCTACCGGTTTTACCCTTATTTGGGAAAAAATATTTGGGCATCAGGTGAAATTAGATTTTAAGGAAAACACCTTTTCACGCAACGATACATTGTTCTTTAATCCTACAAGAAGCATCAAAAAGATCAAAAGATCTAACACACTTTCTTATGAAATCTTAAGTGCAGATAATCTTGATATTCCTATCCAGTTTAAGAGATTCAAATCAAAGAAGGTGCCTGTTGTAAATAAAATAGATCTAGATTACACCTTAAATTATCTTGCTGTTAAAAAGCCCTATTTTCAAAAAGACAGTGTTACCATTACTGGTAATGATGTAAAGGTAGATGCGCTTTATGAACTCGTTATCACCAGAGATTCAAAACTGACCATTAAAGATACCTTAACGACACTAGAAATTGATTTAAAGAAAATTGATCCAGAGTTGAATTTTGAGCCTCAAATGCTCACTCTACATGTAGAGGCCACCCAAATGACAGAAGGTAAAATAAATATCCCTGTAAGACTTTTAAATGCACCTACAGGTCAGCAAGTAAAGCTTATACCTGATAATGTGCAAATTGTTTATTCTACGGCTGTTTCTAACTTTGATCAAATTAAAGCACAAGATATTAGTGTCTCTATAAATTATGACCTTATTGAGGAGTTAAATATAGCGGTGATACCTGCGATAGAAATAAGAAATGACAAAATTATTTCTTATCGCGTCAACCCTAAACAAGTACAAGTCTTAACTATTAAATAAATGAAAATAGTTGGTTTGACAGGTGGAATAGGCAGTGGTAAATCAACAGTTGGCCACGAATTTGAAAATTTAGGGATTCCTGTTTTTATTGCAGATGATGTTTCTAAAAAATTATTGGCTACAGATCCACAAGTCATTGAAGCTGTTACACATTTATTAGGTAAAGATTCTTATAATCCAGACGATAAAGGATTAGTAGTACCTAATAAAAAATATATTGCTTCAAAGGTCTTTAATGATACAACGCTTTTGACATCACTAAATCAAATTATGCATCCTGCGGTTAGGGTCTATTTTAGGGAATGGATTCAGAAACAAAAATCCCCTTATATGATCTATGAGGCTGCTATCTTGTTCGAAAGTAACAGTCATCTACTATGTGATAAAGTTGTTTTAGTAACTGCTGGTAAAGAAGAAAGAATTAGAAGAGTAATGGATCGAGACGCTGCGAGTAGAGCAGAAGTAGTATCTAGACTTCGTCATCAATGGTCTGAAGGGCAACGACTGGAATTGTCAGATTTTGTTATAGTAAATGAAGATATTCAACTTTTAAGGGCATCTGTACGGAGTATTCATGAAGTTTTGTTAAAATAATAATTACCTCTAGGATTTTCACAAAGTTAATATATGGTTAAAGAGTTTTTAACACTTTCTCTATATGTTAAATTTGTATTGTGCAGAAACGAGTTTTATATTTTCTTATTGGATTAATGAGTTTATCCCTTGCAGGAATTGTAATGGTTCAGATCTACTGGATCATCAATAGTGTGAGTGATAAGGAATATCAATTTTCATTTGCAGTAAAGCAAACACTAGCTTCGGTATCCACAGAATTAGATAGCCGCGAGGTAGAAAAATTCTACAACGTTCTAGATCAAATAAGAGATAGTTTAGGTGTACAGCCAGATCAAAGAACGATTAGTGAGCTTATGCTTATACGGCGCAATCAAAATCAAGAGGAGACTTCTACTTATAGCAATAGTTTGCTTAATGAAAATTACAAGCTAAACCCTCAGTTATTAGATCTTGAACTAGATAGCATTACCTTTAATAAGTTACTGAGTAAAAAAAGTGTATTTGATGCTGAGGTCAACACTAAAAGAAAGAAAAAGACATTTCAAGAGCTGTCACACTTAGAAAAATATAACAGAAAGTCAGATGGGGAAATTATAAGCAATTATAACAGTCTATTGCCCATCTCGCAACGTATTTCCAAGTCTGAATTACAAGAAATAATACGGGAGGAATTAAATAATAGACCAATAGAGGCAGACTTTGAATTTGCGATTTATCAAGATGGGTTTGCTACACGAGTACAGTCTGATGATTTTGACTTTTTAACAGAAGCCACTTGGGGGTATCCTATTTACAAAAACAGCAATTTAGAGACAGAGCCTTATCTACTGTATTTAAATATGCCCGATAGAAAGAAGTACATACTATCTTCTGTAGCTGGAATGGCTTTATTATCATTGATATTTACCACTGTTATAGTTGTTGCTTATTCTAACGCGATAAAGCAAATTTTTAAACAACGTCAAATTTCTCAGATCAAGACAGATTTTATCAATAACATGACTCATGAGTTTAAAACACCTATTGCTACTATAAATCTGGCCTTGGACTCCTTAAAACATCCTAAAATATCATCAGATCCAGATAAAGTTTCTAATTACCTGAGAATGATTAGAGAGGAAAATAAGCGCATGCACAGTCAAGTAGAAAACGTACTGAGAATTTCAAAGCTGGAGAGAGACGATCTCAATATAGATAAAGAGCGCATGGACATGGATGAAATTATTGAGGATAGTATTTCTCACATCCAGCTTATATTAGAAGAAAAAGGTGGTATAATTAAAACTCATTTAGGAGCTCTGAGAACAGAAGTTCTCGTAAATGAAAGCCATATGATTAATGTTATAGTAAATGTTTTAGAGAATGCTATAAAATATACAGAAGGCACACCTGTAATTGATGTATTTACAGAAAATGTAAAAGAAAAGCTGGTGATCAAAGTACGTGACCAAGGAATAGGAATGAGCAAACAAGCCCAACGCAAGATCTTTCAAAAATTCTTTAGAGAGCATACAGGTGATATACACAACGTAAAAGGTCACGGATTAGGACTGGCTTATGCAAAAAGAATTTTAGACGATTGCCACGGTGAAATACACGTAGATAGTATCAAGGGAAAAGGTAGTACCTTTAGTATTCATCTGCCGATAATAACATAAATTTAAATTAATTAATTACTTATGGAAACTGAAAACAAAAAAATACTCTTAGTAGAGGACGACCCGAATTTCGGAACAGTATTGAAAGACTATCTTTTAATGAATGACTTTGATGTCACCCATGCAAAAAACGGTATGGAAGGTTTTGAGAAATTCAAAAAGGATAATTATGATCTTTGTATTCTAGATGTCATGATGCCTTATAAGGATGGGTTTACTCTAGCAAAAGAGATCAGAGAAAAAAATGAAGAGGTGCCAATTATTTTTTTAACTGCTAAGGCGATGAAAGAAGATGTATTAAGAGGTTATAAAGTAGGTGCAGATGATTACCTAAATAAACCATTTGATAGTGAGGTTCTTCTTATGAAGATCAGAGCGATCATGCAACGTAAAGGTCAAGACAGCATTGCTGATTCTAAGGAATTTGAATTCCAGATAGGAAACTTTCACCTCAACTCTAAGCTTAGATTTCTTTCTGTAGGTGATAAATCACCTATTAAACTTTCCCCTAAAGAAAATGAATTACTGCGTTTACTAGCCTTACACCTTAACGATTTAATGCCTCGTGAATTAGCACTTACAAAAATATGGAGAGATGATAATTATTTCACTTCAAGATCAATGGATGTTTATATTGCAAAGTTGCGTAAATATCTTAAAGAAGATGATAATGTAGAAATCGTTAACATTCACGGAGAAGGATTCCGTCTGTTAGTTAAGGATCAAGTAGATTATTAAATAGCTATCGTACATCCATAAGTTGTTCACTCACTCGCTCTACTATCTCTGTATGGCGAGTTTTGTAGTGATACCAAGTAACGCTCTCGTCTTTGCGGTACCAAGTAAGCTGTCGTTTTGCAAATCGACGGGTATTGCGTTTTATAAGTCTTACAGCTTCTGTAAAATCGCATGTTCCTGCAAAATATTCAAAGAATTCCTTATAGCCTACGGTCTGTAATGCGTTTAACTCTTTGTGGTCTTTGAGTTCTTGGGCTTCTTTTTCAAGACCTCTTTCCAACATGACATCTACACGATGGTTGATGCGGTCATAAAGATCTTCACGATCAGCTTCTAGGCCTATTTTAAGGATATTAAAGTTTCTTTCTTGGGCTTTTCCTGTTCTTAATTCACTCATCTTTTTACCGCTTGCGCGAAAGATACCTATCGCTCTAAGCAGTCTATGTGTATTGTGAATGTCTACCGTTTCAAAATATTCTGGATCGTTTTTTTTCAATTCTTCTTGCAGCCAAAAAACACCTTTAATTTCTAACTTTTCCTTCAATTCTTCTTGAATTTCAAGCGGTACGTCTGGAAGCGCATCAAGGCCATGAGTCACTGCTTTTTCATATAGCGCACTACCTCCTACCATGACAACAAGATCATTCTCTTTAAAAAGATCTGGTAATTTTTTCATTACATCTCGCTCAAAATCCCCTACCGAATAGTCTTCGTGAATGCTTCTATCTTGAATAAAATAATGTGGTGCCGCCTCCAGCTCTTCTTTTTCTGGAACAGCTGTCCCAATAGTCATTTCTTTATAAAACTGTCTGGAATCTGACGAGATAATGGAAGTGTTATAAGCTTTCGCGAAAGCGATACTCAAAGCTGTCTTTCCTATACCAGTAGGGCCAACAATACATAAAAGAGTTTTCTTAGTCATCTAAGGGATTTCCACAGTTATGGCAAAAGTGAGAACCGTCTTGATGTTTTGCGGAATGACAATTTTGACACGTTTGTGTATTGACATGATGGTAATTAGTAGCTTCTGGAGGAGTGTCTTCTTTTTTCTTACCCTGAGAGTACTCAGCACTAACGATTCCTGTTGGAACGGCTATGATTCCATAACCCATGATCATGATTATAGTAGCTAGAAACTGTCCGAATGGTGTTACTGGTGCAATATCTCCAAAACCTACTGTGGTCAGTGTCACAATACACCAGTAAATAGATGCTGGGATACTAACAAAACCACTTTCTGGACCTTCTACGAGATACATCACTGTTCCCATGATGATGGAAACGACCAATACGGCAAATAAGAAAACAGCAATTTTAGGGCCGCTGGATTTAATAGCTTTAGTCAGTTTGTCTGCCTCACCTATATAACGTGTGATCTTCAAAATTCTGAAAATTCTAAGTAATCTTAAAGACCTCACAGCTAGCAAGGCATTCAGACCGCCAAAGAAAAATGTGAGATACAGCGGTATGGTAGATAATAAGTCGATAATACCGAAAAAACTGAAAATGTATTTAGCCGGTTTATTAATAGATATGATTCTGAGGGCGTACTCTATGGTAAAGAAGATGGTAATGATCCACTCTGCAAGGATAAATTCCTCCGCATATTTTGCTCCTAAATTCGGTACGCTTTCCACCATCACTAATACCAGGCTGATGATGATGATTACTAAGAGAACAATATCAAAGAGCTTACCAGCAGAGGTGTCTGCTTCATAAATGACTTCATGAATTTTACGCCTCCATTTACTGGAAATATGCTTGTCATCTTTACTCATATTCCTATCTGTGCTTCGGGAATTTAGAAGGATTTACTTCATGCATTATTTCATACACCTTATCAAAAATATCATCTGCACTAGGCTTAGAAAAGTAATCGCCATCACTACCATATGCAGGTCTGTGAGGTTGTGCCGTAAGACACTGTGGTTTGCTATCCAGATGCGGCCATGCATGTTGCGTGTCTACAGTTTTATGTAAAATATAAGCACTTGCTCCTCCAGGTACATCCTCGTCTATGACAAGCAATCTATTGGTTTTTTTAACACTTTCTAGTATTTCGTGATCTAAATCAAAAGGTAAAAGCGATTGAACATCAATAATCTCTACGCTTATTCCAGCTCGTTCTAATTCAGTAGCCGCTTGATCCACAAGTCTTAGGGTAGAGCCATAAGAAACCAGTGTTATGTCGGTTCCTTCCCTTAAGGTTTCTACTTTTCCTAGTGCAGTTCTAAATTTGCCAAGATTTGCCGGCAGTTTTTCTTTAAGTCTATAACCGTTTAAACATTCTACAATCAGCGCCGGCTCATCGCTTGCCATAAGCGTGTTGTAAAATCCTGCTGCTTGTGTCATATTTCTAGGTACCAGCACGTGTATACCTCTTACAAGATTAATAATTCCGCCCATTTGTGAGCCGCTATGCCATATTCCTTCCAGTCTGTGACCTCTTGTTCTAATAATCACAGGAGCTTTTTGTTTTCCTGCACTTCGATACTGTAGAGTAGCCAGATCATCACTCATTAATTGCAAGCAATAAAGTAAATAGTCCAGGTATTGAATCTCGGCAATAGGACGTAAGCCTCTCATGGCAAGACCTATTCCTTGACCTAATATAGTAGCTTCTCTAATTCCTGTGTCAGAAACTCGTAGCTCACCATACTTGTCTTGCATGCCTTCAAGACCTTGGTTGACATCGCCTATTTTCCCGGCATCTTCACCAAATACCATGATTTCTGGATGTGCGTCAAATAAAGCATCAAAGTTATCGCGCATAATAACTCGCGCATCTACTTCTTCACTAGTGTCGTTATAAATAGGGGCAACGGCAGCTATATTTATAGCGGCGCTTTTAGACTCGCTAAATAAAAAGCTACTGAATATTTGTTGGTTTTTTGTCTTGTTTTTGGTCAACCATGTATGCAGTGCCGTAATAGAAGCGTGGTTTTCTTTAAGAGTAAACCTTAAAGTTTTTCTCACAGCCTCTAAAATATCTTTGCGGTACAGCTCATTTTCTTTCTCCAATTTTGAGGAAAGTGGTTTTATAAAAACAGCATTTTCTGAAACTGCTGCTACGGCATTAATGAGTTCAATAGCTTCATTGCGCTCTTTAAGAATAGGGTTTAGGTAGGCATTCCATGCGGCCTTTTTTCCTTCTCTTACTTCTTTTTTTATGACTTTTTCTATTTCAGAAAGCTCTTCTTCTGTAGCAAAATCCTTGTCGAGTAACCATTTTCTAAATTGAACATTACAGTCATATTGACGTTCCCAATTTAGGCGGTCTTCATCTTTATATCGTTCATGAGAACCACTAGTACTGTGACCTTGTGGTTGTGTAAGTTCTTCTACGTGAATTAAAACAGGTACGTGCTCTTCTCTAGCAATTTTACTGGCTTTTTCATAAGCCTCAACGAGGGCAACATAGTCCCAACCTTTAACCACAATGATTTCATAACCATCGTGTTCTTCATCTCTTTGAAAACCAGCTTGAATTTTACTGATGCTTTCTTTAGTGGTCTGGTGTTTGGCGTGGACAGAAATACCGTAATCATCATCCCAAACACTAATGACCATAGGTACTTGAAGTACACCCGCAGCATTAAAAGTTTCCCAGAAATGACCTTCACTTGTACTGGCATTACCTATAGTTCCCCAAGCAACTTCATTTCCTTTGTTAGAGAAACCGTTATCTTCTGCAATAAGGTTGTTGTGTCGGTATACTTTAGATGCTTGTGCAAGACCTAATAATCTAGGCATTTGTCCAGCGGTAGGAGAGATGTCTGCACTGGAGTTCTTCTGATCTATCAGTCTTTTCCAGGTTCCATCTTCATTTAAGCTGTGTGTAGAAAAATGGCCTCCCATCTGACGTCCAGCACTCATAGGCTCCTCATTAATGTCGGTATTACCGTAGAGTCCTGCAAAAAACTGTTGTATAGTAAGTTCTCCTATGGCCATCATAAATGTCTGATCGCGATAATAACCACTTCTAAAATCCCCATTTTCAAAGGATCTTGCCCAAGCTAATTGCGGCAGCTCTTTTCCGTCTCCGAAAATTCCGAACTTTGCTTTACCGGTAAGAACTTCACGACGCCCTAACAGACTGCATTCTCTACTGGTAACAGCAATTTTGTAATCCTTAATAAGTTCTTCTTTGAAGTCTTCTTTAGCTAGTTGTTGCGATTCTTTTACTGAGTTTTGCATTACTTTTTCCATTATAGCAAAGGTACGTTTTTAACCTGCGAATTACAAAGGCAAAGCTAGTACCAACGCCTGGTAAAAAGTTTTACAAAAGTGTTGATATCCAAAGTGACAATAAAACGTATTTTTTCATCGTAATTATCTTGTGCTATTTCCCATCCATTATTGCTGTATATGGGGAAATAAAGTTCAAAATAATCCTGTAAAAAGTTCAATCTTATACCAGAATCATAAACAAATTTTGCATCGCGACCTTTGTTTTTTACAAAACCTATATCTCCATAAGCATGAATATAATTCCATATACTGTATGAAGCGTTTGCAGTGGTTATCCATTCATTTGCAAAAGCAGGCTCTAGTTGGGATTTAAAACCTCCTTCGGCAACGACTAGCTGTTGTGAAAAAAGACCGCTGTCTTCTGATCTACCATAATAATTATAATCAAATAAATAATCTGTTGGACGATCCAATGCAAAGGAAAAAAAGTTGCCACTCGCCTGAGAATTGTTCGTTAGAAATGCACCACCAAAAACTCTGAAATCTAACTGTCTGTTATCTTTAAATAATTTGCGCCATCGCAATCTATAGGTGGCTTTAGTAAAGTTACTTGATACTTCAGTACCTATATGGTAATTAAAAACGCGTTTGAGATTATCATCAGATTGTGAATAATTTATAGAAAAGACATTATAGTCGGGTTCATTTACAGAGTTTAATGGATCACGGTCGCGATCTACATATATATTTCTAAAGCTAAGACTTTGTCTTTTATTTTTGCGCAAGTCTTTTGGCCTGTAGTTAAATTGTAGCCAGCCACTTGCACGTCGGTACAATAAGTCGTCAGCATAGGAAAATGTGTTGGCACTTACTCCGTACTTCACTTCGTATAAACGTTCGTCACGGTTCTGTACGGGATGGGCATACCCAAAACTTATAGAGCCAACCAGTCTATTAGAATTAGTTCCATAACCAGGTTTGATACTGTAGCGTGCAGGTTTAGGGAGTAAATTACCATTGTAAAAACGAGTTCCCAGCGTAAGTCCGTCATAAATATTAAACTCTACGTCAGGCATTAAAAATACTTGTGATCGCTCTGGGTCTTCCACATCCTTGAACAACCTAAATTCTAAAGGTCTGTTTAAAGAAGGAAAACCTTTTAATGTTTTATAATTATCACGAGGATTAAATTCTGCAATTAGTTGTTCATAGTTGATGGCTATCCTATTAGCACGCTTTCGCGGAAGCGAAATCAAACTATCTTCCTTGACTCCTTCAATCCATTTCTTAGTAATAATACTATCTTTATCCAGTAAATAGACGGGTACTGGAATCTGGAGTTGGGATTTGTTTTTTATTCTAAAGAATACGGAATCGGCTGTCTTTTTAACTTGATTGATTTTCCAATCCAGCCTTTTATGAGTGGTGATATAGTCATCAAAAAACCAGTCGGTATTTTTAGACGCATTTTTATCCAGTATATGTCTGAAAACAGAAGCCTTCGTACGTCCTTGTTGGTTTTCTAAATAAAAGGCCCTAATCGATTTTTCCAGACTGTCATCTCCTAAGTAATCGTTTAAAAAGCGGAGTCCTATAGCAGCCTTAAAAGGCATTCCTAATTGCTGATTGTACTTAACAAGTTGATCTGCAGGGGTGTTAATGGCTTCATCGAGATTAAGTCTAGCGCTGTTTAAATATAATAAAGGATAGCTTTCGTTAAACTTAAGTTGGGCGACATTAAAGCCTCTTATTCCCCATACGTCACTGAGTTTGCCGCCTATTTTTAGGTCAGGATAATACAACTGCTGGTATTCCATCATTAAATAAATCATGATAGATTGTTTTACCCAGGCTTCTTCTCTAGGATTTACGTGAATACCTCTTTCCACCCATTTACGAGATAAGGTCTTTAACATCTTTATCTCATAAGTAAAACCAGCCGGGAACGGATTTATAAAACTAGGCAAAGAGCTCAATCCATAAACTGGATTTTCACGGTAGTACCGGTCGGAGACGAAGAGATCTTTTTCAGGAAAACTCCCTAATCTACTTTGTAAAAAGCTAGCAATTCTATCGTTAAAAATGACTTTCATTTCTAGTGGTACATCCAAGTCTTCTATATCGGTAATAACATTAATTCCAGGAACGCTATAAGTTTTAAAAGCATCGGTGTTGCGCACTAGGTGTAATACAGCAGCATCCAGTTGTTCTCCTGTAAATAAATAGCTGTTGCGCTGGGTTTGTTTTGTTTCTAATCCGGTTGTCAAGCTGCTTATGGCGCGATGGGTCACTGGTAAATGAAGAGAGACGGAGAAATCCATAGGAGCGCCATAAAAATCGTCCAGATCCTTGTGTGAATAATAATCCCATTTACCCTCTATAAAAGGTGCAGGATGTAAATACCAATATTTTAAAGAATACTCTCCATTGGAGCTTTTACCATAACCGGTAAAGTCGTCTTCGGGAATTTTAACTGCGTAGTTGATTTCCACCTCACGAGTCGCTCCAGCAGGTAACGGCTTTTTAAAATAAAGTTTGATGATATCCTGATGTCCTTTTAATCGTTCCAGTCGGTAATCATTAGTAAGACTATCAGTTGCAGTAAAGGTAGTACTGCCTCGATCTTCATCAATGGCAAACTGAAATCTATTCTTAAAATCTTCTGCAAATCTGGTGGCTAGTGGCGTCTGATTAGAAGAAAAGGCATTTGCCCAATCCAGCAGCATGATATGATCCCAGGTGACATCACTATTGTTATAGATCTCTAGTTTTTGATTTATGGTAAGTACATCCTTATCGCTGTCTAAATGAGCGATAATTTGTGTTTTGTGCTGCGCGTGCAGGAAACTGGAAAACAAAAGCAATAAGAGCGCGAGCTTTTTAATCATTTATATAAGATTTGCTTTTGCTGGATTAGGGAATAATTAGCAGTTAAAAAAACTCCATTTTACGGTTTGTAGAAATATTAAAGCATGGTATTTATAGATAACACAAAATGCAGCTTTATATTTTAATTTTTCTAAAAATTAGGACTCAAACTATACTTTTCATAAAATTCATTAATAATAGCTACAGCTTCATCGCTGGTGTCTACAACATGTAAAAGATCAATATCATTTGGAGAAACGGTAAAGAATTTCTTGTCTAGTGTTCCTTTTATCCACTCCAATAAACCGCTCCAGAATTCGGTACCTACAAGAATGATAGGGAATTTAGCTATTTTATTAGTTTGAATAAGAGTGATCGCTTCAAACAACTCGTCCAGTGTTCCAAATCCGCCTGGCATGACTACAAATCCCTGAGAATACTTGACAAACATTACTTTACGAGCAAAAAAGTAGTCAAAATCAAGACTTTTATCGCTGTCGATATACGGGTTGTCATGTTGCTCAAATGGCAATGCAATATTTAATCCTACAGAAGTTCCTCCAGCAAGGTGCGCTCCTTTATTACCTGCTTCCATAATTCCAGGGCCGCCGCCGGTAATCACCCCGTAACCATTTTCTACAATTTTTCCAGCTATTTCTGTCGCGAGTTGATAGTATTCATTATCTGGTTTTAATCGGGCACTACCAAATATAGAGACACAAGGACCTATACGGCTCATGCGTTCAAATCCCATTACAAATTCAGATAAAATCTTAAAGGTCGCCCAGCTATCGTTGGTTTTTAAATCGTTCCAACCTTTTTCTCCTACTTCTTTTCTCATTTTAATTCTTTAAGTTTTACTAGTAATATTAAAAATCTATAATTTGGTTGACGGACTAACAAACATACTGACAAAGCATCTATAATTAATGAGTTTATTTGATTTTTAATTAATAATTATAGCTCAAAACAGGTGTTACTTCTCTAATTATTTTTAATATCGCAACAGTAGAATTTTATCAGTATTTATGAGTGTTTTAGATAAGTATTTACCACATCTTGCTGTGGCGCCATTAACGGCACTACTGGAGCAGTATCACGTACACCTCAAAATTGTAGATGAGCGCAAGACCAGACACGGTGATTACCGTAAAAACCCTGATGGTTCCCATGCGATTACCATAAACGCAAATCTCAACACCTACAGGTTCTTAATTACTCTTGTCCATGAAATAGCTCATTTAGTGGCCTTTCAAAAATATGGGCGCCTTATCAAACCTCACGGAGTAGAGTGGAAACACACCTTTCAACAGCTTATGTTGCCCTTTTTGCGTCCAGATATATTTCCCAACGATTTGCTGCCCATTTTAGCGCGACATTTTAAAAACCCTAAAGCCAGTAGCGATACCGATGCCATGATGAGTGTTGCTTTAAAATCTTACGACCCAGAAACTGATAAAAGCTATATATTTGAACTGCAGCAAGGCAGTATATTTTTAGGGCCTAGCGGTAAGAAATTTCAAAAAGGAAACAAGTTGCGCAAGCGCTACCGTTGTGTAGAGATAAGCTCTGGAAAGGTGTACCTTTTTCAGCCCAATGCGCAAGTAGAAGTTTTAAAGATATGAGTAATAATAAATATGCCGTAATTATGGCCGGTGGCGTCGGTTCTCGTTTTTGGCCTGTAAGTAAGCAAGCTTTTCCCAAGCAGTTTCACGACATGCTAGGTATGGGGAAGTCTTTGTTGCAAATGACCTTTGACCGGTTACAGCAACAAATTCCTTCACAACATATTCTGGTACTCACTAACGACGCTTATGTAGACCTTGTAAAGGAGCAACTTCCAGAAATGGATTTCAGCAATATTGTTGCAGAGCCTGCTATGCGCAATACAGCGCCTTGTATTTTACTGGCAGCTTTAAAGATTCAAAAAATGAATCCAGAGGCCAGCATGATCGTCGCTCCAAGTGATCACTACATCGCTGAACAAGATATTTTTAATGAAGACCTCGCTACTGCTTTTGATTTCTGTGCAGCGCATCCACAAGCATTAATGACCCTTGGTATTCAGCCTACTTCACCTAATACGGGTTATGGGTATATTGAATACAACAAGGAAGAAAACCAGATCAAAAAAGTATCTCAATTTAGAGAAAAGCCAGATTTAAAAACGGCGCAGGAATTTATTGCTGCAGGTAATTTTTTATGGAATGCAGGGATTTTTATATGGAATGTAGCTGGCGTGGTATCCGCTTTCGCGAAAGCGCAACCTCAATTAATTTCCTTATTTAATAATGGCTTATCGGTTTTCAACACAGATAAGGAAACCCAATGGCTGGAAGAGAACTATCCGAATGTCGAGAATATATCGGTGGATTATGCGATCATGGAAAAAAGCGATGCTGTTTTTGTACTGCCAGCACGATTCTCCTGGAACGATTTAGGGACTTGGGGATCACTCTATGACAAACTCGATAAAAACGAAGACGCAAATGCTGTTATCAATGCCAGCCTTACGTCTATCTATTCACATGGGAATATGGTACGAACAGCTGCCGGAAAAAAAGTCATCTTGCAAGGAATGGAAGACTATATTATTATAGATCAAGATGATGTATTGATGATTATTCCTAAAACTGCCGAACAAGAAATTAAAGAAATACGCAATGCAGCTATGGATAAATACGGTAATGAAATAGGATAATGGAGCCACAAGAATCACAAAGCCAGCAGTCTTCAGCAGAGAATAATCTGGATTCAAACCAACAACGCATTAGCGGTATTTGGGAAAATATCATGTCGTTTTTGCATGATCTATTAGACATTAGAGAAGATTCTGACCGTGACGAGACTATTGAAGCGGTGAGAAAAGACATCTCTTTTCAAGGTCATAATGCGTGGATTCTTATATTCTCGATTTTTGTAGCTTCCATAGGGTTAAATGCAGACTCTACTGCGGTTGTGATAGGAGCCATGTTGATCTCGCCACTTATGGGGCCTATAGTTGGTATGGGATTAGGAACCGCAATTAATGATGCTACGATGTTGCGTCGTTCATTGATCAACCTAGGCGTCATGGTAGGACTGTCCTTGCTTACGGCAACATTGTACTTTTTTATCTCTCCTATGAAAGAGATTACAGATGAGTTAGCTGCTCGAACCTATCCTACGATTCTGGATGTGTTGATAGCTATTTTTGGGGGACTCGCACTTATTGTTGCTAAAGCTAAAAAAGGAACTATTTCTAACGCTATTGCTGGTGTGGCTATTGCTACGGCATTAATGCCTCCTTTATGTACGGCAGGTTATGGGATTGCAACCGGTCAGTGGACCTATTTTGGTGGTGCGATGTACTTGTTTTGTATCAATGCTGTTTTTATTGCTTTGGCTACTTTTTTAGTATGTAAGTTACTCCGGTTTCCTATGGTGAAATATGCCAATCAAGCAAAGCGCAAGCGCGTTTCTCGATTAGCTTCATTGATAGGTTTTTTAGTTTTATTGCCATCCGTATGGTTGTTTTATCAATTGTATCAAGATCAAGTAATGCGAAGTGCTGCAAGCTCTTTTGTTAAAGACATTGTTCAATATGAAGGTATGCGACCTAACGATGAATGGGATAAGGATACACAAATACTGGATGTAGTGATGTTAGGGGCACCAGTACCAGAGCTTATTGTAGAGCAATGGCGCAAGAAATTTAAACAAACAGAGCACTTAGAATCAAGTAGTGTACGTTTCTACCAAGGCAGTTCTATGCCTATGGCGTCTAATGAAGGTGTAGAAGTAGTGCAAGAAGAATTGATTGATAAGCTGCGACTTATTCAGGATAAGGACATACACATCAAAGCGCTGGAAGATCAATTGAGGAGTCTTAATGAGAAGAGTAAAGATTTTGATATTTTAAGTGAAGAGGTGCGGTTGAATTATCCACAAATAGCTAGTATGAGTTATGCTCCCTCTGTAAATAAGGATTTTATCACACAGCAGACAGATACCACAGCTGTTTATAATATCATTTTTAACGACAGTACTTTACCCATTAAAAACCGCTTAGAAGTAAAAACGCGTATGACCAACTGGCTGCGTTACCGACTCCAATCTGATCAAGTAACCATCAATGAAATGAAGATTGGTGGGGCTTCAGCTGTTGATCCGGTTAAATAAAAAGCGGTTGAGGATAAAGGCTTTCAAAGCTAAAAAGATATAGTCACTGCTGCATACCTATAGGCTGAAAATGAAACCTTAGGCGCTCAATGATTTAATATAAAGTCATAAAGGTATTTCTGCCAGTTTTTATGACTTTTCATGCTTGACATTTTATATAGACAACGGATTTGTATAAGAATAGTAGGGCGGAAAAATGCGACTTCCATTCGGTTGAACACAAGCCCAATTTAAAAATTTTACTTATTACCTACCTGCCGGCAGGTAGGTCTTTTTTCTCAATAAGCTAAATTCAAAAAATTTGGTGGACTCGTAAATACACCTTAACTTGTATTAAACAACTACTTAGTTAATAGCTATACACGTTTTTTCCTTAGTGCTTTTCCGTAAACTTGCTAGCTTTGGCAGAGATATACTCCTTTACAGTTTTGGCGGCGCGTTGGCTGGCGCAACTGGAAATGTGTATGGCTCACGCGTTAGCTATTTCGTGAACCTGATTTGTAAATTCAATTTGAAATACAATTGATTATCTTTTTTATAAACTTTCCCAAATCTGTGTCTCGATGAACTTGCAGTATCGAGTTTGGTATTATTAAGCAAATAGTCCTCAAATTCGTTTCTGTTATAAATATGGTAGCAAAGAACATCGCCATTTTCTTTTACAATCAAATATCCACCTGTCGCATCATATTTCCCTGTCCAAACTTGCGATGTAGTTTAGCCCCCAATAAGTTCGGAGCGATATTTTAAATTTCAATTAATACCTTTGAGATATGAAATACAAGAAATGGAGTTTAGAAGAAAAGTTAAAAATTCTATCCACATCTGAAGAAATAGGAATCGTTGAAACCTGTCGTAAATACAAGGTTAGTACGGGAACTTTTTATAGTTGGAAGAAGAAATATGATACCCAAGGCGAAGCAGGCTTAAAAGTGACCTATGACACGCGTAGTAAAGAGTTAAAGCAATCAGAAGAGGAAAATAGAATACTTCGTAAGCTTTTAAGCAACAAAGAGATTGAGCTGGAAGTCCAGCGAGAACTTTTAAAAAAAAAGTTTGGGACGTCCGATCCAAGAAAGATTTAGTAGATACTTTTTTTAACACATATAAAATCAGTAAAACTAGCATAATCAATATGGTAGGAATGGTTCACAGCAGTTATTATCGCAGACCAAGCTTTGGGAGAAAAGGAAATAAGCCAAGTGAATTTACGTATCATAATAAGAATGGATTAGTTACTCAGGATTCTGTTATGGAGTCTGTAAAGACCATACTAAGTCATCCTTTTATAGATTGTGGCTACAGATTAATGACTGCTTATTTGACACGAGATGGTTATGTAATTAACCATAAAAAGCTGTACAGAATAATGAAAGAAGCGAACCTATTGAAGTTAGAAGACCGCATTGACAGGAGCGGTTCTGGGCGCAAGTTTGTTAAATTCAGAAAAGTAAAGACTACAAAACCCTTTGATTGTTTAGAAATGGACATAAAGATGGTTTGGATTCCTAGTGCGGGTAAAAATGCTTATTTACTATCTGTAATAGATGTTCATACGCGAAGAATATTAATAGACCTTTTTGCTTTTTCAATTAAACAAGCTCAAGTGATAACATTGCTGTCTGACTTATTTATGAACTATCAATACCCTAATAATGTAGTGATTAGAAGTGATAATGGAAGTCAATTTATTGCCAAGAATGTAAGAGAATATCTAGGACTTATAGGAGTAAGTCAAGAGTTTACACATATAGCAACACCAGAAGAAAATGCTCACATAGAGGCTTATCACGGAATTTTAAAGAAAGAAGTTTTTCAGAGATTTGAATATAGAACCTTTGGAGAAATAGAGAAAATCCTTAAAGAATATGTTCTATTTTACAACAACGAAAGACTTCACGGACTATTAGGAAGAATAACACCAATGGAAAAATGGAACACTGACAAACACTTAATTTTAATGAATAAATTAACCGCATAATTTAACTAACGAAATTTAAAAGAATACTCTTGTTTTATAGGGGTCAAAACAGTCTGAAACTACGATTTTAAAATTGTCTGGAAATCCTTGAAGTCTTGCCCATTCTCTTGGTGTCATCTTTCTAATTCCTTCACGATTGACTTCTCCAGTAATATGAGTTACAGGAACAAAATTTGTGAGTCTATCATCTAAAACTAAATTTCGTTCTCTTCCCATTCCTCCACAAACGACTGCATTAGCAGTTCCATCATTTGCTATAATTTGATAACCAAATCCGTTTCCCTTGCTTTCGTGTCTTGCTCGGTGATTTTTTAAAGTCTGAACGTAAGTTGTTGATAAATAATATTTTACTGAAACCTCTTCTTGTTCCAAAATATCATCTAAAACTGCGTCTTTGTTTGTAGGTTCGGGATATTGGAAATCCGTTATTCCTAAATCTTTTCGGAAACCAACAATGAAAATCCGCTCACGATTTTGAGGAACGCCAAACTCTTTTGCATTTAGTATTTGTGGTTCAGGAACATAATAATCTAAATCTTCCCTAAGTACGTTTAAGATAGTAGCTAATGTTTTTCCTTTATCGTGATTACGAAGGCCTTTTACATTTTCAAGGAAAATTGCTTTTGGTCTTTTCTTTTTAATAATTTCGGCAACATCAAAAAATAGTGTTCCGCGAGTATCTTCAAATCCGCCACGTCTTCCAGCAATCGAAAATGCTTGACACGGAAAACCTGCGCAAAGCACATCAAAGTTATCTGGAATGTAACTTTTTGTCTTTGGTTTAGTTATATCTCCAAAAGGAATTTCGCCAAAGTTGGCTTTGTAGGTTTGTTTTGAATATTTGTCCCATTCGCTTGTGAAAACACATTTTCCTTCAAGATTTTGGAATGCCAAACGAAATCCGCCAATTCCTGCAAAAAGGTCAATAAATTTGAATTTAGGTTTATCAGGTGCGGGAAATGGAACAGTTTTATGGAGATCAAAAATCAAATATTGAAGAGCCTCTTCCGCTATTTTATTCGTTATTTCGTCTTTTGGATATTCTTTAATAAGAATTTCTTTGACAAATGCAAGTGCATCTTTTTTGTAAAATTGTGAAACTCCATTTTTATGATTGTGCAAATAATGCGTAAAAGATGCTGGTTTAGAGTTCTCTGGCCCGACTATTTTGATTTCAAATAGCTGTCCGTCAATGTTGTCTATATCAATTCTTTCTTTTATCATTTCGTTCCAAATTCAACCCTACAATTTAAAAAAGATATCTTCTACTTCTACAATTCGTATTTTTTTTGTTCACATTCTTTTGTCGATAATCTTGCTCAGGCGCAAAGGCAGAAACAGCTCTTTTAATTTTTAGATTGGATGGTGCGTTTGGAAAAAATAAATGTGCTGTTTGTGCGTTGGCTTTTTTAGTTCAAATGTTCAATTTTAATAAGATTTCCGCATTAGCTCAACCTCTCTGTATATGTTTAGTAGCGAGCAAACTATAAAATTATTTTCGATTAAACACAATCCAAATTTTTTATTTTTTCTTATTAACTGCCGGCAGGTCTTTTCTTTATCAATAAGCCAAATTTAAAATTTGGCGACCTTACAAAAGCGCCTTTACCATTGGGTTAAGCGACAATTGCCCTATTATTTTTAAACGTTGTTCTACACCGTTTTTTATTCGAATTGGTTTTTATTTTCTGTCCAATATTCTTTTATAAATTCATATTTTTCTTTCCAATAACTTTGTTCTCTTTTGGTGTAATTTAATAATTTTTCAGTGTTCCCATTTACTTGGTATATGTAAATTCCGGTTGTATCATTTTCTAAACAGCCTGATCCTTTTATTTTCCCTAACACGGTTATTTCTGTTCCGTTTAATTTATATAATTCACTTTTCCAATCATTATCGGCACATCCACTTCCATAATACGAGTAATAAAAATTTGTTTCCTCAATTCTTATAGAATTCGGAAATTTATTAAATGTTTTAACTTCTTTGAATTCATTTGATTGTATATCAAACAGAAGTAATTGCTTAATTCCAGGTGTGTTAGAAACATAATTCATCCTAATATCAGAATATCCATCTCCATTAAAATCTGAAAATTCAAAATCAAAAGGATTGTCTTTGTCACTATAAATTATTTTACCGTCAGAACTTTTTATAAAAAAATTTCCTGGTCTTTGAATACAAGCCTCGAATTCAACTCCGTTTATCATTTGTTTTTTACAATCAAAATAAAATTGTTGTTCTTTAATAATTTCAGTTTTTTCATTCGCTTTTTTCCCTGAACTTTTATCGTTCTTTTTACAGGAACTAAATAAAATCAGAACTGATATTAATGATATAACGAATGTTTTTTTCAAACGGTGTAGAACTGGTTATATGAACTCAAATGTAACTGATATCTCTTAAAAATCTCATGTTTAATGATGCTTTACCAGTTTTCATAGTTTTCATAGTTTTGATCGCTACATAAAGCAGATTGGGCAGGGATGATGACTTGTAATATGCTTATTATAACTAATAATCAACAGGTTGCCATCAATTACTCACTCTCCTTCTTAGGACTGTAAAGAATCACAAATTGTATCAATACACCTAGAACGATCATGATCCATATTTCCAATTGAGTTAATAAATCAATAGATTCCATGGCTTTTCTTCCTACGTGCATTTGTCTTTGACCTTCGGCTATTTGAATGTCTGATAACTGCGCTATGGTGTTGTTAATATTTTTAGTTTGCTCTTTTAGTTTTTTGGAAGAAGTAAGGTCGTTTGCAGTATTGAAATAGATAGTTTCATGAGAGAATAAAAGACGGGTCTCTTCTTTTAAACGTTCAAAGATTCTTTTTTCATCCCGTGTTAAAGCAGTTTTTGAAAAGCCTTCTATAAAGCCTTCGATCTTTTTTTGAGAAGAAGAACGGTTTGATAATAAGGTGGAATCTTTGTTTTCGGCTAGAAGCAATTCTTTATCATGAATCTCTAACTGTATATCAAAAAGTAAGTCTTTGGCTATTAATCGGTCTTCGTAAATGGATTTGACGGAGTCTTGAATGCGTTGAAAATTATTTTGATCTATAAAATTAGTAGCTACAATGAGCACAATTACTAACAACAAGCCTACCGACCACTTAATTTTATTACTTATCATAGTGTCCATTTTAAGTTAAAAGTTCCTTAAAAATAAGGTCTGAACTTTTAAAAAAAATCTAGTTATGGAATAATTAACAAAAATAATTTAAGAATAAGTGATAAGACTTAAAAGCCTTCATTCTGAGCGATACGTACTTTTTTAAACAAATTAGAACTATACACAAATTCTGTTACCGCTTTGTTATCAGTTCTAAAAATCTCTTCATTGGTTCCTTTCCACGCCAGCTTGCCGTCTTTTAGGAATATAATGGTTTCTCCTATCTCCATTACCGAGTTCATGTCATGAGAGATAATTACCGTAGTAATTTTACGTTCATGGGTGATTTCTTGGACCATTTTATCGATTATGGTAGCCGTATTTGGGTCAAGACCAGAATTGGGTTCGTCACAAAAAAGAAATCTAGGGTTGTTCACTACCGCTCTCGCAAGAGCAACGCGTTTTTGTTGCCCGCCAGAAATCTCGCTAGGCATTTTCTTATTTAGATCTACCAGGTTTACTCGATCTAGGATTTCGTTTGCTCTTTCCCGTCGTTCATGAAGCCTCATTTTGGTAAACATGCGCAATGGGAACATCACATTCTCCTCTACGGTCATGGAATCAAAAAGGGCACTGTGTTGAAAGAGCATACCCATTTCCTTACGCAATTCACTTTTGCGTTCTATTTCCATTTCATGAAGCGGCTCGCCATCATAAATAATCTCACCTGCGTCTGGTTCAAAAAGGCCGAGCATATTTTTAAGAAAAACAGATTTACCAGAACCACTGGCTCCTATAATCATATTGGTTTTTCCTTTTTCAAAGGTTGCTGTAATTCCCTTTAAAACTTCCTCGCCGCCAAAGCTCTTTCGTAAATCATTTACCTGTATCATTAGCTAAGCAGTAATTGAGTTAAAATATAATTGGATATAATTATAGCCACACAAGTCCATACAAAACTAGTAGTACTCGCTTTTCCTACTTCTAGGGCACCACCTTCCATATAATAACCGTGGTAACTGGGTATCGTAGCCAGAAGAATTCCAAAAAACATGGTTTTTATAAATGCATAAGCAATGTGCCATGGTATAAAAGTTTCTTGTAAGCCCACTATAAAGTCTTCTGAACTTACCAAGTTCCCATAAACGCTTGCCAGATAGCCACCACTTATCCCCACAAACATGATGATCGCAATTAAAAAAGGATAGAAAAGTAAAGCAATAATCTTAGGAAAGATCAAATAATTAAGCGAGTTGATACCCATTACCTCCAGTGCGTCTATTTGCTCTGTAACACGCATAGATCCTATACTTGAGGTGATATAAGAACCTACCTTACCGGCCATAATTACCGATATAAACGTAGGAGCAAATTCTAAAATAATGGATTGTCTGGTGGCAAAACCTATCAGGGATTTGGGAATCAAAGGGTTGTCCAGGTTTAAAGAAGTTTGTAGTGCAACCACCGCTCCCATAAATAAAGATATGAATGCGGTAATCCCTAAGGAGCCTATTATTAAATCGTCTATTTCTTTAAGAATCAATTCTTTAAGAACGATTGCTTTAGTCGGTCGCCTAAAAACGCTAAAAAGCATGATCATATAACGACCTATGTGTCTTAAAAATCTCATCGTTGGTAAAAGTAGATAAAAAAATATCTCTCACAATTTAATGCTTTCTTAAACTTGTTCTTTTTTTCAAAGGTTACTTTTGCAGTAAATAACTTTTGATGAAAAATGTACTCCTTTTAATAGTTGCTTTTGTATTGGTAACTTCTTGTAGCACGCTTTCGCGAAAGCGAGATCAACAACCAGATACTTCTACTCAACAGACTCCTTTAAACTCTTCTAAGGCAGAGCAAGATGGTCCAAAACTGGTAGTTGGAATAGTGGTAGATCAAATGCGATACGATTATTTAAGCCGGTTTTACAATAGGTATAGTGAGGATGGTTTTAAACGATTGATCAAGGAAGGCTATCAACTTACCAACAATCATTACAATTTTGTACCTACCTATACAGCTCCTGGACACGCATCTATTTATACAGGAACCTCACCTATGAATCACGGTATTATAGGGAATAATTGGTACGATAAATTTGACGACAAAGTCATTTATAATGCAGATGACAACCAGGTTACAGGAGTAGGGACAGAGAGTGATGAAGGTAAAATGTCACCACGCAGAATGTTAACAACCACCATAACAGACCAATTAGAATTACAAACACAAGGACAAGCAAAGGTGATAGGCATTTCTATTAAAGATCGCGGCGCTATTTTACCAGCTGGTCATGCTGCAGATGCTGCTTACTGGTTTGAAGGAAGCGATCAAGGAAACTTTATCTCCAGCACTTTTTATATGGAACAATTACCACAATGGGTGACAGACTTTAATGCTTCAAAAAAAGCAGATGCGTATTTAAAAACTTGGAATACTTTATATCCCTTAGAAACTTACACAGCAAGTGGATCAGATCTCAATGACTTTGAAAAAGCTCCAAGAGGAAAAGAAACTGCTGTTTTCCCTTATGACTTAAAGAAATTAAGAGGTGAAAATGGAAATTACAGTCTTATAAAAGCAACACCATACGGCAATAGCATCGTAGCAGATTTTGCCATCGAAGCATTGAAGAAGGAAGAAATGGGGAAGGATGCCATTACAGACTTTCTAGCGGTAAGTTTTTCTAGTACGGATTATATAGGGCATCAATATGGGGTGAACTCTGTAGAGATAGAAGATACTTATTTAAGATTAGACAGGGATATAGCGCGTTTTTTAAAGGCTTTAGATCAAGAAGTAGGAAAAGGGAACTACACCGTTTTCTTAACAGCAGACCATGGAGCGGTAAATAATCCAGCTTATTTACAAAGCAGGAATATCAATGCTGGATACTTCGATAGATCAGATTTTAGGGAGAAATTAAATAAGGCTCTGGTAGAAAAATTTAGCTCTGACGAGTTGATTTCAAATATTTCTAACGATCAGATTTTCTTTAATAAAGCAAATGTGATGAAGAACAAGATCAATCCTATTGACCTAGAAAACTTCATTGCTAGCATCATACTGGATTATAAACATATAGATAAGGTGTTTACGAGAAATGCACTCGTTTCTGGAACTATGCCCGATGGAACCGGTAAACTGATACAGAATGGTTTTCATCATAAGCGCAGCGGCGATGTGATTTATGTCTTAGAGCCAGCGGTGATTTCTTATTCTAAAACAGGCTCTACTCACGGGAGCTCTCAGAGTTATGACACTCATGTACCTTTGTTATTTTACGGAAACGGTATTAAGCAAGGGTCGAGTAGCAAACGCACTGAAATTATTGACATCGCGCCTACCATTTCTAGTTTACTCAAAATAAGCTTTCCTAATGGAGCGACTGGAAACCCTATAAGCGAAGTATTAAGGAAATAATAGTACTTTGCCCTGATAATCCTATATTTGTAATGGAAAATTAAAGGAACAACATGAAAAAAATACTATTTATCGCAGCTCTTGTAGCTGGTGTAACCGCAAATGCTCAAATATTTGCAGGTAAAGGAGATCAAAAAGTACAAATAGGAGCTGACTTTCAAAGTGGGGCTACAGGAATTCAAGGAACCTACGATTTTGGAGTAGCAGAAAACTTTTCTATGGGTCTAGGCTTGAATTATGCACTAAGTCTCGACGATAGCATAGACGCTAACTTTGATGAAAGAGCCGCTGTGAAATTGCGTTTCAATGCTAACATAGGTAACGTTTTAAACATCGATCCTATGTTTGACCTTTATCCTGGTCTTGCCTTTAGCACTAAAAATTTCGGTGGGCACTTAGGTGCGAGGTATTTCTTTACAGATGGTTTTGGAGTGTATACAGAAGCAGCTTTTCCATTAGCAAAGTATAAAACAGAAGATCTAACACCAGCGGAAGAAATTTACAATCAGTTCAATGTGAGTTTTGGTTTGGCATTTAATTTCTAGAAGGAAATCCCAACTTAGATGTAATACCGTTCCATCGGTACTTCCTTATAAAACGACCTTGTTCTTCTGTTAACAGTGGAGCAAGGTTGTTTTTTTGTGCCAGTTGGTAGCCTTTTAAGTAATCGGTGATCAGGTTAAAGTGTTTTTTATTCCAGGCCATTTTTAAGGCAGTTATAAAAGTAAGTAACTTGCCATAACGCATTTTATAAAAAGCTTCTCCTTGCAGGTATTTGGATTTTGCATTATAAGCCGCTCCAGTAGGTTTTAAGTGTTTTACATGTAATTCTGGAATGGTAACTACGGTCCAACCGTAAAAACGCGCCAGCATTTCGTCCACGGTGTCCCATCCTATACTGGGTTGGAGTCCGCCTATTTGTTGGAAGCATTCTCGTCTGTAGGCTTTGAGTGCGCCTCTTATATGATCTGGATTGTTTTGGTTTTCAATTTCCCAGTGACCCTCTTTAAGGATCGTGCAGTGTCCAGCAACCATACCTATAGTTTTGTCTTCCTTCTTACCGGTAGGTATGGCGTAAAAACGAGTTGCTATCTGCTCCAAATAATTAGAAGGAAAAATTAAGTCAGCATCGTACTTACAAATGATGTCAAAATCTGCTAGATCTATTTGAGAAAGGGCGAAGTTAAATGCCTGTATGACTTTAGAACCAGGTATATTCTCTGCACTAGACGAAGTTCGTACCACTTTTATGGGTAAAGAAGTCGAGTAGGAGCTAGCGATTTCAAAAGTACGGTCGGTAGAATTGTCATCTACTACTACTATTTGAGTTGCTGCCAGTGATTGCTGCACCAGACTGTCTAGCGTCAAGTGTATGAATAGCTCTTCATTGTGAGCTGGTATGATGATGGCTATTTTCAAAATTTAAGAAGGATTTGTCTTTTCACAATACACTACATAATAGCGGTCTGTAAATTTTCTAAGAAGTGGACGGATTCCAAATTTCTTTACGGGATTGGTAAACTTGATGCGATCGACTACCTTCCAACCTGCTTTTTCTAGTACATAATCCAGTTGCCAAGGTTCAAATTCATGATAGTGCTGATCTCTAATATCTTTTTTATTCCGATAAGCAGTCGTGAACCAAAGTTTTAACGGCACACTAATTATACATTTACCACAAGGAATCGCTTTAAGTGAGGTGTAAGGGGAGACTAAATGTTCAAAAATCTCAAAAGCAGTTACTACTTCACCTTTAAAATTTTCTATAGATGAGGTGTCGTCATCTAGATCTTCTCCGCTCGTATTAGAAACTTGATATCCAGCTTCTTTCATTATAACCGTAAACGGATTTTCCACTCCTAAATCCAGAATGTGATCTGTTTTAGGAATGTGCTTTTCTAGAAATTCTAGTGTGAGGCCAAATCGTTTATGCGGAAAGCTTTTTTCGTACAAGTGGAAGTGTTTTAGCTGCGAAAATAAAGGTTTCTCTGCTTAGTGTGTAAACAGTTGTATAAAAATTGATGTGATGGTAAATACCATAGCGTTAATAAAAGTTAAGCATAAGAAGTAACGAGTTAATTGCGGTACATCTTTTGTATTTTTCGCCTCTATGAAATGGATCACAATTATTGCGTTGTTAGCTGTGTTTTTATCACAATCTCAAAATACGTCTAGCCAGTTAGAAACGGTTGATTTTCAAAAAGCAAAAGTAGTGATACAATTAGACCCATTTTCTAATGAGGTCAAAGGATCCGTTCTTTTTGATCTGCAAATTTTAAAGAATACGTCTTCTATATTCTTAGATGCAAAAAACCTGGTGGGTCATCAAGTTTTGATAGAAGGTAATAAAGTGAAATCTATTTATGACGGAGAAAAATTAGTTATTGAAGCCCCTTTTCATACAGGTGATGTTCTGGAGCTTACCGTTAAATTTACCAGTTACCCTTCTAAAGCCATGTACCACATTGATAAAGATAAAGATCGCTTATGGGATCAAGTCTGGACGCAAGGGCAAGGGAAGTACACCAGCAACTGGCTGCCGAGTATCGATGATATGAATGACAAAATGATTTGGAATTTATCGATTACTGCCCCAGTATCAAAACGCGTCATCGCAAATGGTAAACTAGTTACAGTTACTGAAGGCAAAGAAACAAAGACTTGGAATTATACAATGGAAAAACCCATGTCCAGTTATCTGGTCGCTCTTGCCGCAGGAGATTATCAAGTAAAAAGAGATAGCAGCGCTTCTGGAATACCGCTGGAATTCTATTATTACGACAATCAAGAATCTAAGGTTGCACCTACCTATCAACATTCTAAAGAGATCTTTGATTTCTTAGAGGGTGAGATAGGAGTTGCTTATCCATGGCAAAATTACAAGCAAGTTCCAGTAAAAGATTTCTTGTATTCAGGTATGGAAAACACTGGGATGACCATCTTTAACGACGAATTTTTTACAGACGAGTTAGGTGCTAACGACCGCAGCTATGTAAACGTAAACGCACACGAGCTGGCACATCAATGGTTTGGTGATCTGGTGACAGAAACAGAAGCAAAACACCACTGGTTGCACGAAGGATTTGCCAGTTATTATGCCTTATTAGCAGAGGAAAACTTATACGGGAACTCCTATTTTCAAGCACAATTATTTGAATATGCAGAGGCTTTGAACGAGCAAACAGCTAATGGAAATAGCACTGCACTGCTAAATGCAAAGGCAAATTCGCTTACGTTTTACCAACATGGAGCTTGGGCGTTACATGCGTTAAAAGAGGAGGTTGGAGTGTTGAGCTTTCGCGAAAGCGTCACCAGGTACCTGATAAAAAACAAGTATCAAAATGTCACGACAGCTAGTTTTCTCGATGTGGTGGCTCAGGTCAGTGAAAAAGATTTAACCGATTTTAAAGCAACATGGCTGACTTCAGAAGTATTCCCTACTGCCGAAGCTTTGAGAATACTGAGAAAACAGCCTGTCATGGAACAATACCTTCAACTTTCTGCAAGACGTATTTCTACTTTTGAAGAGTCTTATAACTCGTATAAAGAAACACTTCAAAAACCCGTTGAAACGGTAATGGTAAAAGAAATGGTGGCTCAGTTGAGCATTCATGATAATGATAAGAAATACGAGCTGTTACAGCAAGCAGCAGCATTGAACGATGTAGAGGTGAATCAGCTTATTGTTTTAAGCACGCCAACTTTAAACGATAAGAATCGGGAATTGATTACGAGTATGCTTAATGATGCCTCCTATGTGACTAGAGAGTCCGTGTTGTTTTTATTGTGGAATGACGCCAGCGATAAAAGAGCGGTTTTAGAAAGCGCAAGAGCACAATGGAAGGAAATAAATTCTAGCTTGGATATGGCATGGATCGTATTGGCACTCAATTCTACCGGCTATACTAATGAAGAATTATTGCCTTTTTTAGTTCGCTTACAAGCATATACGGGTTCCGAATACAGCACAGAAACTAGAACAGCGGCTTTTGATTACTTGATCAATCTCGACGCCATGAGTCAGCAAAATTATACAGACCTGATGAATGCCAGTTTGCATCATGTATGGCGATTTTATGAAAATGCACGTGGTATTTTAAAAGCCCAATACAAAAGAGAAAACGGTCAATTCTTCATTGATCAGTCCCTAGGCAATTTTGATACGAAGAGTCAGGAAATATTAAAGCGAGTTTTAGGATTGAATTAGATTGGAGTGTTATTTTAAGTCGTAGTTTCAGTTTCAGTAGCTATCTGGTTCTCAATATCTCCCTATAGCTATCGGGATGCAAGTAAGCAGTAAGTCGATGATTTTACTCGCTGCGCTGGCATATTTGCGCAGTAGTTTGATGTACTCGCCAGACTTGTAACTATTTCAAAAGCCAGTAATAAAGTTGTCATTCTGGAAAATAGGGTGCTAGAAAGCTCCTATAAAGAAGTAAAGCTTCTTCCAGATTTGTTCAGAATCTGCTCATCTCATCTCGGGCGTTATTAAGAAAAAAATCACCCTTCCAGATTGGTTTAGAATCACTTGTGCTATTGAATTAAACTCCATTAAAACAAATCATTCACTTCGATCTTTAAAAAGCTTATAGCCGTTGCACTGGGAGCGCGTTTATCCATCAGGTCGTTAAGTATCGCTTGGCGCAATCCGTCGGCAGTAGAGACTTTATCACTCATGGATACCTGACGTAATTTTTGAATGGTGGTATTTTTTGCAGCACGTATGATATTCCAGCATTCTTCACTGACATATACTTGTTGCGCAATATTGTGTTCAAACTCCAGCTCTATAGCAGCAATAAGAGTTTGCTCATAATCTGCTTTTGTCATATTACCGGGTTTGGTTCTCACTACCAGACTTGCTGGTTTTATACGTTCTAGAAAAAGAACCAGGCGCTCATAAGCTGCCATGCGAGTAGGAAGCGTTTTTACCTGTGACTCTCTTACAGTTATATACCTTCTTCTTCGTTCTTCATTTTTCATATAGGAAGAAAGAAAATAATAGGCAATTACTGCCACTAAAAAGGCAGGTAATAAAGTTTGAAAAAGGGTGAATATAAGGTCTTGCATAATGGAGTTTTAATGATATTAAAAGATCAAAAATAAGGGGTTATTTGCTATCGAGAGCCATTTTAAGATTCAAATACACAACATCGCTTGAAAACAAGGTTTAAAAGTCTAATAATGAAATTGCATCCGTAAAATCATCAATCCTGCAACTGTTTTATGAACTTCAAAAGAAGGCTGTGATTGGACCTTAAGCCGCAGCCCCAATAGCGCTTTTTTTATTGGATAACGGCTGATTATTATGCTACATTATCTAAAACGAGAACACTATAAAGATCCCTAAAACATCAAAGTGTGTAATTAAAACCAATAGTAAACTGTCGCGGGCGAACACTTGATTTTGATGAATAAATTAACCGCATAATTTAACTAACGAAATTTAAAAGAATACTCTTGTTTTATAGGGGTCAAAACAGTTAACGATACATCAATTTTAAAAAAAAGAAAACTCGCAAGTTTTTTGATAATGAATGTTAATTCTTATTATGCTTAATTTTGAAAATGATTAGGTTTTTGTTCTTTTTAGATCTTGTTATCGAACTGGATAAACTTTATTAATTCCGCTTTCGCGAAAGCGAACTAAAAACAGGCATTTCATCTGTGGTTTTGGTGATGAATTGTTATTAAAGAAAGTAAAATAAAGGAAAGCGACACCACTACAAACCCTATCTTTATAAACTAGAAAAAGAAGACCAGTGCAAGAACATATTTCCCAACTCAACGACGCCCAAAAAGAACCTGTTTTACAAAAAGAAGGTCCTATGATCATCATTGCTGGTGCAGGGTCTGGGAAGACTCGTGTGCTCACCATACGCATCGCTTATTTGATGCAACAAGGTGTGGATCCATTTAATATTCTCTCCCTTACGTTTACCAACAAAGCAGCAAAAGAGATGAAAAAACGTATCGGCGAGATCGTCGGTGCAGGAGAGGCAAAAAACCTGTGGATGGGAACGTTCCACTCGGTATTTGCCCGGTTATTGCGAGTGGAAGCAGACAAGCTGGGTTATCCAACTAATTTTACGATTTATGATGCTCAAGACTCTCAACGTCTAACGAGTGCCATTATCAAAGAAATGGGACTGGATAAAGATGTGTATAAATACAAACAGATTTTCTCTCGTATTTCTTCGCTTAAAAATGGTTTGATCACGGTGCGTGCCTACTATAATGATGCCGATTTACAAGAGGCAGATGCCATGGCAAGACGACCTCGTTTTGGTGAGATCTATAAAGAATATGTAGAGCGATGCTTTAAAGCTGGGGCGATGGATTTTGATGATCTGTTGTTGAAAACCAATGAATTGATCAATAGATTTCCAGAAGTACTGGCCAAATATCAAAATAGGTTTCAATACATACTCGTAGATGAGTACCAAGATACCAATCACTCGCAATACTTGATCGTAAAAGCCCTGTCAGATAAATTTCAAAATATTTGTGTGGTAGGAGATGATGCACAATCGATTTACGCTTTTAGAGGTGCAAATATCAATAACATCTTGAATTTTCAAAAAGATTATGAAAATGTAAAAGCCTACCGATTGGAACAAAACTACCGCTCTACCAAGAATATTGTAGAAGCGGCAAATTCCATTATTGAGCATAATAAAACCAAACTGGATAAAATAGTCTGGACATCAAATGAAGATGGACCTAAGATTATTGTTCATAGATTGATGAGTGATTCTGAAGAAGGACGTTATGTAGCAGGTTCTATTTTTGAGAATAAAATGAACCACCAGCTAGACAATGGAAAGTTTGCCATTTTGTATAGAACAAATGCACAATCTCGTGCGATGGAAGATGCGTTGCGCAAGCGTGATATTCCGTATCGTATTTATGGAGGACTCAGTTTTTACCAGCGCAAAGAAGTAAAAGATGTACTTTCTTACTTGCGTCTAGTAGTTAATTCTAAAGATGAAGAAGCTCTAAAACGTGTGATCAATTATCCAGCTCGTGGAATAGGAGCAACCACTATGGACCGATTGATTGTTGCAGCAAAGCATTACGACCGCACGCTGTTTGAAGTTATTGAAAATATAGATCGAGTAGATGCTGGAATCAATAGTGCGACCAAAACAAAGTTGAAAAACTTTGTAACGATGATTAAGAGTTTTCAAGCATTGGACGATACTAAAAACGTATTTGAATTGACGGAATACGTTATGAAAAAGACGTCTCTGATTACAGAGCTTAAAAAAGATGGCACCCAAGAAGGAATTTCTCGTATAGAAAATATGGAGGAATTACTTAACGGTATGCGGGATTTTGTTGAAGGACAAAAAGAAGTAGCAGATGCTCGTGGAGCCCTTTCTGAATTCTTGGAAGATATAGCACTAGCTACAGATCTCGATAAAGATACTGGAGATGATGATCGCGTTTCTTTAATGACCATTCACTTGTCCAAAGGGCTGGAGTTTCCTTATTTGTACATCGTAGGAATGGAAGAAGATCTATTCCCTAGTGGGATGGCGATGAATACCCGCGAAGACCTAGAAGAAGAACGCCGTCTTTTTTATGTAGCACTCACTAGAGCAGAGCACCAAGCTTATTTAACTTATACACTAAGCCGTTACCGATGGGGTAAATTAGTAGATGCAGAGCCGAGTCGTTTTATTACTGAAATAGATGACCAGTATATCGAATACACCACGCCACCAGATAATTACCGTTATAAACCCTTGATGGATAACGATATGTGGGACGAGCCGGATAAATCTAAACTGCGTCAGTCCAAACCTATAAAAGGAACGCCACCTAGTGTGAGCCAGCCTAACGAAGAACAAATCAGAAAGTTGAGAAAGATGCGTCCTGTGAGTCGTGCAACTACTAATTCTAGCGCACCAGCAGGATTTGAAGGTAAGTTACAATCTGGAATGATTGTCGAGCACGCTCGTTTTGGTAGGGGGACGGTTGTCAACCTCGAAGGAATAGGCGGTGAGAAAAAAGCCGAAATCAACTTCAACGTAGGCGGATTAAAAAAACTGCTGTTGCGTTTTGCTAAGTTGGATGTGGTGGGGTAGTACCTGTCTTAAAAGCTTCTTTTATTCCTTAAGAATTCCATATTTTACAAGCTTAATTTTACGATATTATCATTTTTAACTGTTTATTTATAGCAATTGTGTAATTGTTTAAAATTTTCATTGAAATTCCTGTTTTATTTTAATAAAATGATACATTTTTATATGCTTATACTAGTTTATGAATAATGCATATATTAAAGGTACCGGATCTTATGCTCCGGAGAATGTCGTAAAAAATGATTTTTTTGAATCTGTAGGATCAAATGATGCTTGGATACAAAAAAACTTAGGAATTAAAGAACGACGTATCTCTACAGGAGAAACTACCAGTGACCTGGCCGCTATGGCTGGAAAAGAAGCCATTAAAAACGCAGGCCTAACTCCGCAAGATATGGACTTAATCATTCTAGCTACAGCAACTCCAGATAGGCTTGCTCCTTCTTGTGCCTGCTTTGTACAAGAAAAAATAGAAGCCTTTAACGCTGTCGCCTTTGATATATCGGCAGTTTGCTCTGGAGCCTTGTTTGCAACAACCACAGCTGTACAATTTATTAAGTCTGGAATGTATAAAAATGTACTGGTCATAGGTGCTGATACCTTTTCAAATATTACCGATTGGAATCGCAGAGATGCGGTGTTTTTTGGCGATGGTGCTGGAGCCATGGTGCTCTCTCATACCCAGGAAGATAAAGGTTTTATAGACTTTCTATTGCACACAGATGGCCGTGGTAAAGACAGTTGGAATATACCAGCTGGAGGATCATTATTACCTACCACAAAAGAAACTCTTAAAGAAGGCCTGCAGTATTTTCAAATGGATGGGTCCGCTGTTTTTCAAACGGCAATAAAAGTGGTTCCAGAATCAATAAAGGAGTTGCTCTCAAAGAATAAGGTTTCTATAGATGAGGTGAGTTACCTCATACCGCATCAACCCAGTATAAGAATACTGGAAGAGGTTGCAAATCGCATCTCTTTACCTTGGGAGAAAGTGATGACTAATATGGATCGCTATGCAAACACCTCTGGTGGAACCATACCTATGATGCTGGATGAAACGGTCAAGAAAAACCTACTTAAAGAAGGGGATTTGGTTTTATTTGCCGCCGTAGGTGCTGGCTGGACTTGGGGAACCGCACTTTATAAATGGTAATTATAAAATTTAAAGCAACTGACCCCCTGTTGTGTGTAATGATTTAAAACGAGTTGGTATATATGTAGTATGCACGCTTTCGCCCTGAGCTCAACCAGCATAAATTCTTTTGATATAGAAACTAATAACATAAATAAATGTTTACAAATAAAACTTTTTTAATTACCGGTATTGCAGATGAGCATTCACTTGCCATGTATGCTGCAAGAGAAATTATAAAAAACGGTGGTAAAGTGGTTTGTACCGGTCTAGGTGTAAGCCGATTTCATAATAACTTATCAGATAAAGCAAAAGCTTTTCTAAATCTGAATTTTGAAGATTTTAAACGTTCTGTTCATGATTTTTTAGGCGATGCTACGGTAGAAATTTTAGACGTCACTATTGACGAAAACATAGAACACTTTGCAAAAGACTTAGCTGAAAAAGGCATCAAGTTGGACGGTTTCCTACATGCCATAGCTATGGATAAAACCATACGCAATAAAGAAGTAAAGCCACTTATTGAGGTTACAAAAGAGGAGTTTTGTGATACCATGAACGTGAGTGCCTATTCTTTAATACGAGTAAGTCATTATTTGTTAAAGCATGGTGTTTTGCAAGATGGTGCCTCCATTTGTTCTTTAAGTTATATAGCTGCGGCAAAAGTAACCTTTCATCCTTATAGAAATATAAGTATTGCAAAAGCTGCTTTGGAGCGCATTACCGTAGAGCTGGCAGATGAACTAGGTCGTAAACATGCTATACGTGTAAACGCTATTCGGTTTTCTCCATATATGGGTAGTAAAGCTGGTAATGCCACTTTAAAAATAGAAGATGTAGCTACGTCAAATAGAATGAGCCCTTTAGGAAATGCAGTGCCTATGGATCTGGCATATGAAATTTGTCATCTCTTCAGACCAGAAAGTAGAATAACAGGTGAAATAAGACATGTAGATGGTGGTTATCACATCACTGGTTAAGCATTTTATTTAAGTTTTACTTACATTACAAACTCAACTAACATTATATGAATAACCTACAATACCCCATTACATTTTCTTTTAAAATTACTACCCTGAGTAATGATTTTACTGCAAAGAATGCTTCAGGACAGACGATTGCCTATGTAAAGCAAAAAATGTTTAAGCTTAAAGAGGCCATTACGGTTTATAGCGATGAGAGTAAAACACAGATTTTATTTACTATTGCTGCAAACAAGTGGCTGGATTTTAGTGCTGCGTACGCCATGTTTGACAAAAATAATACGGAAATAGGAAAGATTGCTCGTAAAGGCTGGCGCAGTATGTGGAAGGCAGAGTATGATATCGTAGATAAAAACAACCAGCCGCAATACAAAGTACAAGAAGCCAATGCTTGGGTACGCGTAGCAGACTCTCTGATAGGAGGAATACCTGTTATAGGCGTATTCACTGGCTATCTCTTTAACCCTACTTATCATGTAACTAATAAAGCTGGTCAGATCGTAGTGAAGCTTAAAAAGATGCCTTCTTTCTTTGGCAAAGAATTTGAATTGACTAAAGTGGCTGATATCGATGAAGACGATAAAGAACGTGTCATGTTAGGTCTTATGATGATGATTCTTCTAGAAAGACGACGCGGATAAAAACAGAGAAATTAAATGACTCAAAATTTGAAACTTAATCTTATTGATTTTTGATTTTTTTATTCATAAAAGGTATGGTGGAGCACTGAACTAAATTCAGCACAGGCTACGTCGAAAGCTTTTTACGTCGCAAGACCTCTTTTCATAGTTAAACGTCTTCGACTATCGCTCAGACTGGTATCTTTTTTTGTTTTTATGACCGATTTTTAAATGAATATGGGTGGAGTAATCAAATGAGTTTATGTGAGTGTTACTCTTGATACATTCCTGCAATTATTTAATTTGACATTTCGTCTAACTCCTTTACCTTTGAATACGCACTAGAAATAATTAGCAATTGCCACTTAACTTTCTTTCTACTCCTATAGATTACCTCGCTGGCATCGGTCCAGAAAGAGCTAAGTTGTTGCGCAGTGAGTTGCACATCCATACCTATGGTGATCTGGCAAACCTTTTTCCAAATAGATATATTGATAAAACGAAGTATTATAAGATCAATGAATTGGTTCCCGATAGTGCTCAAGTGCAGATTTTAGGTAAAATCCTAAACATAAAAACCGCAGGAGCAGGAAAAGCAGAACGTCTGGTAGCCACTTTTGCTGACGAGACAGGAAGAATGGAGCTGGTATGGTTCCGTAGTCAGAAACATTTTAAAGATAGTTTAAAGATCAATGAACCTTATGTAGCTTTTGGTAAAGTAGCTCGTTATGGTTCTCAATACAATATTGCACATCCAGATTTAGAATTACTAGCAGATCATAAGTCACGCAAGCAGAGTGCTATGACACCAGTCTATCCGAGTACAGAAATGCTCGCTAAACGCAAAATTACCAATACCTACATTGTAAAATGCATGCGCAAACTCTTTAGCGAGATCAACGGCGCTTTTGTAGAAACTTTACCAGATGATATGCGAGCGCATTACAAGCTGGTGGGTAAAAATGAAGCCATGCTCAATGCTCACTTTCCATCTACACCAGAGATGTTACGCGCCTCTATTTATCGATTAAAGTTTGAAGAACTTTTCTTTATTCAGATGGAATTACTTCTTCAAAATAGGATTAGAAAAACCAAAATTAAAGGATATGTCTTTGATCATGTAGGCGATAAATTCACTAATTTTTATAAGAATCACTTGCCTTTTGAACTTACAGGTGCTCAGAAAAGAGTAGTAAAAGAAATACGTGCTGACATGGCAACTGGCGCTCATATGAATCGATTGCTTCAAGGAGATGTAGGCTCAGGAAAAACCATTGTTGCCTTGCTCACCGCCTTACTAGCTCTTGATAATGGTTTCCAAGCCTGTATTATGGCACCTACAGAAATCCTTGCTCAGCAACATTACAGCGGCGTTTCAGAATTACTGGAAGGAACAGGAATTACAGTGTCCATTCTTACAGGATCTGTAAAAACCAAGAACCGTCGGGTGATTCATGAAGCTTTAGAAGATGGATCATTAGATATCTTGATAGGAACGCATGCGCTGATAGAAGATAAAGTAAAGTTTAAAAATATAGGAGTTGCAATTGTAGATGAACAACACCGTTTTGGCGTGGCACAAAGAGCCAAATTATGGAAGAAAAATGACCTGCCGCCACACGTTCTCGTAATGACGGCAACACCTATTCCTAGAACGCTGGCCATGAGTTTATATGGAGATCTAGATATATCGGTCATTGACGAATTACCGCCTGGTCGTAAAGAAATCAAAACGGTGCATCGTTTTGATAAGAATAGATTGGCTGTTTTTGCTTTTATCAGAGATGAAATAGCTCTTGGGCGACAAATATATATGGTGTACCCGCTGATTGAGGAATCAGAAACGCTAGATTATAAAGACCTTCAAGATGGTTATGAGAGCATCGTTAGGGAATTTCCTTTGCCTAAATATAAAGTGAGTATTGTTCACGGTCGTATGAAGTCAGAAGATAAAGACTACGAGATGAATCGCTTTGTAAAAGGGGAAACACAAATCATGGTGGCAACCACCGTTATAGAAGTAGGAGTAAATGTGCCTAATGCCAGTGTGATGATAATTGAAAGTGCCGAGCGTTTTGGACTTTCTCAATTGCACCAATTACGTGGTAGAGTAGGACGTGGAGCAGACCAGAGTTATTGTATTCTTATGACGGGTCATAAGTTGAGTAGTGATTCTAAAACCAGACTACAAACCATGGTGGCCACTACAGACGGATTTCAAATTGCTGAGGTAGATTTAAAATTGCGAGGCCCAGGAGATTTGATGGGAACACGACAAAGTGGGGTGATGGATTTACGTCTTGCCGATATCGTTAAGGACAACCAAATTTTAGCCCTAGCTAGAGAAGCTGCTCAGAAATTACTCGCTAAAGATGCTAAAATTGAAAAGCCAGAACATGTTGGGGTAAAACGAGTCATGACTTTTCTGCAGAATAAAAAAGGACTCTGGAAGTACATCAGTTAGCTGAAGTCGAAAAGGAAGTTAATGTGGAAATTGAAATGGAAACAGAAATCGAAATGGACATGGAAGCGATAACAGCTTATCAACAGGTAGGATCACAAAGAGCTTGCCCAAATGCCAAGACCTCCTTTGAGTGGAAAAAGTTAGAACCGTCTCAAGGGCTTCTAACGATAGAACTATCAAATCTAATGCTAACTTGTTAAAGAACTACTTTTAAAAGTGTTCCGCTTTCGCGAAAGCGAGATTTAAAAAAATGCGTAAAGCAATTAAGAACACTTATCAGGAAACACTTTTGTTAAATATCTCTTTAATGATTGCTAGAGTAGGACATGGGTTGTAATTTGTGGGCCTTTAGGAAGAACAATTATGGATCACAATAAGATAAACACATTAGGCCAACTCAAAAAAGCGGGATGGAAGTCTAAATCGATAAAAGAAGAATTAAGAGATAACCTGATTCACAACATTAAAAATGATGTGGACTCTTTTAAAGGAATTCACGGGTATGAAAACACGGTCATTCCAGAACTGGAACGAGCGATTTTATCACGTCACAATATCAATTTATTAGGATTGCGAGGTCAAGCAAAGACACGATTGGCAAGACTTATGACGGGATTGCTAGATGAATATATCCCGTACGTAACACAAAGTGAGATTCATGATGATCCTTTGCAGCCTCTTTCAAGAACAGCAAAGCAGTTGATGGAAGAACACGGAGATGACACCCCTATTTCTTGGTTGCATAGAGACGATCGTTTTTATGAAAAATTAGCTACCCCAGATGTGACGGTAGCAGATTTAATTGGAGATATAGATCCTATAAAAGCAGCCAACTTAAAATTGAGCTATGCTGATGATCGCGTGATTCATTACGGGATGATTCCCCGTGCTAACCGATGTATTTTTGTTATTAATGAACTACCAGATTTACAAGCTCGTATACAGGTAGCGCTTTTTAATATCCTTCAAGAAGGTGATATTCAAATACGCGGATTCAAATTGCGTTTATCCTTAGATATGCAATTTGTCTTCACAGCAAATCCAGAAGATTATACCAACCGTGGTAGTATTGTAACACCATTAAAAGATAGAATAGGATCTCAGATTTTGACGCACTATCCTGAGAATATTGAGATCGCCAAAACGATTACTCAACAAGAAGCTAAGAATGACTTGCGTACTGCAGAGGCGGTTTATGTGCCAGAACTAGCTAAAGATTTATTAGAACAAATTAGTTTTTGTGCAAGAGATAGTGAGTACGTAGATGAAAAAAGTGGAGTGAGTGCTCGTATGAGTATCACAGCTTTTGAAAACTTATTAAGCACAGCAGAACGTCGCTCCTTAATGAATGGAGACGATAAAACTAGCATACGCTTTTCTGATTTTACCGGAGTTATTCCTTCTATTACAGGGAAGATAGAGTTGGTTTATGAAGGAGAGCAAGAAGGTGCTGCTTTTGTGGCAAACGAGTTGATAGGAGCAGCGACTAAAACATTGTTTCCGCTGTACTTTCCAGAGATTAAGAAACTGGTAAAGGAAAATGAAGATACCCCGTACGATAAATTGATCGAGTGGTTTTTCAACAACGAAGGCTTAGAATTATTAGATGAGTTGAACGACAGTGATTATCAAGTGTTGATCGATCAGATAGAGCCCTTGGAAGATTTGGTACAGAAATACCAACCAGAGACAAGTAAGGAAGATCGTAATTTTATGAAAGAATTTATTCTTTGGTCTTTAGTAGAATTTGATAAGCTCAGTAAAAAACGATTTACAGAAGGTTATCAATTCAATGACCTGTACAGTGACTTTGTAAGAGGTATGTAATAGCCTTTTAAGATAAAGTTCTAGGCAAAATAATTTTTTAATTGTTAAGCTGAAGGAGAGTAAAAAAAACAGGTAGCTATAATGTGATAGTTACCTGTTTTTTTTATTTGAAGTTTTGGTACTATAAATAATTACTGAGTTCAACCCATAAGTGCGGCACATTTATTCTTTAGAGTTCTAATAGGTCGTTAATTTAGTAATCTTTCAACTTCTTTTATTTCTTTATTCGGGACTTTTCTCAGGTCTGTTTTCTTCGGAATGAATCTCCTTATTACACTATTCTGTTTTCTACTGTTCCTTTGTCCTGTAACGTATAGGGCCTTGTAAAATAAGTTTTGGCATTTAAAAGCTCACCTTTCTTTTGATGCTTTGCAAACTCTTTTCCGTTACCAAAGGTAATTGTCTTTATCCAGGACGAACTGAAGTTGGTAAGTCTTTCTTCCATTTTTTCATATACCTCTTGTGCTTCCTTTCCTTTGAGTTTTTCCAAGATCGTTACCAAGGTGGTTCTATCTGTCATTACCAATAGAGCTAATTTGTGTCCACTTCCCATCATCGGGTCAACCTCAATGTCTCCAACGCGTTCTCGATGGTCTACAACATCAGGACGCTCTTCAATTCCCACACGGCCTTTTATGGCTCCTCTTTTATTATTGGTATTCCCTCTCTTCTGCCTTCGGCTGCCATGCCTGAGGCTCTTATAAAGTTTGGAGTACTTTAATTTTGCTTTCTTCTTACTTTTCTTGACATCCCAGATCCACTGATATATAGTTTCGTGGCTCACGCATATCTCACCTTCCAGTTCTAAACGTTTGCTGATGAGCACGGGACTCCATTTCTCAAAGCAAAGCAATCCAGCAATGCGCTCTTTCATCACTTCTGTCAAAAGTACCTGTTTGGGCTTGCATTTATGACGGGAGACCGCAGGTCTCTGTGCGTTTTTAGCAACATAGTTACCGGCTGTTCTTCCACGCTTGGCACTGTTTCTGTCCAGCTCTCTGTAAATAATTGTTGGATAGACTCCTATAATATCAGCAATTTCTATTTTACCAATTTCTGCTTTTAATAATGTTTGTATTTGATATCTTTGGTTTCTGGTTAATTGTTTGTATTCATGCAAGACTAATATAATAATTGATCCTAAAACTCATGGGGCTTGCCCCAAGAGTTTTAAATATTAGTGTCGCACTTATTACTTGAACTTAGAATTCATATAAATGGAAGATTATTAAGTTTTGTTTGAAGTGAACAACCGAAAACAAACATGTCTTTTAAAATACCTATGCATAAAAATCATTTCCCGAGTATTTCTCAATTCGCAATTTCCAAAGTTTTTTTAGTTATAGTTTTTACGGTCTTTTCTTTAGTGAGTTGCAAAGAAATAAAGAAAGCAGAAATTGATTTAGAACTATTTGAAGCGGAAGATCTTGCTTTAGCGATAGAGAATAGCCTGAATTCTTATTCTTCTGATAGTTTAAGAGGTTTGTTTAGTCCTGCACTGTTTGCTAGAAGGTTAGGTAGCGATTTTAAGCAAAGACCAAAAATGGAAAGACAGTATTTATATAGCATATTTAATAGTCTATATATACAAAATATGGAAACCTATGTGGAAGAAGCAAAGTTAGCTGGTCTAGAGTTTTTACTATTTGACGTTCATATGAATAATGAGGTTTACCGACTAAATTATTTGGTTACCACAAAAGAATCAGAAAACCTGATCAATTATATGGTGTTATATGTGAGAAAAGATAGGGTAGGAGATTTAAAAGTAGCGAATATGTATAGTGTTCAGAAAGGTTTTAGTTTAGCTCAGACCATTAAAGAATTTATTGATATTACGGAAGCAGATAGTCGTGCTAATATTAAAGCAGAGATCGCAAATCAGTATCGAGAAGAAGCTTTTTATGCATCTTCTTTGGGTAATTATGAGAAGGCTTATGATTTAATGAAACAAATAGATTCTAAATATTTGAACACATCAAATTTTGCTTATTACAAAGTGATTTTATCTTCAAAGGTTTCTGATAGTCTTTATAGAAGTGAATTGGAGTGGATAAGAGCTTTGACTTCAAATGAATCGAGCAAACAATTTTATGACTGTATGATTCAATACATTAATGACAAGGATGACGAGAATGCCATAGAATGTCAGGAAAAGATCCAAGAGATCTTAGTGAATTATTAGTTACTTAATTCATTCTTTCTATCATTAGGATGGTTTCATAAGATTCCTTTTAATTGCTTAGACCACTATCTAGCAAAATAGGCCTTAAAATAAACCTCATATAAAAAGCTTATCTATTTCTAAATTCTTTAAAAATAGATAAGCTTTTGAGTTTATATGTTGTGACTCGTTTAATGATATGCTAGACAATTTGCTTACACAAATTTCCAAAACTTCACTAAGCCTTGCCGCCTAGCAGCAATACTTGATCACAAACAACTTCTGTGGTGTATTGCTTCTCACCCTCTTTATCTTCCCATTGTCTGGTGACTAGTTTCCCTTCTACGCCTATTTTATTTCCTTTCTTGACATACTCAGAAATGATGTTTGCCGTAGCATTAAAGGCTACGATGCGATGCCATTGCGTGTCTGTTACTTTCTCACCTAGCTTGTTGGTATAACGGTCTGAGGTGGCAAGTGAAAACTTTACTAGTTTCTTGTCATTGTTTAAATTTACGATTTCTGGATCCTGTCCTAGGTGTCCGATTAACTGTACTCTGTTGCTTAGATTGCTCATAATAAATTAGTTTGTATGGGTTAAAAAAAATGTTATTGCCATCATTTGTTTTTGATGACAGTGCAAAGATGTGACAGTATCAAAGCTACAACCGTATGTTAACCGTTTATTTACGTTTACTTACGTTTGTAACTGATTACTATTTAAAAAGGGCAGATGGATAAAGGAGTTTGCAGATTCAAATTTTCTAAAGTATTTTGAACTATTCATTCTAGGACAGCCTATAAACTACTTATTGAAATTACTGAGGGGTTCATTTGAAGTATCATAAAGGTCTTGTCTTCTTAAAGATTGATGTTGGAGATGGAAACAGACCAGCTTTAAATAAAAAAACAATCTTAGTATCAGATAATTTTTGCTCACTGCAAGAGGAGAAAAAAGACCGCTTTTTGAAGTGATTCTACTTGTTCTTAAATGGTCAAGTTGTTAATGTTTTTGATTAATTCTTGCATAGCACCCTCATTTCTTTGTATTTTTTGGCTATGAATGTAAAAATAAAGGCTTTTTTTATCGCTATTGTCATTGTTCTTTCGAGTTGTTCTCAAGGTGATAAAAGATCAAAAGAGGCAGATAAAGATCCAATACCGTACAAGATAAGTAAAGATTTAGATGCCATAAAAGAAGATGGTGTACTGCACGCCATAACCATATATAGTTCTACCAGTTATTTTTTGTATAAAGGGCGGCCAATGGGTTTTGAGTACGAGTTGTTATCTCGCTTAGCCGAAGACTTAGGCTTGGAATTAAAAATTACGGTAGCCAAAGATATTAATGATCTGTTTGATATGCTGAACAATGGCGATGGTGATTTAATTGCTTATGGGTTAACGATAACCGAGCCTAGACAAAACTTAGTAAGCTTTACAGAAAATCATTACGTAACACACCAAGCTTTAGTTCAGAGGATGCCAGATAATTGGCGTTCGTTGCCAGGTTATAAAATTGAAAAGGAGGTCATTTCTAACACGTTAGAATTGATTAATGATACCGTATGGGTGAGAGAAAACACCTCCTATTCTGAAAGGCTTAAGAATCTGCAGGAAGAGATAGGCGCTGAAATTCCGATAGAGCATATTGAAGGAAATATACCTACAGATGAAATTATTAGAATGGTGGTGAACGGTGAAATTGACAGAACAGTTGCCGATTACAATATAGCATCTATTAATAAAACCTATTATCCGATACTTCATATAGATACTAGAATTTCGTTTTCTCAACGCATCGCATGGGCAGTTCGGCAGAATTCGCCTGAATTACTTCAAGCGATAAACAAATGGATTGCCAAGGAGAAGAGGAAAGATGATTATTATGTTATTTACAATAAATACTTTAAAAACACCAAATCCTATAGAGGTAGGATACAAAGTGATTTTTACAGTAAAAATGGGAATAAGATTAGTAAATATGACGCTATTATTAAAAAAAATGCAGCGATCATAGGATGGGACTGGCGCTTCCTTTGTTCCCAAGTTTATCAAGAATCAAGGTTTGACCCTAAAGCAGAGTCTTGGGCTGGTGCCGGAGGACTCATACAATTGATGCCAGATACGGCAAAAGAAGTTGGCGTTACCAATAGTTTTAACCCAGAACAAAATATTCGTGGAGGTGTCAAGTATTTGGATAAAATGCGTGATAAGTTTGATGATGTAGACGATCCTGTCCAAAAGATGAAATTTACTTTAGCTGCCTTTAATTGCGGTGCAGGCCACGTTTTTGATGCGATGCGACTTACAGAAAAAAATGGTAAAAATCCGAATGTTTGGGACCAAAATGTGGAAGAGTACATGTTGAAATTGGCAGACAAGAAATACTATTTGGACGATGTGGTCAGATATGGTTTTGTTAGAGGAGCAGAGCCGTATCATTATGTAAGAGATATCTTTCTGCGCTTTGAGCACTATAAACAATTTATAGATCAAGGGAAACCTATTTAAATCACTGCAGAACGAGTACTATATAAAATAGAGGAAGATGACTTTACATTTGTCTTTTCAGAATTCTTATGTAAAAACTTTTGACCTATTGGAATGGCGTATTTTCCAAAGTTATTTAAGATATTTTCATCCAACCGGGCGAGCAGCTGAGGTAGGTTAGTAAGCACAGGTGTTTTTGGTACATACCAAAGGGTCTTGTTTTTTATTGTGCTTAAGTTTTACAGGCTATAGGCTAGGCATAGAAGAGAAAAGAAAGGACTAGGTTGTTATATGCAATAGAACAAACTAGCCTTCCTTAACAGTACTATCATCTAAATGAATACGCGTTCTCGGTAAACTTTCTGGGTAATTTTTCTGTATAAATTCAATCATTTTTTCACGAACATGAACCCGCAAGTCCCATGTAGTGGGGGAGTTTTTTGCGCTTACTAAAATTCGTATTTCTACTGATCTTTCCTTAGCATCAGTCACCTGTAATACATTTACTTGTTTGTCCCAAAGAGTGGTGTTTTCTAATATTCTAGTTAATTCTTTTCTGAGCTCCTCAAAAGAAACACGATAATCGGTATGTAAGAAGACAGTACCGACAATATCGGCAGAAGTTCTGGTCCAGTTTTGAAAAGGCTTTTCTAAAAAGTAAGTGGAAGGCAAAACCAGTCTTCTTTTATCCCAAAGACGAATCACCACATAGGTCAAATTGATTTCTTCAATCCAACCCCATTCGTTTTCTACAAATACAGCATCTTCTATACGGAATGGTTGCGTAAACGCTATTTGTATCCCCGCTAGCAATGCACCCACTACTTTTTGAGCTGATAAACCAATGAAAATACCAGCTAAACCTGCTGATGCAAAAATTCCATATCCGATTTTTTTAATGCTATCAAAGGAGATCAATATAAAACCAATAGCAAGCAGAGCAATGACAAAAATGATGATCTTTTCGAGCAGGTTGATTTGCGTGTATATTTTTCTAGCTTTAAGGTTGTCTTCTGCTGAAATATCAAAGCGATTTAAAAATATTCTTTTTAACTTTCTCAAGAAAATAATAAGTAGCCAAGCAAAACAAATAATTAAAAAGTTTTGTTTTTGAGGTGCTAAAAGGGAGCTTTTATAATCTTCAAACCCAGAAAGACTCGTGGTGCTTTTTACAATCCCTTCCATATTGAAAAAGAAAAGGATCAGTAAAACACAAATTATAAGTTGAACATATCTTTTCATAAAAAGAAGGTTTAATTATTTTTCACTAAACTATTTGTTTTTCAAGGGAGAAGCAAATAAAACAATCGCAAATCAAATTCCGCTTTGTTGCAGTTGATAAAAAATAAAAGAAAGAAAGATGGTCATTAATAGGAACAAAGTGAACAACAGGTTAAAGACTACTTGTTTAAAGCCATTTGAAAATGTCAACATACTTTTGGGAGGTATTCCTTTTAGGGAAGACAGTGTATAGAAAAACAGAAAACGTATCCACATATCAATGAAAGTAAACAGGTAAATTCAAAAGGGGTTTCTTGAATGATGGTGATGATCTTCATGTAACATAAATCAAATACAGCACAACTTAAAAAGTTTAGAAAACTAAAATTCCTAGAAGCGATTAGGTTTTGGAAGATTAAAGTTAAACTGGAATGTTTTGATTGTTTATAATAACAAGTTATATAAGTGCTATACATTTATGAACGATCAAAGCGCTAAGACTTAAAAACACGGCAACCATTTATAAAAGAAAAGCGGCAAGAAATAAACATCTGGAAAACGGGTAAAAAAGAATTCTTAGAAATACTCCAATTGCTTAAAATTGCTGCTGAAAATCTGCCGTCTCGCGTTATGGACTAATGGGCTTACTGGCTGATTCCAACTAAAGAATGACAAGAATGGGCGAGATATGGTTTCCATAATGGCAAATTATTTTTCATCACCTTTCCTACACAAATCATAGGAATGTACCGATTATGTACAGAAGATTTGTTGTGTTGGGGAAAGCAAGATACTGCTGCTTATTACATTTATTCTTTTGTGATTCACCTATAATATAAGGGATTTCAATTAGGTCGTTATACTATTTAATTGTTCACTGAAGAAGCGCTAAAAAACAACACCTCTATATGAAGACTGGAAGGCAATTATTCTAATGTAGGTTTGTGCCAGTATTATTTAAATCAGGGCTTTAGAAAGGTAGTAGTGAAGCAGATGCTACTTTTTTTGAATAGTTTTTTTGAAAAAAGCTTAGAAAAGTAGCATTTGCAACAACTAAAAAAATCACCTTAAATAAAACCTATAGCCATTTTTTTTACGGGAGATGCTTTTAAGATCAACTCAAGAAGAAGCTATTACAGTTGTTGAAAACGACTTAGAAATTGTAGTTGATCGTCCTGATAAACAAATTGTTATTTTATTAAGAGAATGAAATCAAGGCAAATAACAGGGTCATCATTAAATCATCAAAAGGGCTTTTTCTTAAACAGATTTTTTGATGATCATAATGTTTAATAATCCAATTGAGGTCATCACCTTAAAAGCCAAAACCTTCTTTTTGAGTATTATTGTGCTCATAAACTAATAATGTTAGTTTTCTTCAAGACTAGAGAATTGTCCTTATTTTGGTTTTACCATTTGGTAAAGCGTAAAAAGAGAAGTAGCAATTATATCATTTAATTCTACACCACATTTATTTAAATTGCTGATGGTTAAATTGATACAGATATTATGTTTCTTCGATTTAAATTGCTTATTAGTATGCTATAAGGTTATATTTCAAATCATTAATAAAAAAATAATCGACGAATGACCTTTTTTTTGTATAATTGAGTATAAAATTGAAATGTTTACTTTTTGTCAAACATATTTCGTTTAAATTCAAGTAAACTTTAAACGCATGAAAATTACTACGATACCTTTGGCTTTGTTATTTAGTTCTTTTGCTTTTGCTCAGGTGGGAATCAATACTGCTGATCCTCAAGCAGAGCTCGATGTCAATGGAAGTCTTATTGTGAGATCTTTGAATACCGATCACACAACAAGAAGTGCTGTTAGACTAGTAGGTGTGGATGCTGCTGGAAGAATGGTTCCCGTAGCTATGGGGGAAGACGTCGAGCTTGAGGATAATAAGGTAGTCGCAAAGAAACAAAGATTACAATTTGGTGACCTACCATCGCTTATTATTCCTGGGAATGGCAGGATTGATGATTTAGACATCGTTATTTTACCTGGAGAGCCAAATCACGGTAAATCTATTATTAGGTTAGTGCACCCTAGTCCAGGTTCAAGTGGTCGTAATCAAATAACTATTTCGGGAATCAAATCGGCGCCAGATGGAACTCAAATATGGTTATACCCTACAGAAGGCGACTTAGTATTATTGGCTTTAAATGCCAATTCAAGCACAGAAAATCAAATTCAAAATAATATACGTTTGCGATGTAGTCAATATGAAATGATACAGTTGGTTTATGATAGAACTACTTCAAAGTGGGTTGTTATGAACTACCATTGATAATTAGCTGTCTCATCAGTAATTTTTAAATTTGTGAATAGAAGTTTAAAAGTGATCTTTCTTATCCTTTAGGGAAAATTTGACATTTGAATAACGAGCATCTACTTTATGAGTTTTAATAAACTGTGCTGAAAGTATTCCATTTTAAATGGTTTAATAATATAATCATTCATAGCGCTATCTTTTATACGCTCTTTAACTTCTCGTTGTTCTGCTGCAGTGAGCGCTATGATAGGAGTAATTTGATCAAATTCCCTGATCTTCTTTGCTGCTTCAAAACCATCTATGCCGGGTGGCATGTTAATATCCATTAAAATAAGATCGTAACTTACTGTTTGTGCTTTCTTTATCGCTTCTATGGCATCGTAGGCGGTATCTACTTCAATTTTTAAATTTTCCAGCATTTTACGAGTGACTACCTGATTTATTTTGTTGTCTTCAACTACCAGTATTTTCTTTCCTTCTAATAAGCTAAGGTTCCCAGTTATTTGTAAAATATTTTCTTCTATAGATTTTTCTTTTGCTAGCTCATAGCAGAATACAAATCTTACTTCTGTTCCTTTGCCAAGATCACTTATCAGGTCAAGTTTGGAATTATGCAATTCGATAATGCTCCTGGAAATGGGTAATCCTAAACCGGTACCTTCATTTTCGTGATGATGTTCTATAAATGCTGCCTCTTCAAAAATAGCTACTTGCCTATCTTTGGCGATTCCTATTCCATTATCTTTTACCATAAATAAGATACAGCACTCCAAATCACTTAGTGATTTAAGCGTCACTTCAAGTGTGATTTTTCCGTCTTCTGTAAATTTGCCTGCATTACTTAAAAGGTTGATAAGTACTTGAGATAATCTAGAAGAGTCTCCCACCACTTTTTCTGGTATAGCTTCATCTATGCAAAGTTGGTTTGCATTACCGTTATTTTGCGAAATATAGCGAGCAGAATCCATAGCATAATTACAGACTTGCCGGATATTAATAATATCTTTTTTCAAAAGATCGTCTTTCACCCTGTTTATTTTGTTCATTTCTAGAACATTATTGATCAATGAAAGTAGGTAGTCTGCACTGTATTTTAAAGATCTTATGTTATCAGAATTGACCGCTTCCTTTTTATCACTTACCATCAGATTAGAAATCCCTATGATTCCATACATAGGCGTTCGTAATTCATGACTAATTCTAGAGAATAAAGCATCTTTAGACATTCTTAATCGATCACTCTTTTCTTTAGCTACAGCCAGTAAATAGTTGTTGTTTTTTAAATCTATCAGAAGCTTTTTTCGTTTGTGTTGATTTCGAAAGAGAAAAAGTGTGAGAATACTCAAAAACACTAATGCGATAGCACCGGATATTAAGATGGTATTCCTTGTTGCTCGTTCTCTTGTTATTTCATTTTCATATTGCGTAGTTATAAGCTCTTGCTCCATTTGTTCTACATTAAACTTAGCCACCGCATTTTCCACAGCTGCTATATTATCCAGCTTGTATTTTTCTTCATTCAGACTGTTGTATTGCTTTAATAATTCATTTGCTTTCTTATAATCACCTTTTCTCTCTTCAGTTAAAGCGTAATACTCGTATATTTCAAGTAAAATTTCCGTAAAATCTGATTCTTTGGCATAATCAATGCCTTGATCAAAGTCCTCTGTAGCTTTTTTATAGTCACCTACAGCATAAGAAAGTTTTCCTGAAAGAGATTTTTGACTTGCTTTATAGGCAGTAGCTAAGTCGCTTACATAGGTATTAGTATTTGAAATGAAAGCAGCTGCCTGATTTGGTAAATTCAGCTCCAAATAAGATTCTCCTACATTATAATTTAAAAGAAATAAATAAACAGGTTGGTTAAATTGCTCCGCTAGCGGTAATACTTTTGTATAATTTTTAATTGCTTTTTCATATTGTTTACTAATAGCATAAACATTACCCAAGTCAATTGATGCGATAATAATTTTTTCTAGATCGTTAGCTTTTTGTGCTTTTAAAAGAGATTTCTCAAAAATCTTCTGAGAGGCTATCGTATCTCCGCGTTGTAATAGAGAATTACCAATTAAGCTCGAAGCTGCAATTTCATTTTTGGAAGAACCGATCTCTTCAGACAAGTGAAGAAGTAAATTCCCTTTTTCAATAGCGTTTTTATAATCTTTATCGTAGTAATGGCTCCTTACTACCTTTAGTAAACTATCTAATTCCAGCTGCTTTTTAGAAATAGGAGGCTTATTTCCTAATTTTGCATCTTGTGCTGGCAAAAAAAGAATATTAAAACAAATAAATAAAAGAGCTATACAACTGGTCAGTCTTGTCGTCATTTATAAGTGTTAAATGAATAATTGGAGAAGATACTGTTTTCTCACTTCTTAAAGTTACGTTAAAATTAAAAAGTTTAGCAAGTTTACTAAGGATAAAGTACTGATCTGCTGATTTTATATATAAAAAAAGCCTTTTATCCATAGATAAAAGGCTTTTAGATGTGTATACATTATTTTTGATCCTGTTTAAGAGCAAGACTACCTACTGCGATTGCGGTTATTGTTGCGATTCCCTCCACTACTTCTGGAAGAACTGTTACCACCACCACTTTTAGGTTTATTGCTTCTTCCTTGAGAACGACCTCCACCACCTTGTTTTTTCAAACTTGGCTCTGCCGCATCTTCCATCTTGAATTCAAACTCGTGCACTTCCACAACAGGAATACTTGTTCTGATCAACTTCTCGATGTCTTTTAAGAAAGGACGTTCTTCTAACATACAAAAAGAAACGGCAAGACCGCTTGCTCCAGCTCTACCTGTCCTTCCTATTCGGTGTACATAAGATTCTGGCACGTTAGGTAAATCATAGTTGACTACATAGTTCAATTCATCAATATCAATACCACGAGCAGCAATATCTGTTGCTATAAGTGCGTGAAGATCTCCATCTTTAAATTGCTGCAAAGCTCTTTGTCGCGCAGCCTGAGATTTATTCCCATGAATAGCGGCGCTTTTAATACCAGCTTTATCTAGATCTTTAACAATCTTGTTTGCTCCATGCTTAGTTCTAGAAAAAACTAAGGTAGCATCATTCAACTCATTACTTAATAAATCGATCAAGAGCTTGGTCTTGTTCATTTTATTAACGTGGTAAATGCGCTGTTCTACTTTTTCTGCAGTTGTTTTTTCGGGCTCTATAGTTACTCTAGCGGGATTTCCTAAAATCTCGTTAGAGAGTTTTACGATGGCGCTGGGCATGGTAGCACTAAAAAATAGCGACTGTCTTTTTTGAGGTAAAAGCTTTAACAGCTTCTTGATATCGTGGATAAAACCCATGTCTAGCATCTGGTCTGCCTCATCTAGCACAAAATGCTCGACATGATCAAGAGAGATGTAACGTTGATTGATTAAATCCAGTAATCTTCCTGGAGTAGCAACTAGTACATCTATTCCTTGATGCAACGCATACACTTGAGAAGTTTGCTTCACTCCACCAAAGATGACCGTATTCTTAATATCGGTGTATTTTGCGTAGGCTGAAAAATTCTCCCCTATTTGAATGGCCAGTTCTCTGGTAGGAGTAACCACTAATGTTTTGATACGCCTTTTGCCTTTTGGCGGCTGGCGGTTGTATAAATCTTGAACGATGGGAATGGAAAATGCGGCAGTTTTACCGGTTCCAGTCTGTGCACAGCCTAATAAATCTTTTCCTTCTAATAGTACTGGAATGGCTTGTGCTTGTATAGGTGTAGGACGTTCATATCCTTGGTCTTGCAAAGCTCGCAAGATGGGTTCTACTAACCCTAATTCTTTAAATGTCATGTATTCAATTAAGCTGCAAAGGTAAGCTATTACAAGAGTTTAAGTGTATAAGTGTGTTTTTCTTAACGATTGGTTGTTTTAGATCTTGTTGTTTGGTGTTTGTTCCGCTTTCGCGAAAGCGGAATTCCAACCAGTATGCGACCTGACACAAGCCTTATTGAATGGTTAATGTATACAACCTGCTGGTACTGTCCTTACAAAGGGTATCTCCATCTTCAAATGGGCCATCATTTTCATCGTAATAAAGTATCGCGGCTTCTACATGGAGGTATACTTCTAAGTTAAAACGACCAGATTCTTGAGGCGTTCCATAAATAAAGAGCTCACGACCTTCAGACTCATAATCCATCCCGCGAGGCAATCCACGTACTGAAAAATAATAGTAGTAGTTGTTATCTTGTGGATCATTGTTAATTTCAGCATTTAAACTGTCCTCATAATAAACGTTAGAAAAACCTGTGACAAAAACACGCTGATTGAGTTGTGGTCCATTATTGATGATACAGTCCGTCCAGGAATCGCAATTGGTCAAAATTAGAACAGCTGCTGTAAGAAGTAATAGCTTTTTCATAATAAGGTTTTAAAGACATTATCAAAGTGCGCGCCATTTATCCTGTAAAGTTTTTTCTTTTATTTGTTTGTTTCAGTGGAAAGCGTCCAGAATGATTAAAATATCAAATCTGAAATTAAAAATTAAAGTTTTTATTTCTGCTCCATTAGGAGGTGGAGAACGCAAATATCAATTAATGACAAAACATTTTTCTGTTCAAAATGGAAGGTATCTTTATCGTTATAAAGAATTAAAAGCCTGATCACAAGAGGGGAAATAGCATGCTATTTCAACATATAAAAGCTCTAGCTTTCCGTCTAGTGTTTCTTCTAAAGGTGGAAGTAATACTTATTTGAAGTTCCATTAATTTATCAAGATCTAAAAGCTACTTAAAAACGTCTAAAACTGTTTGATTAATTAAGGGTGATTTTATATAAAGGTTTTACCTTTACCGATTCATATTTTGTAGCTATGATTAAAATCACTTTGCCCGACGGCAGTATCAAAGAAATGGAAAGCGGTACCACTCCTATGGATGTCGCTATGAGTATATCACACGGACTTGCCCGTAGTGTGATCAGCGCTAGTTTTAACGGTAAAAAAGTAGAAACCAAAACACCTCTAAAAGAAGATGGTAGCTTGGTTCTTTTTACGTTTAGCAATCCTGAAGGGAAAGAGGCTTTCTGGCATTCTACCTCTCACCTTATGGCACAAGCTATAGAGGAATTGTTTCCTGGAGTAAGTCTGACCATAGGACCTGCAATTGATAATGGATTCTATTACGATATAGATTTTAAAGAGCATTCTATTTCTGAGACTGATATCCCTAAAATAGAGGCTCGCATGTTAGAAATAGCACGGGGAAAACATGAGTTTACGATGCGCAGTGTCTCTAAAACTGATGCGATAAAATTCTATAAGGATCAAAACAATCCATTTAAAGTAGAGCTGATAGAAAACCTAACGGATGGTGAGATCACTTTTTGTGATCAGGATACGTTTACAGATTTATGTCGCGGTGGTCATGTTCCTAATACAGGAATTATCAAGGCAGTAAAAATAATGAGTATAGCCGGTGCTTACTGGCGTGGAGATGAAAATAATCCACAACTTACTCGTTTGTACGGTACTTCTTTTCCTAAGCAAAAGGACTTAAAAGAATACCTGGAATTACTAGAAGAAGCAAAAAAACGTGATCATAGAAAATTAGGTAAAGAATTACAGTTGTTTACTTTTTCTCAACGAGTAGGTCAAGGACTTCCTTTATGGTTGCCTAAAGGTGCCGCTCTGCGCGAGCGATTAGAGAATTTCCTAAAAGCAGCTCAGAAAAAAGCGGGTTATGAAATGGTGGTGACTCCACATATAGGTTCTAAGGAATTGTATGTGACGTCTGGTCATTATGAAAAGTACGGAGCAGATTCTTTCCAGCCTATAAAAACGCCTAACGATGATGAAGAGTTTTTATTGAAGCCGATGAACTGCCCACATCACTGTGAAATTTATAAAAGTGCACAGTGGTCGTATAGAGATTTACCGAAGCGTTTTGCAGAATTTGGTACGGTTTATAGATACGAGCAAAGTGGTGAACTTCATGGATTGACACGTGTACGCGGATTTACTCAGGATGATGCGCATATTTTCTGTATGCCAGAACAATTAGATAAAGAATTTAAAGCAGTTATAGACCTCGTCATGTATGTTTTCGGTTCATTAGGATTTGAAAACTTTACCGCGCAGGTGAGTATTCGTGACCCCAAAAAGCCAGAAAAATATATTGGGGATGTTAAGAATTGGGAAATTGCAGAAAATGCAATTATTAGCGCTGCAAATGATAAAGGTCTCAATTATGTGATTGAAGAAGGTGAAGCTGCCTTTTATGGTCCTAAATTAGACTTTATGGTCAAGGATGCCCTAGGTAGAAGCTGGCAATTGGGTACTATACAGGTAGATTACAATTTACCAGAACGTTTTGATTTGCTGTATAAGGGTGCTGATAATGAGTCACATAGACCAGTAATGATACATCGTGCGCCTTTTGGTAGTATGGAACGTTTTATTGCCATATTATTAGAACATACCGGTGGGAATTTCCCGCTATGGTTGATGCCTGAGCAGTGTGCTATCTTATCTCTCAGTGAGAAATACGAAAATTATGCTAAACAAGTAGCAAATTTGTTAGAAATTAACGAAATTCGCACAACAGTTGACAACCGTGCAGAAACCATGGGTAAAAAAATCCGTGAGGCAGAGATGAACAAATTGCCGTATATGCTTATCGTAGGTGAGCAGGAAGAAAAAGAAGGCACTATTTCTGTAAGAAAACATGGTGGAGAGGATCTGGGAAGTATGAGTGTTGCAGCTTTTGCAGAACTTGTTCAAAAAGAAATCTCTGAAACTATAAAAACATTTGAAGTTTAATTAAAATTATATAGTCATAGCAATACGTAGACGCAGAAGCCGTGGTCCGGCTCGAATTATCAAGGAAGACAAGCACGCAATCAATGAAAAGATACGTGCCAGAGAAGTACGCCTAGTAGGCGATGGAGAACCTCGTGTTATGGATACACGTGAAGCTCTTAAAGAAGCACAAGAGAAAGAACTTGACCTGGTTGAGATTTCTCCTAATGCTGACCCACCTGTGGCAAAAATCATGGACTATAAGAAATTTGTCTATGAACAAAAAAAGCGTGAGAAAGTAATCAAGCAAAATGCTAGTAAGGTTGTTATCAAGGAAATCCGTTTCGGACCCAATACAGATGACCATGATTACGAATTCAAAAGAAAGCATGGTGAGAAGTTCCTTAAAGAAGGGTCTAAATTAAAAGCCTACGTGTTCTTTAAAGGTCGTTCCATTATTTATAAAGATCAAGGAGAAATCTTATTGTTGAGATTGGCTCAAGATTTAGAAGAGTTAGGTAAAGTAGAACAAATGCCTAAAATGGAAGGTAAACGTATGAATATGTTTATCGCTCCTAAGAAAAAGTAAGTTACTCCCATAAGTGCAGCCTTTAAGTAGGCATCATTAATCATGTCTAGCAAAAAGTACTTAAAGGATAAATAGAAAAGACTGTCTCTATAAAGAGACAGTCTTTTTTATGGTCAAAAGAAAAGAGTTAAGAACCTGCTCTGCAGCTAGGCAATAGCTGTTAATTCTTAAAATTAAACGGTGTAAGTTAAAGCATACACAGTCTTAAGTATAGGTGCCGCTTTTAATTCTTATGATCCAAAGAATAAGGAGGAATAAAGTGTCGATTTATAATACAGTTTCCAAATAAAAACCTATTTTTGCACTCCTTAATAAAGAACCTTAGTTGGTGTTTTGATTTGTTGTTTTTAGAGTCTGTTTTTAATAGCTTCTATACAGAACGGAATCAAGTAATTAGAAAGGTTTAAAATAAGGAATGCGAGAATTAAAAAAAAGGAAATTATGCCTAAAATGAAAACAAAATCTAGTGCTAAGAAGCGTTTTAAGCTTACTGGTACTGGAAAGATCAAAAGAAAACACGCTTTTAAAAGTCATATCCTGACTAAAAAGAGTAAGAAACGTAAACTAGCTTTGACTCACGATACAGTAGTGCACAAAGCAGATGTACCTAATATCAAGTTACAATTACGTCTTAAGTAAGACCACATTGTAAACCTTGATGGTTTATTAATTCACAAAATAACCCAATAGTAGTGCACAATAAAAGAATCTAGAAATGGATCGCCTGCTGTTAAAAAATTAAAATTATGCCTAGATCAGTAAATGCCGTAGCTCGTAGAGCTCGTAGAAAAAAAGTCCTCAAGCAGGCAAAAGGTTACTTCGGACGTCGTAAAAACGTATGGACAGTAGCAAAGAATGCAGTAGATAAAGCAATGGTTTATTCTTATCGCGATAGAAGAAATAAGAAAAGATCATTTCGTAGATTATGGATCACGCGTATCAACGCTGGTTCTCGTATGCACGGTATGAGTTACTCTGTATTTATGGGAGCTGTAAAAAAGAACAATATCGAGTTAAATCGTAAAGTTCTTGCAGATCTTGCTATGAATCATCCAGAAGCTTTTACAGCAGTAGTAAATAAAGTAAAATAATTTAGGTTTAACAACCTCTCGCAAATAGAAAATCCCCATCAGCAATGATGGGGATTTTTTTATGGGTATACGCTTAAATAATGTCTGGATTAAAATAGTAAGGATCTTTTACAGAAATGTTGATAAGGTTTCAGTACACTGCTTGCCGGCAGGCATAGCGAGAAAACGGAATTACTATTAAAATTACGCAATAAGGATTAATAGATGCTATAAACGGCACTTAAGTTTAAATTAACAAACTGTCCTGCACTTAACTGTGTATTCAAATTCCATTTAGGGGTGAGTTGATAGGCTGTTCCTAGATCTACCTTAAAAGAATGTTTGGTCTCGCTAAGAGTGGTAAGCACGTTATTAAAAAGGTCAAAGAACAAACTGCGTTCCCCAGTAAGGCTGTAATCTACCCAACTTGTATTATAGTTGAGAGCGGTAGAAAAAGTCCACTTTTTATAATCCTTACTCGCTACAAGGCCAGCATTAATAGAATGAAAATCGATAAGCGACCCATCGATTATTGCGAGCGGCGCTCCGCCATCTGATGGTTCTAGATCTAGCGGCTCGTCATATTGAAGATTAAGATCAGTCCTGTTATAATTAGCATAAAAAGCAATCTCCAAACTGCGTTTTTCTTTGAAGAAATACTGGGACAAATTATGTTTTAGTCCAACTCCATAGACGGCATAACTCGACTTCCCTAAGGTAATTTGAGGAACAACTCTTAAGGTAATTTCCGTTTCTTGCCATAGTCCTATCTGTCCTTGCACGTATGGAAAAGCAAAGAAATCAGTGTTTAATCCAGAAAAAGCTTGAAACTCATAGGTTTCCCCATCAATATCAAAATCAAAAAAAGTACGACCGCGACCACCTAGAGTCGTCGGAATAGACGCCTGATCTCCATCTCGTATAGCTACATTGATAAAATCTGAATCGCTTACCGTAAAATTCTTTTTGTTTGCGGGAAAAGGTAAACCGCTTATTCCTATGGAGATATTTGTTTTAAATTTATCTAAGGATTTTGCGGTATGAAACCATCCAGCACCTGTTTGCATGACGCTAGCTTCTGCGGCAGGATCGTTAAATCCATCGAGAATAAATAGTATATCAGTCAGTACATTTTCTACATCGTTATTTTGTGCTATGGTATTTTGAAAACCAAAAAAAGAGACGGTAAATCCTACTAGTAAGTAATGCTTTTTCATAAAAGTGCTAATTGTCAAATGTACAAATGATAATTGATATTTATCAAAGGTGTTTTTTTGCTATAAAAAGAGGTGTATTATTGGTTCAATTATTTTCTTAGATTCCTCAGTTGTGTTAGCCCTCCATACTATCTTTTTTTAAATGGGTTGTCATGTGGATGATTTTTTTTCCATGACAAGATATAGATTTGTTGGTATGCATCATTGATTTATAGCTTATCTTGATCTTATAAAAGAGGTATGAATAATAGGGATAGTGAAAAGCAAAGAATTAAGAAACCTTGGCCTACTAAGGCTGCTATGGAGCAGATTTATGAGAAGGGATTATGGGGAACGACTACTACTGCTCCTTATTATTCTGGAAGTGGATCACATCATCCATATATAGTAGACCCTTATATAAATACAGTCGCCTTGTTTTTGACATCTTTTCAAGATCCTATTTCCGTTTGCGATTTGGGTTGTGGGGATTTTAATATAGGCAAACAATTAGTACAACATACAAAGAACTATATAGGTGTTGATGTGGCTTCCAATGTGATAGCACACAATAAAAAGATGTTCCAAAAAGAAAATTTAAAATTTTATTGCCTAGATCTTGCAGTTGACCGTTTACCTGCAGCAGACTGTGCTTTACTAAGACAAGTATTACAACACCTATCTAATTCCGAAATTCAAAGTATCCTAGATCAGTTAAGAGCTTATAAATATGTCATGCTAACCGAGCATTTACCTGAAGGAGACTTTATACCTAACAAGGATATCACTTCAGGTCAAGGTATTAGACTTAAAAAACAAAGCGGATTAAACGTATTAGAAGCGCCGTTTTATTTTAAGGTAAAAGACGTACAACAACTACTTTCTACTAGATTAGAAAAAGGGAAAGGAGTTCTAGTGACAACGCTTTATAAAGTTTATTAAAGCTGAATGTTTTTTGCTCACGGCTCTATTGATGTTCTATCTTGGTTTTTTCTTTTCCTCTTATAGAATTCTTTGTTTGCAACATAGATTGTTTTTTCTATTTCGCAATATACTTTAGCACCGCTTTTGTTGGTCATTTGCACCATTTTAACGATTTCAATTTCGTTATCACGCTTCACTAGTTCTTCGATTTGTTCAAGCTCATTTTCTGAGTATAGAAATTCTGCGTATAAGTTTTCTTTAGCGGGTTTCTTAAATTTAATGTTAGCTGCCTTGTCCCAAACTACATAATGATCTCCAATAAGATTGATCAATTGAAACATAGGTATCGGATCTACGGAAGCATATATACTACCACCAAATATGGAGTTCATATAGTTTTTATTCCTCCAGCTGATAGGTAATTTCATTTTTACATGCAATAAATCAGGTGATACGTCGATTATTTTAGCGGTACTTTTTCTGTACATCGGTGACCAGTTTAATCCATATTTAAAAAGGGTGGCTTTAGATAAGAATCTAGTACCCAATGAGTACAATTTGTAATAAGTCAATTTATATTTTTTAGTTATTAGGTCGCGCTGTGAATATAAGAGCAATTTAATAATTTGTTTTATGATCACTGCTACCTCTGGCATAGGAATGGGATAAAAACACTTCGAATTATTTTTTATATCTGTATGATATCAAATTTTTATATCTGATAATGACCTTAATAATTTATTTATGGTAGTAAAATATGCTAATAGGGCTACGTATATTCATTCCAATAGGCACACTTTTAGACAATATTAAAAATTAAATAGCAGGTATTATAAAATTAAAGTGCTGTTTTATATATGATTACCTTATTTTTTGTAAAATTTTATTTTGTGGAATGGGATATTTAAGTCTTGAGTTGTTTTAATAGTAGAATTACTAATTTAAAAATTTAAAATTATGTTTCAAATCAAAATGTTAAAGAATTTATTCATAGCGGCTTTCGCCGTTACATGTTTGAATCTTGCTAGCTGTAGTGACGATGATGTCCCGCAGGTGGCTGAAATTAGTGTAAACGGTTCGGTTTTAATAGGCAGCGACGATGACTTCGTTGGAGATATTAATGGTGACTTTACCGGCACTAGGGGGAGTTCAAGCAGAACCTTTATGTGGCAAAATTCACTAAATACAGCAGATTATAATGCTGATATTACAGCTACTTCTGAGGGAACATTTCAAATGCAGGTATTTGATGCAACTGGGAATATGGTATTAAACAGGTCCTTAAGTGGAGCATCTGAACCTGATACCTTTTCAGGTGTAACCTCATCAGGTACACCAGGGAATTGGTCGATCACCATCACACTAACCTTATTTAATGGAGACGGAAGTTTTTCATTAAGTGAAGGAAATTAAAAGGCAAGTAAATGTTCTTGCCCTAAATAATCCCTATACACTTATAACGGATTATATTTATAACTTTAAGCTTAAGGATGCCAGCATCCTTAAGCTTTTTTTATTTTTTAAGCAGTGCTTATGCTAGCTTTTGAATCGATCCCGGCGCATTTATTTTCTTAAAATAGGGCTTAGGGTCACCATTGTTTGGCCCCGATTTTTATAAACCTTTGATGCTTCTAAAGGATACCATTCACTTTATAGAACATTAATCAGTTTTTAAAACACTTTTTATTTGGTCTAAATCTCCGTCAATATCTTTTGGAATGTCCAGTCCTAATATCCTACACATTAACGGGTATATATGAATATTTTTTACTGCTGGTATCTCGTAATTATTTTTAAAAGCAGGACCATTCGCATAGAAGATACCATGCATATCTTTGTATTTGGTATCAAAGCCGTGTACACCTATAGTTGTTATGTTTTTCTCAATTCTTGCTGCTATACTTTTTTTAGTCGAAAAATAATAGCCAGAATTAGGCACTAGTTGGAAGGAACCCCAGTCTTTATTAGTTGGTATTTTTTCAAAACCAGGAGTGTCTTTAGTTTTATAGATTTTAAAATGATTTTCTTTTTGTTTTAAATCTTTAAACAAAGAGTTGGTATCGACATTTTTTTTTGGATGAATATTTACAATGGAGCCGTTATTAATGGTTAAAAACAAGCTGTCGTTTTGAATGTCATCTATTGGTATAAGGTTCTTGACAGGTTGATTTGCCATGCCGTGATCTGAAACGATGATGATGTTCACAGGCAGTCCTGTTGCTATTACACCATTAAATAGATCGCCTAAGTTTTTATCTAAAGCCAGTAGTTTGTCTTTTAGCTTCTCCTCATTGGACGGACTAAAATTATGACCTGCATCATCCATATCACTAAAGTACATAGTAATTAAATGGGGTCTATTTTCAGCTGGCATCTTCAACCATTTTACGGCTTGAGCAACACGATCTTCATTTTTTATACTACCATCGTATTTATAGTAATAGGTAGGTGTCATTCCTTGAATGTTTGCTTCTGTACCCACAAAGAAGTAACTGGCCGTCACCATCGATGCTTTATTTGCTTCTATCCATATGGGAGAACCTCCGTAAAAACTGCCGTCTTCGGCCATTTTTCGATTCCGAATGTTATAAGTAGCCTCTTTTTTATAGCTGTAGAAAATATTGCCTATGATACCATGTTTATCTGGGTACATACCCGTTGCAATGCTATAGTGATTCGGAAAGGTCTTAGAAGGATAGGAGGGTATTAATGATTTTGCTTCAACACCTTTGGAAATAAAATTGATCAAGTTGGGAGGCCTATATTTATCTACATAATCCCAACGAAAACCATCTAGGGAAATCAATATAACATAGGGTTTTTTAAGAGCCGATTCCGAATTTAAAGTAGTTGCTTTTTTTGTAGTGGGTGATAACTTGCTGCTGCAGGAGACAAGACTGAGCATTCCTGCGATAGCAATTAATGTAATGATCCTATTTTGCTTTGTCATTTTTGTAATGGTTTATACGAAGTTGCTAGAACTAGTAGTGATGAGCAAGCAAGAGGCACTTTTGCTTATTTATCGGCATCTATTCAAAGCCTTTTGTTCTTTTAAGTAAAATCCTCAAGATTTTACAACTTGATAAAAGTACATTAACCATTCGGTTTAGCCCTAAAGTTTACAAATTGTGTTTAGGTTTATGTTTTACATTTTTTAATTATACCTCAAAGAAAAAGGCTATTTAGATTGCCTAAATAGCCTTTTTACTTTTTGTTATTTACTACTCTTTATGTAGTGCATAGAAAGTTATTCGATTTCTCGGAGATCTCCTGGTCTCGGGGATTTGAATACATCCATTCCCTCTTTCCTGTGTTCCACAACTTGTTCACTTATAAATTCACGGAACTCCTTATTGCTCTGACCATCCTGTTTGGAAAATTCAGCTACAGTCTTGGTAATCCCTCTTGTCTTGGTATTTAAAAATGTTGTACTCATAATATGATTGTTTTTGATATTCTCTGACAGAATAGAGGTTTAATACCGAAACCTTATTAATACTGTCTTAAAATCAGAATATGAATGTTAATCCCTGAGATACTCTTTTGAGTTTTTTACATAAGGGGCACTTTTTTAAAACCTGTAAAGTAGTGTATAAGGGGTGAATGACATTAATGTTCTTTTCATAAATATCATTTACACCCCATATTTTTAGCTGGTATTGGATAGCGTTTAAAGTTTTCTATGGACTCTTATGTTCATCACAAAAGAAAAGTACACCAGCCTTTCTGTAAGATATAATAGTTTTGTTTTATGGACTCCTTTGGTCTTGCCAGTTTGTTATTGCTGCTGGATTATGATTTTTTTAATTAAAACGGGTTTCATATTTTGAATTTGAATGAAATAAATCACTTCTTGATTCCAGATGTATTCAATAATCCAGCTTTTATCTTTTGTAAGCACCCATGTTTCAGGATTAGAAAAGAACGTTAAAGGTTGAGATACTAATGCTTCAACCGAAATTTCTATCTCAGGATCACCAGCATCACAACAACTGTAAGTAGGCTGTCTTTGGTTTGTATGGTTAGGAATTGCTCTCTTATTTTAGCTATACACAAATGATCTGAATCACAATATTCAGATGGATCATTTGGATTTGTAGCATCCACATCTATTTGATAATGATATAAGCCATTGTATCCGTCTCTTTTGCGTAAAGGTATATTTTTACCGATCCAATCTAAATGTTGATTCTCATAATATATCTTGTAATTATATTTCTGATGATCTAAATAATCCAGTTGAAGCGAAATCCGTTTTCGCAATGTTTTTAATCGTTCTTCTTTTTGCAGAAGCAGTCTTTGCTTTTTCAGTCGTTCTATTTTCTCCTTATCCATTATTGTTTTTTCTGCAAAATGATGATACCAACCTATTATTTGTCAGTTGAGTTTTTTGACGCCACTTGTTTCTAAATGCACCAAGCGGCTGGTTGATTCAAATTAGGCGATTACGAAGTATCTCTTTTTCGAACGTAGCTGGGAGTCTTACACGAAGTAAGAGCCTTTATTTTAACAACATCATCCTTTTTTACATAAATCGTTGGATACACTACTTTAACTGAGCCTAATGATCAGCGCCCTTTTTGATGCTAAGGTTTATCTAGTTTATTCTAATACTATTTTTTTAATTGGAGACTATTTTTAATCCTACTACCGAAGCTATTAACGTAGAAATAAAAAATAGTCGCCAAAATGTAGTAGGTTCTTTAAATATTAGAATTCCTAATAGCACTGTCCCAACGGCACCTATTCCTGTCCACACAGCGTAAGCAGTCCCAATTGGTAATTCGCGAGTTGCCTTTACAAGTAATATCATACTGATTGATAAACATACTAAAAAACCAATGTACCAGTAATTTGCTTCAGTGCCTGTAGTTTCTTTTGCTTTTCCAAGACAAGCAGCAAAAGCTACCTCAAAGAGTCCTGCTATAATTAATATCATCCAATTCATAGTCAATTTTTGGTTTATCTGATTTGTTGCATATAATTTTCTTCGCATTCTTGGATTCTTGTATTAAGGGTAATGCCTCCTTATAGGAGACCTAGCATGCAAATAGACGCTAACTTTCCGGGTGATACACCAACCAAATTTAAAAATCTACAGGTCTTCACAAACACGCAATAACTTTTGATTAAGGGTTTAATTGCCATATTTTATAAACATTGTTTTAAGCAGTGCTTTGTGCTCACTTGCTCAATTTAAGTATCCGAAACGCTCCTTGAATTACCAAAACAAAAACGATTGTCCCTACAATCAAATCAGGTTTATTGGAACTCCAATAATTTACTAAAATTCCACCGATTATTACTCCTAAATTAATAATGACGTCATTTGAGGTAAAAATCATACCCGCTTTCATATGTGCCTCTTCTTTGCTTTTGGACTTTGGTAAAATGTACAGGCAAATCCCATTTGCAATAAGTGCAAAAATAGAAACAATAATCATGGTCGAAAAATCTGGAAGTTTTTCGTCTCCAAAAAATCTCCTTATAACTTCCATAAATCCGATAATCGAAAGTGTGATTTGAAAATATCCAGCAAGTTTTGCAATCCGTTTTTTCTTGATTAAGGTTCCGCCTATAGCAAACAAACTAATTCCGTACACAAAACTGTCTGCAAGCATATCTAAACTATCGGCAACAAGTCCCATAGATTTTGAGATCATTCCTGTTGTCATTTCGATGATAAAAAAGGCAAAATTTATGATAAGGACAGACCAAAGTAATTTTTTTGGTCTTTCTGTTCTTCAAATTCTGTTTGGTCGGTTTGTTCAGTCGAGATTTTCTTTCCGCCTAAATTCAGTTCGATAACGGACTTTTCGATTTTTTCAATTTCTCCGTTGTGAAAGACAGTCAATTTTCGATTCGGAATATCAAAGTCCAAATTGGCAATACTTGAAATTCCATCCAATTTCATTCGGATTAGATGCTCCTCTAAAGGACAGTCTATTTTGGTAATTTCAAATAGTGTCTTTTTCACTAGTTTTCAGAATTTTAAGCATTACTTATAACTCCCTATAAACCTAACTATAAAAATCAACACTAAATAAAAATATTTTAATGATAGTTAGTTCTATTGTTAGTAGACTATTTGTTATTATCAATTAAATACAAACGAAAATAAACGTAAACAAACGGTTAATATACAACTGTAACTTTAATACTGTCACATCTTTGCACCGTCATCAAAAACAAACGATGGCAGTAATTTATTTTTTAACCCATACAAACTAATTTATTATGAGCAATCTAAGCAACAGAGTACAGTTAATCGGACACCTTGGACAGGATCCAGAAATCGTAAATTTAAACGACGACAAGAAACTAGTGAAGTTCTCACTTGCCACCTCAGACCGTTATACCAACAAGTTAGGTGAGAAAGTAACAGACACACAATGGCATCGTATTGTAGCCTTTAATGCTACGGCAAACATTATTTCTGAATATGTGAAGAAAGGAAATAAAATAGCAGTAGAAGGAAAACTAGTCACCAGACAATGGGAAGACAAAGAGGGTGAGAAACAATACACCACAGAAGTTGTTTGTGATCAAGTACTGATGCTAGACACTAAGGTTTAATTACATAAAGTCGCCCTAGCAAATTATCAGGATATGCTTTCGTTATCTCAAGATTAGAAATTTGAAAAGCTTATTGAATTCGGCATAAATTAGGAACCGGTAAGCTTTTTTTTTTACAAAATTAATTCCTTTGGTATACCTGTGCTTATTTAGTAAAATGGAATTTGCACAGAAATACCTGTCTCTACATCTGGGGCATTATTGACATTAAGGTCCTCTTTGACATAAATGGTATACGATATCTTAGGTCGTGCATGCGTGTATAACATAGACCAGCTGCTTAAATTTTCAATAAGCGTGGTGTAGCCATAATGCCATCCTTGGTTGATGGCTGCATAATTTCCTTTGAGGTGAAAATAGTTCGCTTCTTCCTTTTTAAAGTAAGAGGTTTGATTTTGATAATTCAGCCCGATGATGTTTTGGTGGCCTTTTGAGGTTTGATGGGTCCATTGTGCCATGACTTCTCCAGAACCTAAAAACCGGTTGTTTCCCAGATCGAGGTTGTCACTTCCATCGATAGCATTTTTATACAGCACACTATATCCCAAACCGAACCAAAGATTACTTCTAGTGTTTAAGTTGTATTTTTTTATAGTATTGATTCCTATCCCTAAGTCCAGTGAGTTATTATAGGCACTGGTGTTCCAGCCTATCTGTGATTGTAAGTTAAAAAAAAGATGGCGCTCGTTCCATTTTTCTAATTGAGGATAATAAGTGTGTGCCAGTTCGAGACCTCCTAGAATGATATCTCCAGCTTGCATATTCAACCTCTTGCCATTGCGGTCTGTGTAATTCACAGCCACTTCATTCACACCATAAAATTTCCTACCAAAAGGATCTTCACCACCAGCAATATTGCTGTGAAACCATTCAATAGATTCATCATTGGTAAAAGGGGAGTCAAAGAAATCACCTTTTACTGTTTGAAAAGCTCTCAAGCCTATTCTTATCTCATTATGATCGTTTAAAGGCAAGGTGAGTGCCGGGCGATAGATTTTGTAAACCGCATCGATTTCAATGTCCATTATCTGTGCAGGAGTCGTTTCTTGATCTACAAAATCAAAGACTCTAAAATACCAGGTTTGGTCGGCAAATTGGGCTCGTAACTCTGGGTCATCTGGAAGAAATGCCTGTACAGGAGCATGAAAATTATTTCCTGATTGAGTTTCTAGATGCAGTTGAGGGCTAGTACTCGCGCGCGCTTTAAAATTTTGCGTCATGCGAGAAGAAAATAATCCAAAATGATGCGTAGACGCGAGATGTGGTTTTAACAGCCCATTAACGTCTACCGTTAAGGAATCCTTTTGTGCGAGGCATACGATGTTAGAAAATAGGACTGCCCATAAGCTAAGACATACATACCCATTTGATAAGAAGAAAGAACTGCGACACATGTGGTAAAAATATTGTTTTCCTAAGTTAGAAATGCCACTTCTATTAAATTTGTTCGAGAGCTATGATTTTGATTCCGCTTTCGCGAAAGCGGAACACTCATATATCTTATAAAAAGCCGTACTTTTGCACGCTTAAAAATCAGGCATTATGCGCAAGATCTTCAATAATTTCACTAAAAATCCGAAGGACGATATTCTAGCGGGAATTACTGTTTCTCTAGCGATGATTCCAGAGGTGGTTGCCTTTGCATTTGTGGCGGGAATAGATCCATTAGTAGCGCTTTCTGGTGCCTTTATTATTGGTTTGATTACAGCACTTTTCGGAGGTAGACCTGGATTGATTTCTGGAGCTGCTGGAGCAGTGGCTGTTATTTTTGTGGATTTGATTATCAAAGGTCATGAGAGAGGAATGTTGATGGAAACGCCAGTGGAGAATATGGGTTTTTATTACCTCTTCGGTGCTGTGATTCTTATGGGACTGATTCAGATTTTGGCAGGTGTTTTTAAAATCGGGAAATTTGTTCGATTGATTCCGCATCCGGTGATGATGGGATTTGTAAACGGTTTGGCGATTGTAATTTTTATCGCACAAGTAAAAATGTTTACGCATAAAAAACTAGAAGTAGGAGCAGATGGTGTGGATAAATACATTTCCACTTATATGCAGGGAACAGAGTTGTGGATCATGATAGGTCTGGTTGCTTTAACTATGGCGATTATATGGTTATTACCTAAATTGACTAAAAAAATTCCAGCGGCACTTACGGCAATATTGGTCACAACGACGGTAGTTGTTTTTGGCGGTATGGATGCAAGTACGGTAGGATCCTATATCATAGAAGGTGGTGGAACTGGATTGAAAGGGGAGATTCCAACGCCTAATATGGAGCTTTGGGAGAATTTACCTATAGGTTATGATACCTTTTTATTTATTTTGCCCTATGCATTTCTTGCAGCTGCTGTAGGTCTTATTGAATCTTTAATGACCATGAATCTAGTAGATGAATTAACAGAAACTAGGGGTAGCGGTAACCGAGAATGTGTCGCTCAAGGAGCAGGAAATATCATTAGTGGACTCTTTGGTGGTACAGGTGGGTGTGGTATGATAGGTCAGACCGTAATTAATATCAATGCTGGTGGACGAGGTCGTTTATCTGGTGTAATGATGTCGGTGACCTTATTAACCTTTCTATTGTTTACAGATAAACTTATCGAGCAAGTGCCTATCGCTGCTTTGATAGGAGTGATGTTTATGATGGTTATTGAGACCTTTGCCTGGTCTAGTTTTAGGATTTTGGGTAAAATACCTAAATCTGACGCGGTTGTTTTAGTGATTGTATCTGTAGTGACAGTCGTTTTTGATCTTGCTATAGCTGTATTTGTAGGAGTTATTATTTCTGCATTAGTATTTGCTTGGGAAAGTGCCAAACGCATTAGAGCTCGCAAAAGCATTAAAGAAGATGGAACTAAAGTCTACGAGATTTGGGGACCGTTATTCTTTGGTTCGGTAACTGATTTTAATAAGAAATTTGACCCTAAAAACGATCCTGATAAAATAGAAATAGACTTTATAGAATCACGTGTACAAGATCATTCTGGTATTGAGGCTCTAAGAGGTGTAGCAAATAAATATCTGGATCTAGGGAAAGAAATAAAACTCACGCATTTAAGCCCAGAATGTAAAGAATTGTTGATGCGTCACAATCCAGAATTTGACACGATTATTGAAACTAGTATTGAAGATCCACGGTATCATATTGCAACTGATTTACTAGACGCAGAGGTATAAAAATAAAATGAAAGGACTTATTTAGTACGGAATAACTTTCAGCACAGGATTTGTCAAGATTTCACACGAAGGGAAGAAGATTTCACCCCATTCAGCACAGAAGTTTCCGACAACCGCTAGGACGGAAAGGTCTTAAAATCAGGATATGTTACATAAAAATTTCTCAGATGTTATTTTATAAGTTCTCGTATTTTTAAAGTAGTTGTCAATTCAATGCCATCTCGTAAATAGACAATCTTCAAATTTTCTACATCTTTATAATTAATAGCATTCCATTTCTCACAAGCATTGCTATCGGTTATATTTTTAAACTCAAAATCATTTATAGATAAGAGGACATCACCTAACTGTAGGTCAATAGCAAACTCTTCTATCAATCCAGTTACTAGCGCTTTATTCTCTTTAATTCTAAATTTAAAGCCAAAAGAGTTTTGCTGTGTTTTTTCAAATTCTTTTAGTTTTTTGAGGTAGATTTTCTGAGACGTCCAGTCCATAACTACGTCGTGTTTATTCATGAATTTGTTTCCTATCAGGTTACCAAAATCTAAATCCACCACTTGCGCGCCCATTTCAATAGAGCCTATTCTCAAACTATCTGTTTTTATAGTTCTTATGGTTGTAGAATCTATAACTCCATAAAGACCTATACCAGAATTGCCATAATTCGTAAATCCATCTGCTTCTTTAAATTCGGCTAGTTCTCTATCAATGTCTATATGACCGCCAAAACCTGTATCATAAACAAATAGAGTCTCTAATCCATTTACATGACCTCGCAAATACGGTGTTTTACTAGCAGACACTATAAATGAAAGTGTATCCGTATAGGTGGTTAAGTCATAATGAGCAAGTTGGTCGGTTATGGTAATTTCACGATTTTGATAATCAAATTTCCAATAGGATTTTGCCATTTGATTAGAACCTATGATACCATCTATTCCCATGCAATCAAACTCAAAAACATTCCTCAAATCGGCTACAACACCACCTGTGTTATGATACGTCAGGTTCCCTATTTTTATTTCTGGAACGACTACTACTTTTTGACTATTAATTTGTCCTTGAGAATCTTCAATAGCAATATAATCTATCGCTTCTATTTTTAAGTCTTCATAAATAGCATTGGAAATAACAGTAGGCGCTCCGGTATCCACTAGAAAGTTATATTTTATAGAATTAATCTCTACTTCAACAATCGCATAGTTATAATCATAATTAAAAGGTATGATTTCTTTATAATCAATGTTGGTTAGGGTTCCGTTATTAAAAATTTTAGATAATCCAGAGCAACTTACAAGGAATAGAATAAAAATGAGGCAAGGTATTTTTTTCATGGTAATAGATTGGTCTTTAAAGATAAGTCAGGTTTCAATTCCGCTTTCGCGAAAGCGGAAATATTCACATACTTATAACATCTAAAATCGTTATTTTTGAACAAAGACTTATTACATGGATTTAGACTTCAATAAAAACGAAGATCACAATAAAATGCTGCTTTCTGACCTGAGAAGAAAGTTTGCGCAAGTTGCCTTAGGAGGCGGAAAAAAACGCGTGGAGAAACTACATGAAAAAGGCAAAATGACTGCCCGTGAACGCATTGATTACCTCGTTGATAAGCCTGAAGATTGTATAGAAATTGCTGCTTTTGCAGGTGACGGAATGTATGAAGAACACGGTGGTTGCCCGAGCGGTGGTGTTGTGGTGAAAATAGGATATGTTCAAGGTAGACAAGTTATTGTTGTTGCAAATGATGCGACCGTAAAAGCGGGTGCCTGGTTTCCTATTACAGGAAAGAAAAACCTACGCGCTCAAGAAATCTCTATAGAAAACAGACTGCCGATTATTTATCTTGTAGATAGTGCAGGAGTTTATTTGCCTTTGCAGGATGAGATATTTCCAGATAAAGAACACTTCGGCCGTATTTTTAGAAATAATGCGGTAATGAGTAGTATGGGAATTACTCAAATAGCTGCGGTTATGGGTAGTTGTGTAGCCGGTGGCGCTTACCTCCCTATCATGAGTGATGAAGCATTGATCGTTGATAAGACAGGAAGTATTTTCTTAGCGGGTTCTTACTTAGTCAAAGCAGCTATAGGAGAAACAATTGATAATGAAACCTTAGGTGGTGCCACAACGCATTGCGAGATCAGCGGGGTAACTGATTACAAAGCAAAAGACGATAAAGACGCACTTGATAAGATCAAAAAGATTTTTGATAAAATAGGTGCTAGTGATACCGCTGGTTTTAATAGAGTAGATACTAAGAAGCCCGAACTAGATCCAGAAGGCTTATTTGGCGCGCTTCCTAGAGCGCGCAATGCACAATACGACATGATGGAACTCATTAATCGCATGGTAGATGCAGGTTCTTTTGAGGCTTATAAAGATGGTTATGGACAGACCTTAATTACGGGTTATGCTCGTATGGATGGTTGGGCTGTTGGTATAGTAGCTAATCAAAGAAAAATCGTCAAAACAAAGAAAGGCGAAATGCAATTTGGGGGTGTGATTTATAGCGATAGTGCCGATAAAGCAACGAGATTTATAGCTAATTGTAATCAAAAGAAAATTCCTTTAGTCTTTTTACAAGATGTTACAGGTTTTATGGTGGGTTCTAAATCAGAACATGGCGGTATTATCAAAGATGGAGCAAAGATGGTAAATGCTGTTTCTAACTCAGTCGTTCCCAAGTTTACGGTTATTATAGGGAATAGCTATGGGGCAGGAAATTATGCGATGTGCGGTAAAGCATATGATCCACGATTAATAGTTGCATGGCCTACGGCAGAGCTTGCTGTAATGAGTGGTAATAGTGCGGCAAAAGTATTGATGCAAATAGAAAAAGCATCCCTAGAAAAAGCGGGTAAAAAACTAACGGAAGAAGAAGAGAAAGCATTGTTTGCCAAAACAAAAGACCGTTATGATAAACAAGTCTCTCCTTATTACGCAGCTTCTAGAATCTGGACCGATGCGATCATCGATCCTAGAGATACAAGAAAATGGATTTCTATGGGAATAGAAGCGGCAAATCACGCTCCTATTACCAAGGATTTTAATCTTGGTATCATACAGACATAAGATTTTGAAGATAAAAACGAATTAAAATCTCCTTAAATAGGCACTTATGAAATTTTTAAAGAGATTTTTAAAACTACTTTGTATACTAGCAATAGCAGGCTACCTATCGATTTGTGGCCTGATATACTTTTATCAGGAAAACCTGCTTTTCTTTCCTGAGAAATTAGAAGAAGGATATCAGTTTGATTTTCAACATGATTTTGAAGAAAGGAATATTGTTACCGGCTCTGGTCATATTATTAATACACTGCTATTTAGAAAAGAGAATTCAAAAGGAGTTATCTTTTATTTACATGGAAATGGTGGTAGCTTAAGAACAGCCGGGGATGTTTCCCAGCATTTCTTGCCTTTGGGCTACGATGTATTTCTAATTGATTATCCTGGTTATGGGAAGAGTTCTTCAGTGATTACAGATCAAGAAGAGCTTTTTCAAGATATTCAAGATGTTTACAACGATCTTAAAAAAGTATATTCGGAAGAAAGAATAGTGGTTTTAGGTTATTCTATAGGTACAGGTCTTGCGGCAAAACTTGCCTCTAATAACAGTCCTGATAAATTGGTTTTACACGCCCCGTATTATAGCATGACCGATATGATGCGGCGTAATTATTCATTGATTCCGACATTCATATTAAGATACGACCTGGCAACAAATGTCTATTTAAAAAACTGCAAGATGCCGGTATACCTTTTTCATGGGGTAGATGATAGTTTAATTCCTGTAGAATCTTCAGAGCTATTGAGTACGGAGTTTGATCTTCCTTTATTTAGGTTAACAGCTCAAGGACATAATAATATAGCTGGTAATGCTGAGGCGCTGAGGCAATTAAATGAGGTTTTGAATTAGTAGATGAATTCACTACTATCAGGCGTATTCATTTATACAGTTCCTTTATCTATAAAAGTATTTCCCATTTTAAGATGAAAGAAGTTCATTTCCATCCCACTAATCTATTATTAAAATAGGGTATTTAAATAAGATAGATGTGCTACTGTACAATAAGAGAATGCGAGAGTAAAAAAGCCTAAGATAATTTGAAACTAAGATGGCCCTTTATAAAAGGAGTAACAGCTCTTTAGTATTGCTAGTCACCTCCTTCTCGTTTTTCCTTAAGACGTTGCTTAAAGTTTCTTCGTTTGCGGTTCTTGATACTGCCTTGTTTGCCTTTGTTCCAAAACAAAAAGATCACAAACGCCAGTAGAACTGCCCCTATATAAATCCAGTCTTTATGCTCGCTTAAGATTTCCATGGCTGATTTCTTATGTCACTTTCTATAACACCATCACGCAGTCTAATAATTCGATGCGCATGCTCTGCAACTTCTTCTTCGTGAGTCACTAATATAACCGTATTACCGTCTTCATGGATTTTATCAAAAAGAGCCATAATTTCTATACCGGTTTTGGAGTCTAAATTTCCTGTAGGTTCATCGGCTAGAATAATAGATGGATTGTTCACTAATGCTCTTCCTACGGCTACCCGCTGGCGCTGTCCACCAGAAAGTTGGCTGGGTTGGTGATCCATACGGTCGGCCAGTCCTACACTAGTAAGGACTTCTTTGGCTCTAGCTACTCGGTCTTTTTTAGACATTCCTGCATAAATCATAGGTAAGGCGACATTATCTAATGCTGTGGTTCTCGGTAAGAGGTTAAAAGTCTGGAAGACGAAACCTATTTCTGTATTTCTAATATCGGCCAGTTGATCATCGCTCAGGCTAGAAACATCAGTACCATTCAGTTTGTAACTACCAGCAGTAGGGGTGTCCAGACAGCCTAATAAATTCATCAAAGTAGATTTACCAGAACCAGATGGTCCCATAAATGCTATGTAATCTCCTTTTTTGATTTCTAAATCGATTCCCTTAAGAACGTGAACGATTTCTTGACCTAGCTTAAAATCGCGAATAATATTGCGTACTTCGATAACATTTTCACTCATGCGACTAAAATATGAATTTTTGATTTAAAAGAGTTCTACGGGTATGACGCAGCGATGGTTATTTAGTTACAACATTTATAATTTAATAGTTATTGCTATAGAACTATACATCGAGATGTTCTTGAAAATAGAAACCACATAAAGGATATGGAACAAATTTGCGGTATAGCTTTCTCAAAAGCAACTATTCTTCACGCCAATTTTTAAGCATGACAATCCATTCATCTGGCTTTATGGAAAGTTACAACTTCACATAAAATTGCTCCTGCATCTGTTCTTTTCTAAAGAAAATCAGTCCAAAATCAAAACAGTCCACGCTTGCCGTCACCTGAGGATGATGGCAAATTTGATTCCACGCACGAGTCATGTCGGCAGACCAGTAAATATCATCAAAGATCACGACGGTATCATTATGTACCTGATGCAAAATGCTCTCGAAGTAAAAACAGGTAGCGTCGCCATTGTGATGTCCATCGATATAAATCAAGTCGTAAATAGGAGCAGGGGTCTTTTGCTCTTTAAAGAAATCTTGAAAGGTAGCATTCACAAAGTTCACCTGTTTCAGGTCTTCTTTCTCAAGGGCTTTTTTTGCAAATTCATAAACCTCAGGACTTCCTTCTACCGTTGTAATTTGTGCATGCGGTCTTGCGGTTGCCATGGCATGAGTCGCTATTCCTAAAGAGGTGCCTAATTCCAGAACTGTATTTACTTCAAAATAACTACACCATCGGTAAAGCAATTGCGTGTCTTTTTCTGTACTGCAATTGTGCTGGAGAATGTCGGTTACCTTTCTGTCATTAGATTTAAAAACCCTACTTCCTGCACCGTGATCTTCTATGTGTAAGCTGCTTTTGTTGTTATGTAAGCTTTCGCGAAAGCGAGACAATTTTAAATAATCTGCATAAGGACTGGCATCCCTAAGGCACTTTTTTTCCAATTGGAAAACAAAAGGCGAGTGAATGCCATGCAAGTGAAATGACTTGATGAGGTGAGAAAAGTAAGCAAATATAAAGTGAAACAATTTTTAGTTTTTTACCGTAGCAAAGATGCCTTAAAAATGGGTGTTATTCGGCCTCTATCTTTTTAATTAACTCTTCTATAATAGCTGTGGAGGTGCCGCTACGAGCCGCTAGATTTTTTGCCTTTTGAGCTGTTTGTAAGGCCTTTTTAGGCTCTTTCATTTTGTGAAGTACATGTGCTTTAGTCTGAAGGTTATAATTGTTTTCTTCCAACTCAATAGAGCGGTTGACAAGGTTTAGGGCGCATGCGAGGTCTTTTTGAGCGGTCAAATTTTTATAAATGTTCCAGCTCAATTCATTTAGTTCTTGTGCGCTGTGCCACAATTGCTCTAAGTTTTTTTTAGTTAGATTTTCATGGTCACCTGCTGCGATTTGATACTTAGAAGCCTTTCCTCGGTAGGGTAGAAGATCTCCTTTTACTTCCATGGCATCGTGTTTTTTTATCAATCCTACCATTTTATCGCGACTCATGACACTGCTGCTTTGTCCTATTTTACGGCCGTTTTTTATAAAAAAGTAAGTAGGAATGGAATTGACTTTAAGAATATCGTCTGAGATATTGTCGTCTGTATTCATTTTATAGATGGTCACATCTATAGTTTTATCTTCTGAAATGGATTTGATGACCGGTGCCATATATTTACAAGGGCCGCACCAAGGTGCTGTAAAATAAAGGATTTTGATCTGGTCATCTTGAGCCATAACTGTATCTTCCATAGTCGCATCGGTTACATATTCTTGTGCGTAGGAATCTGTCGTTAATAAAAGTGAAAAAGTAATTATAAATAGAATTCGCATCTGGTTGTTTTTATTTTTATACTAACTAACTTTATGCCAGTATTATTATGGGAGGCTAAGCATGCTTTCCTGCGGACGGCAGAAATGGCGATAATAGAAGACAAATATAAACTTCAACGCTCACAAAATAGTTTTTTAGAGAATGAGTTATTTCCAAAATTGATGCGTTTTAAAATATATACATGAATAATAGAAAAGAACAGCTTGCCGCTATAGATCGATTATTAACCATTATGGAGGAGTTGCGGGAGCGATGTCCATGGGATAAAAAGCAAACGCTGGAGTCCTTGCGTCACCTTACCATTGAGGAAACTTATGAGCTGGGCGATGCGATTCTTGATAAGGATATGGAAGAGATTCCTAAGGAGCTAGGCGATTTGTTATTACACATTGTTTTTTATGCCCAAATAGGCTCAGAGACCAATCACTTCGATATGGCAAGCGTAGCAAATGGTATTTGTGACAAGCTCATCTCGCGGCACCCACATATTTATGGTGATGTAAAAGTGAAGGATGAAGAAGAGGTAAAGGCCAACTGGGAAGCGCTGAAGCTGAAGGAAGGGAAAACCAGCGTACTGGAAGGCGTGCCTAAATCCTTGCCAGCCTTAGTCAAAAGCCAGCGCATCCAAGACAAAGTCGCCGGGATAGGCTTTGACTGGGAAAGGCCAGAACAGGTTAAAGAAAAACTAGAGGAAGAGCTGGCTGAGTTGCAGGTAGAAGTAGAAGCGGGTGATCATGATAAAATGGAGGCCGAATTTGGTGATGTGTTGTTTTCCTTGGTGAATTACGGTAAACATTTAGGGGTGAACCCAGAAGATGCCTTAGAACGCACCAATAAAAAGTTTATCAAACGCTTTCAATATTTAGAAGTTAAAGCCAAAGAAATAGGCAAGGAGTTGCGTGATATGACGCTGGCAGAGATGGATGTGTACTGGGAAGAGGCTAAGAAGGTGTAAGGAGTATGATTGAAATTAGAGAAACGGGAATAAGGAAAAGGGCGCTCAAGTTTTTTGAGTTTAAAGAAGGATTGATTAAGAGCGAGACGCCTAAGAGTTATTTGGATTATGTACCTAACGTAATTTATACGCAGCATTTATAGTTCCTGTTTTTTATTATGGATTTAAGCTTCCAGACAAGGCTTTTGGTTTGGGAATCGGCATTTACTTTTCATCCATTTTAATATGGATTTTGATAATTAAGTTTTTATTATGTAAAAATAACAATCAAGAAGAACCTGTCCTAAGCACTAATTCTTTAGATCTATCTATAACTAATAAGAGTTCGGTTTTCGGTAGAATACTATCTTTTTTAGGAGTAATTGCTATTGTTAGTTTAGCGATATTTGTCATTACAGATACTGATTATAAATTTGAATGGGTTCATATTTTGTTTTATCTAATGGCTTTGAAAGGGATATTTTATCTTAGTGTAATGGCTTATTCCAATGAGGATACAGATATAAAAATATTCAAAGTAGAGTCTGACCGATGGAGCGTTTCCTAAGATCAAGGAGATAAATATATACTTCTAGCAGACTTAAAACAGATTAAGATAGGAGATTTACATATATCCTTTGTACCCATAACTGGAAAGATAGAAATGCTTAAAAATTTAGAATTAAGCGAAGAAGAAAAATTGCAAGTGAAAGAGTTTTTAGAAAATAATTTAAAGGACATTGAAATCTCTTTTTATGAAAGTAGATTAGAAATTTTTAAAGATATTCAAGGTTAAAGTATATGTGGGATTCTAATCGTTTTTTGAAGTCGGATAATCGATCCTTAATAAACATACTATTGATCATCTTGTTTTTATTGGGATGGATCGCTATAAGTAAGTTTGATTTATTTGAATCTTATGATATAGAGTTCTATGGCTCTGCAGTTTTTATTCTGTATGTTATTTACTTAGCTTTTTATGTAATAAAACAAAGGTATCAACGAACCGATCATTTATCAATAATACAGTTAAACGGAAAGAAAAGGAAATGGGATACATTCAATTATGTATGGATTGTAATAGGTATATTAATTTTATTCTCTAATGAATTAAAGAGCAGCGATATAGTCTGGACGACTTCTAGTTATATCGCTATTTTGTCATTTTCTTTTTTAGTATTTGCGGGGTATCGTCTTTACATAAGTGATAATTATGAAAAGCGATTTTTATCTATAAAAGGCGAAAAACTCTACTTTATAGAATCAAAATCAACTTATTACGCTCCCGTAAATGAATTCCAGAAAATAAAGATGAGCTATAATAAAATCTCTGCAATTGCAAAAGATGGACGCCGTGATCGATTAGGCGGATATGAAATGAGCGATGGAGACTTACTTCAACTTATTGTGTTTCTAGAAAATCAGGCACCACAAATTGAGATCGAAGTGCTTTTTGAGGATACTAAAAACTAATGCCATAAACTAATAGGATCCATCTTAATTACTTATAAAATTTCATTGTTTCTTGAGGTCAAATAAAAAGCATGAATAATACCTGGAAAAAAAAACAACATGGTTAGTAGGATACTTATTGCTAAATCATTGTCAATTCCTCTTTTCCTGAAAATGCTTACCGGTGGCGCAATTATATTTAAAATAATAGTTAATGAATTCACAGCTTTTTTATGCAAATTTACAACTTAATGATCATATGTTACCGTAATTACGCTAAAAACAAATAATTAAGCAGATATAAAACGCATTAACAAGGTGAAAAACACTTTTCTATTGGTTATGTAGAACTTAGTCTTTAGTAAGGAAAGTAGACCTTATATTTTTTTAGGAGCTTCAATTTTTAACTACTTAGAGGTGACGTAAAAGGCATGAATAACCCCAGGTATAACACCTAGTATAGTAAGTATGACGTTGATAATAAAATCTTTTCCTATTCCTTTGTTCAACGCAACCCCTAGTGGTGGAAGGAAAATGTTTAAAATAATAGTAAGAATACTCATAAACGGTATATTTTAATTAATGAAGTTAATTTACTATATCCCAGTAAAGGTGCTTGGAGTAATGACTCTCATTTCTGCTTTGATATCTTCACTTACTTCTAAAGTTTCGATAAAATTAGCAATGCTTTTTCCAGTGATTTTTTCGTTGGTACGCGTCAGTTCTTTTAAAGCTTCATAAGGATTAGGATAAGCCTCCCGACGTAAAATAGTCTGTATCGCTTCTGCAACTACGGCCCAATTATTCTCTAAGTCTTGAGCGATTTTGGTCTCATTTAATAAAAGCTTACCAAGTCCTTTTAAGGTGGCTTTAAAGGCAATAATTGTATGTGCTAGTGGCACCCCTACATTTCTCAACACCGTAGAGTCGGTTAAATCGCGTTGTAATCTAGAGATGGGTAATTTTGCAGATAGGTGCTCAAAAAGAGCGTTTGCAATTCCTAAGTTTCCTTCAGAGTTTTCAAAATCTATAGGGTTGACTTTATGTGGCATAGCGCTAGAACCTATCTCACCAGCTTTAATTTTTTGCTTGAAGTAATCCATAGAGATATAAGTCCAGAGGTCTCTATCTAAATCTATAAAAATAGTATTGATTCGCTTCAGGTTGTCAAAAAGAGACGCCATATGGTCGTAATGCTCGATCTGAGTTGTTGGAAAACTGTGTTTAAGACCTAATCTGTTTTCTACAAAGTCTTGACCAAATTTCTGCCAGTTTACTTGTGGAAATGCCACATGATGAGCGTTGTAATTTCCCGTTGCTCCACCAAATTTTGCTGCATGTTGTACTTGTTCCAGCATGTTCATTTGCTCTTCTATACGCACTACAAATACATAGAATTCTTTACCTAGACGGGTAGGAGAAGCTGGCTGTCCATGTGTACGAGCTAACAACGGAATGTCCTTCCAGTCGTTAGACAGTCGGTAGATTTCATCGCGTACCTCCTCTAATTCTGGTAGGTATACGTTTTTTATTGCATCTTTTATAGAAAGCGGGATAGCCGTGTTGTTGATGTCTTGTGAAGTCAATCCGAAATGGATAAATTCCTTATGAGCCGATAAACCCAAAAGATCAAATTGTTCTTTTAGAAAATATTCTACGGCTTTCACATCGTGGTTGGTCACCTTTTCTATGTCCTTAATAGCCTGCGCATGCTCATCTGTAAACTTGCGGTACAAGTCTCTTAATTGTTCTTGAGTTGGCTTAGGGAGTGGTTGTAATTGTTTAACTCCGCTTTCACTTAAAGCGATAAAATACTCCACTTCTACAAGAACGCGGTAACGTATCAAGGCAGACTCAGAAAAGTAATTGGCAAGGGGCTCGACTTTAGAACGGTAGCGTCCATCGATAGGAGAAATAGCTTGTAAAGCAGTAGGCATAGTTTATGTCTTTAAAGCGTGCTAAATTACGGTTTAAAAAGTCGAAATCCGCGCCTTTAGTCTTCTATTTTCTTTAAGATTCTTCTAGCAATAAATTTAAATTCATTGCCGTAATTTTCTTATTTTTTTCTGTAAAATAGAATTCAATTATGGATTGATCTTGTCCATTTTTCCCATTATAACAGGCTTTACACGAAGTAAGTCATGTTTTTGGTTTACAGGTCCCTATGCTCAGATTAAACTATGCTGTAAAGCAGCTTCTATTAGACGCTCACTTTTTTGGACTTTTAATTCTGGGACTCCTTAAGGAAGTATGTTTTCCATAATTAGGATGGATAACCTATCCACAATAAATTTAGTTTTCAGCAATAGAGACTCTGGTGCAGTTTTCTATTTTTTCTCCATTTTCTGCACAAATCCAGTTACCATTTGCAAGCTCTCCTTTAAATTCAAATCCACAATCAATACAAATAACGGAGTTGCTGCTCAATTTGTAACCGTCTTTAAAGGAGATAAGTTCCTTTGCCCCACTCATTTTTTCTTTATCGGTAAAGGCAATGAGAATTAATTTTTCTTCCTTAGTAATATTATCTTTAATTTTCTTGGTTTTGAATGCTGTAATAGAGCTTCTCGAGCTAAGATTAGCATCTCCTCGGTCCATTAGTTTATCCCAGTTCTTTTTAATTCCATTCAGATCTGTTGTGTTTCCTTGAAAATCATAGAGATTCATTTTGTTAAGGTCAGACCAGTTTTGATTGGAACTCGTACAGGAAATTAATAAGACTAGCGTAAAAAGTACTAAGATGGTATTTTTCATAATTATTATTTTAGAATGTAGACTCAAAAGGTAGTAATTTATTTTTTTGAATTGATGAACACTTATTGGGAAATTGGATAATCTCTCAAAGTAACGGGAAACTTAGTAACATCAGCAAAGCTATAGATGACATCTTCCTTCTTACAGATCATTTTCAAAGCTTTAATTTGTTTTAACAATTTCTCTATCCTCATCGCTTAAGCTCCAGACAGTGTTTTCAACAGTATGGTCGTTATAGTGTAGCTCTAGATATACCGATGTTATAAACAAATTATTTTCATCACAAATAGCTTTCTTTTTATCTGTGTTGGAAAGCAAAACGCAAACCGTTTTAGTCATTTCTTTTGGATTATTTTGAATACCATTCGTCCATTCTGCCTTCCAGAGGTAGTTGGTATCTATGAAAGACTCTTCAGAAATGTCTGTGTTAGCATCTTTATATCCATAAAGTAGTGTGGTAAGAAGAAGAATCAATAAAGTTTTCATACTCAATTGTTTCTATAAAAATAGGAGTTTAGTTTCACTTCTCAAATACAAATGGAACAATCAGTTGATTGATTTCTTTAATTTTCTCCCACACCAAGGACAAAATTTTATTTTAATAATAGCAGCGCCGCCATCTTGAATGGGGATCCCAAAAGTTCCATCAGGCCATTTTCTCATCACGACATCCTTATTATCTAGATCCATGTTGCCATTTTTATGTAATCCTTCAAAAATTCTATCGGCCATTTTTCTACAGCACATTTTTTTGTAATCAAATCCAGCATTTTTAAAATCTTGTATGGCGACCCATTTAAAGAACTCTTTATTTTTGAAAAGGAACTTTACATATAATTTATATTCAGCTGATTGCAATACTTCTTCTGGCAAAGAGGCTTGAGAAAACTGATGATGTAGTAGTTTAAAATCTTTTAGGTTCATTTTTTGTAATTAAGAAATTAAATCGGCCACCATTTGAACTCCTTTCCCTGCTTTTTCTTTAATTACAGTAAGTCTACCGTGAGAATCTAAAGAGGGTGCTGGATCTACAAAATAAATGGGTGTAGTACTGGGAGCAAAATCTTTAAGTCCAGCCGCTGGATATACTTGCATGGAGGTTCCTACAATGAGCAAGACATCTGCTTTTGATACGATTTCTATGGCTTGATCCATGGCAGGAACTTCCTCTCCAAACCATACAATATGTGGACGCAGTTGCGATCCATCTGGACTTAAATCACCTAAATTAATGTCGCCATGGCATTCTTGAATCTCAAGACTGTTCTCAGAACTACGTGATTTTTTCAACTCACCATGAAGATGTGTTACTTGAGATGACCCAGCGCGTTCATGAAGGTCATCTACATTTTGTGTGATCACGTGCACTTGGTAATTGTGTTCCAGTCCAGCAATACAAAAATGCGCTTTATTAGGCGCTACTTGATGCAGTTGCGCCCGGCGTTTATTGTAAAAATCGAGCACTAGAGTAGGGTTAGCTGAAAATCCTTCAGGAGAAGCCACTTCCATAATATCGTGTCCTTCCCAAAGTCCGCCAGCATCTCTAAAGGTTGAAATACCACTTTCGGCGCTGACGCCAGCTCCAGAGAGTACGACTAGATTTTTCATAGGAATTGTTTTAGGTATAAAAATAAGGTTTTTAGGTATAATTATGGCAAGGTAGGCCTCATTGTCCTCGCGGCCATTTCCCCAAAGGGGAAAATTAATTTGCATCGCTGCGCTCTACTTTTGATGCCATTGTCCTCGCGGCCATTTCCCCAAAGGGGAAAATTAATTTGCATCGCTGCGCTCTACTTTTGATGCCATTGTCCTGCATACATTAGGGTTTGAAAAAAAATGAGGTATCAAGCAGCCATTGAGATCGCTCTGAGCGAGTCGGCTACTAATTACTATAAACTGGCCTTTTGAGGCTGTAAACTTAAAAGAGAGGTTTGTTAAAGTTCCGCTTTCGCGAAAGCGTACATAATAGTATCTTTACCGACCTTAAAAAGCAATGATTTTATGAAAGTTTCCTATAACTGGATCAAGCAATTTATCAACGTCCCAGAAGCGCTGGAAGAACATACTGCATTACTGACCTCTTTAGGGTTAGAAGTGGAAGGCGTGGAAAAATTTGAAAGTGTCAAAGGCGGTCTGGAAGGCATCGTGGTAGGTCATGTTGAATCCTGTGAACAACATACTAATGCCGATAAGCTTAAAGTTACCAGAGTAAACATAGGGACAGAGACGCTGCAAATTGTTTGTGGAGCCCCTAATGTAGCTGTTGGTCAAAAGGTGCCTGTGGCAACCATAGGAACAACTCTTTATGACGATAAAGGCGAAGCTTGGAAGATTAAAAAAGGGAAAATACGAGGTGAAGAAAGCCACGGAATGATCTGTGCTGAAGACGAATTAGGCTTGGGAGCTTCTCATGCGGGAATCATGGTGCTGGATGAAAACCTAGAGGTAGGCACCTTGCTTAAAGACATATTCTCGATAGAAAATGATCACGTGATTGAAATAGGTTTAACACCTAACCGCTCTGATGCGATGTCACATATGGGTGTTGCTCGTGATTTAAGAGCTGGTCTTGCAGTAAAGGCAGATGCAATAGAATTTATTACTCCATCAGTAAGTAGTTTTTACATAGATAACCGTTCTGGAAGAGTAGATATAGAAGTAGAAAATATAGAGTTGGCACCACGTTATTGTGGAGTAACGCTTACTGGAATTAAAATAAAAGAATCGCCTGAGTGGATTAAAAATAGATTAAAAGCTATAGGTCTGGTTCCTAAAAATAATGTGATTGATGTTACCAATTACGTGATGCACGAGTTGGGGCAGCCGTTACATGCTTTTGACCTAAATAAAATAACTGGCAACAAAATCATTGTTAAAACACTGGCAAAAGATACTCCTTTTACAACGCTGGATGGCATAGAGCACTTGTTACACGAAGAGGATTTAATGATTTGTGATACAGAGAAACCTTTGTGTATTGCTGGAGTTTACGGTGGTGAAAATAGCGGCGTAACGGAAGGAACAACTTCTATATTTTTAGAAAGTGCTTATTTTAATCCGGTGAGTGTGCGTAAAACTGCCAAAAGACATAACTTTAATACCGATGCTTCTTTTAGATTTGAGCGAGGTATTGACCCTAATATTACGGAGTATGCTTTGAAAAGGGCAGCCTTGCTTATTCAAGAAACTGCTGGTGGAGAAATCTCCAGTGATATTACCGATGTGTATTCTCAAAAAATTGAAGACCAACAAGTATTTCTTCCTTTTGCAAAAGTAGACTCGTTGATAGGACAAGAAATTCCTCGTGAGGAAATCAAGAGTATTTTAAGAACGCTGGATATCAATGTGAACAATGTTACCGAGTCTGGTTTAGGGCTTACTATTCCAGCTTATAGAAATGATGTGACTCGTCCTGCAGATGTGATCGAAGAGATTCTAAGGGTTTATGGATACGATCGTATAGAAGGTTCTTCTAAACTGAATGCTACCATTGCAACCTCGTCTAGATTTGAAAATAATAGAATACAAAACATAGTTGCCCAACAACTGGTAGGACAAGGTTTTGTAGAGATGATGGCCAATAGTTTGACATCTGAAAAGAATCATACCTTGACAGATCATATCTCATCTAAAAACGAAGTGCGTATGTTGAATCCATTGAGTAGTGATCTTGCTGTGATGCGACAGAGCTTGATTTATGGTGGTCTTGAAGCTGTAGCACATAATTTAAATAGGAAGCAAGAGAATTTAAGATTGTTTGAATTCGGTAGCTCTTATCATCAATATCAAGAACGTCAGTTTACAGAAAACAAACACCTGAGCATTATCACCGCTGGAAATACTGGCGATCAAAGTTGGAACAGCACTTCTCAACCAGCCGATTTCTTTTATTTAAAAGGAGCTGTGATTTCTGTTTTAAAACGACTAGGGATCAACACGGTAAATGAAAAACCCACTAAATTAGAATTTCTAAGTGAAGGAATAGCACTGAGTAGTGGTGCAAAAATTGCTGATTTAGGAGTGGTAAAAAAGAAGGTAGCTAAACATTTTGGTGTAGAAGTAACGGTACATTTTGCTAATATTTATTGGGGAGAGATTTTAAAATTGGTTTCTAAGAAACATACTCCAGTAACCCAGATTCCTAAATTTCCTGAAGTAAGTAGGGATTTTGCACTTCTTGTGGATCATGCAGTAAGCTTTAAAGAACTGAGAGAAATAGCACTTAATTCTGAAAAGAAGCTATTGAAATCAGTGCAGTTATTTGACGTGTATGAGGGAAGTAAATTGCCTGAAGGCAAAAAGTCTTATGCCTTGAATTTTACACTTCAAGACACCAACAAAACACTTACTGATAAGCAAATTGATAAGACTATGAATAAAATCCAACAGCAGCTAGAGGATCATGCTGGTGCGGTGTTGAGGTAAAAAGAGGTTGGAATACTTGTATCAAAAATTATTAATTTTTTTGATGGAGCCTATAAGGAGAAAATATTTATTAAAAGAGATGCCGCTTCTCCCAGAATTATCGAGGCTCTAGCAGCTAGTCGCTATTATTCTGGAGAGGTGACTTTGTACAGTGGTTATTTTATACAGAAGAATAAATATCCAAATAAGTTTAAAATTTATTTACAGAGTTCTTAGGATGATTATTACATAATTAGCAATGATTTTAGGAATCTTCCTTTGAGATACGGTTGGAGTGTAAGTTTGTTAGTTTCCATTTTATGTAGTTTGATTCTGATATGCGATGGAAGCTACTATTTACTGTTGTTGATCTCTTTTATATTTTGGTTTATAACCAAAGCTTTCAGATTCTTTTTAAAGGATGATGCTCATTTGTTTTTAGAACGTTATTATCAAATGAAAAAGCAGTATTTGAAAAACCCTGAAAGTCCAAATAAGTATTGATATAGACGGTCATCAATTCCGCTTTCGCGAAAGCCGTATAAAAATAATATTTTCTTTTTGAAATAATTAAAACTCCTTTACGACATATAGAGTGTAGGAGTTATTATTTTAGTACTATTCCTTAGATTATTAAAAGTTTAACCACGAACTAATTATGTTGAAACGCACCAATATTGAAGATAAACTCAGGAAGTCTAAAGCAAAAGCTTTTAAAGGCAACGATATTCTTGATCAGGTAACGGCTATTCTAAAAGAAGAAGATCGCAAGGAAGATGATATCATGGCGCGTATGAAAAGCCCGCAGAAGCCGACTCCTCGCAATCATTTTAATATTGATCTTTTAGAAACAGATCGCATTTATCACATAGATCAAATACGAGATATTTGTGTTACTTATCGTCTTAGATTTTTGGATACCAAATACTTTAAAAATGAGATTCCTTACGAGGCTTTGATGAAAATTAAAGATATGGAAAAAGCCCACGACCTAGAAATGAGAGGTTTTAAAATCGTTGCGCCATCAAAATTGTTCAAACTAGAAAATGCCGATGACCCGCTTCTTTTTGCTCCTATAGGGAATGGATACTTTTATTTGATTCACAAGTGGGGAAATGATTTAAATGCCTTTAGAAAGATATGGGCATGGAATTTTAAGAGTTTTGAAAACCTAATTTTTTCTACTGTTCTGGTGAGCCTATTAGCTGCCTATTTAATTCCTAATGGCATCTTTTCAAAGAACCCAACAGGAGTGGAGTTTTTATTGATTTTCTTTTTTACGTTTAAGTCAATTGCTGCTATGGTATTGTATTATTCTTTTGCAGCAGGAAAGAATTTTAATACAGCTATCTGGAATTCTAAGTATTTCAACGCCTAAGCAAGTAATTATATCATATCATTTGAAGCGCTCCTAGATGAATCTAAGGAGCGCTTTTTATTTATCTTTACCATTATAAAATAATGTTATGGCAGTAAGAAAAAGAAATCCGATTCTAGGCGGATTAATGGCAGCAGCTTTTATAGGTTTTGGAAGTTATAGGTTATACAGGTATTATGTACTAGCAGAGGAGATGCCTAGTTGGCAATTGGTATTAGGTTATGGTATTGTCGCATATGGATTGTATCTGGTTTATGCTCTAATTGCTCAAAAAGATGCCTGAACCCAATTCCAATAAGCGCAATTATACTTTATTGCTTTCTATTGCATTTATAGCCATAGGTACTTGGAAGTTGTACGATAAATTTGTTCAAGAAAAAGAGGTGGAAAGTTATCAATGGATTCTTGCTGCAGGACTTATTGTTTTAGGAGTGTATCAATTGATAGGCCTGAGAAAGAAATAGCTGTCACCTTAGTGCATTAAAAGATTCCTCGTTAAAAGTATACTGCCGGGCAGTAGAATCTCTTAAATCGATCTCTTTGGTTATTTAATAAGATTTGGTAATTCTTTTATCTAATTTCTTTGCTCAGACAATAGAGAGGAATACAACATTCCTATGGACCGTTATTATCTTAAAAGGCAAAGTTTGTTGGAAGTAATGATTTATTATCCTTAAGCTGCAAAGTGGTATCGTTTCTATGGTTTTCAAAAAAACTTTCAAAATAAAATCGGCTTACAAACCTAGATTTGTGAGCCGATTTTTTATTTAACACCTAAAATCTGACCTATAGCCCTTGCTTAATAGCAGCCATTTTAATCGCGGCTACGGCTGCCTCACTACCTTTATTACCATGAATACCACCGCTACGAGCGACAGACTGTGCATGAGTATCGTCTGTTAAGACACAAAAGATGACGGGAACTCTAGATTTATTGAGGTTCAAATCTTTGATACCACTGGTAACACCTTGGCATACAAAATCAAAGTGAGCTGTTTCGCCGCGTATGACATTACCTATAGCAATAATAGCGTCTAAGCCTTGCCTTAATTTACCGTTTTTTACGGGATAAGAAGCATACTGCATATTCTTGCATCCGTAGATCAACTCAAAAGAACCAGGAACATCCATACGGAAGATGCGATCTGCATCGATACCACAGTCCAATAAGGTCTTATAGGCTCCTTTAAAAAGATTTTCAGTGATGTCTTCGTTCCATTCAGAAACAACGATGCCTATACGCATCTCTGTGGCGTCTGGAAGACTTTCCTTGTCGTAATGCGATAAATCTTTTCCTAGGGTTGCCATGAAATATTAGTTATAAGCTGCTTGTGCTTGACCTAAAAGAACTTGTGCTGTTTTAGCTTCAGCTGCTTCTGGATAGTTTTCTTCAATTCTCTCTAATGCAGTAATTGCAGTGCTGTAATCTCCAGTTGTTATAGCTACTTGTGCAGCTTTAAGGAGGTATTTAGGAGTAGAAAACTCATTCTGGTTGGTATTAGCAGCATCCATATAAAAGGAAATCGCATCGCCAGCCTGTCCAGCTTGCACTAGGGCATCACCTATTCCTGCTTGTGCTATAGATTTAAGAACAGAATCTCCGCCTTCATAAGCTTTTAAATAATCAATTGCTTTTTGAAGTTGATCACCACCAATATTGAGATAAGCCATTCCTGCCTGATAAGTAGCGAGATTTCCTGCATCAGTGCCTTTATATTCTTCAGCGATTTGAACAAGACCATATTTTCCATTTGCCCCTTCCAGTGCAATGTTATAAAGAGAGTCCTTTTCTTTCCCAGTAGAATTAAGCGCTAGATCATAATACTTGTTTGCTTCACTAGTCTCTGAAAAAGCTTCTATTTGCTTAGGTTTCATTACAAATTGATTGTACGCCCATGCACCTATAGCACCTATCGCGATAAGAGCGACGACTATGATAATAACCTTTTGGTTTTTCTCTACCCACTTTTCGGTCTTACTAGCACCTTCGTCAAGGGTACTAAATACTTCAGCCGTAGTCGAATCAGAATCATTAAAAAGTTCATCCTGATCATCCTTTTCTGGTTTTGATTTCGGTTTATATCCTCTTTTGTTATAAGTAGCCATAATAGTCTTTAATTGAACGGGCAAAAATATAATTTTTATCCGTATATAAAAATACGTGAAAGCTTTATTCTCTACCTTTTGTTAGGTTAAATTTGCAGCTGCGTAATCCGGCTGGTGATCATCCCGCTTTCGCGAAAGCAAATAGTCTACAAACACCTAATCCATAAATAGTTACAAAATATTTTATGCAACTTAATTCCATAAGTCTTATCAACTATAAAAGTTTCTCCTCTGCCGATTTTGAGTTCGATGAGAAGATAAATTGCTTTGTGGGAAACAATGGTGTGGGAAAAACCAACGTTTTGGACGCGATTTACCACCTTGCTTTTGCAAAAAGCTACTTCAATCCTATAACGGTACAAAATATCAAGCATGACGAAGAGTTTTTTGTGGTGAACGGTAACTTTTTGAAAAATAAACAAGAAGAAAAAATAGTCGTTAGTGCCAAAAAAGGTATCAAACGTGTCGTGAAACGCAATGGAAAAATCTACGATAGGGTCAGTGACCACATAGGATTGATTCCGCTGGTGATCATCTCTCCTGCAGATCGCGATTTGATCATTGAAGGAAGCGATACCCGACGTAAATTTCTGGACGGTGTGATTTCTTTAAGTAATTCAAAGTATTTGAATAAGTTGATCATTTACAATAAGCTGCTTCAACAACGCAATGCTTTGCTTAAATACTTTTATATCAACCGTACTTTTGACAGTACTGCTCTATCAGTTTATGACGAGCAATTAGTTGATTTAGGAAGTTATATCCACGCCACTCGAACTGCTTTTTTAGAATCATTCACTCCTATTTTTAGAAAGTATTACAAGCAAATTTCTCGTTCAGAAGAGGTAGTAGATATTTACTATAAAGCTGATTTTAACCATACAGATCCTGCTCAAGTTTTAAAAGACGCACAGCAAAAAGATATGCAGCTCCAATATACCAGCGTAGGAACGCATAAAGATGATTTGTTTTTTTTACTGGATGATCATGCGGTAAAAAAATTCGGTAGTCAAGGACAACAAAAGAGCTTTTTAACCGCTTTAAAATTAGCGCAGTTTGAATTTATCAAACAAGAAAGTGGTACGGTTCCTATCTTGCTTCTCGATGATATTTTTGATAAATTAGATGCCTCTAGAGTTGCTCAGATTATTGATATGGTGAATGATGATCAATTTGGTCAGTTGTTTATAAGCGACACGCATCCTGAAAGAACCGAGGCCGTGATCAAACAAACCCAGCAATCTTATAAGATTTTTAGGTTATGAGAAGATTGGTTCTTTTAGTAGTAGGGGTGATTTTTTTTACAAGTTGTGATAAAAAGGAGTCGTATGATTATTTGTCAGAGGATTTAAGGGATTTTGAGAAAAATCTAGAACTCATGGAAACTTGGGATTTATCTGGAGATTCTATTGACGAAGGAACTATTAGATTGGAGCTTTATGAAAATCTGGAATTTAGATTTAAAAAATATAGCTTACTATTTGATCTTGAAGGGGAATCGAAATTTCAAGATGAATATACAGTAGAAGAAGATTCGGTTTTGTTCTTTAGAAGGGTAGGCCTTTCTGGAACTATTAGTAAAGGAAGTACAAATCGACAACAATATATGCTGCTGGAGTCTCATATTGATTTTAGAGATTTTTCTGAGTTAGCAGTTTCAGAAAGAAAATTATATTTCAATGATTTAAGAAAGCTTTCAATTCAAGAGAAAGCATTAGATACAGTGCCTTACACTACCAGGCAATTTGATAAACAAGATTACCGTAAAGCAAACGAAACCTTAAAATTCATTATATCATCCATATCAAAATAAATAAGATGAAAAATTTAATATACCTATTACTAGCCGTCGTCATGATTTCTTGTACCAGTAATGAAGAAAAAATAAAAGCCTTAGAAGGCTATTGGAATATAGATGAAGTGATTTTAGCTGATGGGACGGAACGTGAGTTTCCTTTTTCTAATCATATGGATCACTTTGAGATCGATGGATTTAAGGGTGTTAAAAACAGAGTAAGCCCAACTTATGATGGTAGCTTTGTAAGCTATGGAAATCCCATTTATTTTGAATGGCAGGAGAAAGATGGCGATTTAAGCCTTACCTTTCAAGAAGGAGATGGGGCTTACACACAAACAGTAAAAAAAGCAACTAAAGATAAACTAGTTCTTCTTCACGAGAACGGAACACGTTACACTTACAAAGCATACACACCTAATGAGGAATAATAAAAAAGAAGATTTTGTACGCATGAGCGATGTGTTGAATGATTTTAAAGCTCAAGACAAGCTACAAAAAGGTTTTGAGAAGGTAGATGTAGAAGGTGCTTGGAAAACGGTGATGGGAAGTGGTGTTGCCAATTATACTTCTCAAATAAAGTTCACAGCAGGCACTTTGTTTATAGGTCTTTCCTCTTCTGTATTAAGACAAGAATTGCTATACGGTCGAGCAAAAATAATTAAAAACTTAAATGAACATCTAGGTCGTGAAATGATAGAAAAATTGGTATTGAGATAAAAATCGCTTAGATTTTGCTCTCTGAGTAGCATGTATCTTTGGTTAAAACTCAACAGGTGCACTGTCCACTTCTTCACTTGCTTTAATGTCTCTTTGTTTAACCATTTCCTTTTTGAAAATACGCTCATAAAGTTCTTTAAGACTATTAAAGTCTATGCGGTATTGCAATCCGAGACCTTGGGTGTAATCTTCTTGTTGTCCTAATTGTTGAAGCGTGTTTTCTCGATTAAATAATTTTAATCGCAACGTACCATCTTCATTGATAAGAAATTCAATCTCTACATTTCCTATGACCGCGCGTTCGCTAGAACTCGTAGAACCTACAGGAACCCCCAGTTTACCATTGATTAAGACACGATCTGTTATTTGTGTGCTTAGTGTTATTCCAAAACGGTCTGAACGTTGTAAATCGGAGTTGGGATTGCGTTCTGAAGCTTCATAACTCACTCCGAAGTTGAATTTACTGTCCTCGCGACTCACTAGATCATTTACAATTCCAGTAACACTTTCCACCACATTCCCAGTTACTGCATTTTGGCCTATACTATTAGGGTTGTAAAAAGAACCTGTGGCAACTAAGGATAAGGCTTGTAATTGTCTTTGTGACTTATCATCTAATCGGTATTGCAGCTCAGAGCTTACTACCGAGTTGGTGTTAGGGAATCTGATGATAAATTCTGGATCAAAGAAACTGAGATCACCTTGCAACTTAGTCAGTACTTCTACTGGAACTTGAGCGTTCAGGTTAGGGTTGTCTAAAAGTATAGACGGATTTGCTCTTGTGGTATAAACCGCTTCTACATCTATGTTGGCATTAGTAGGGCTTCCATTCCAGTCCATGGTACCTCCTGGTTGAATGATAAAGTTTTTATTTACTATTCCTGCGTATTTGAAATTATAAATTCCCTTTGTGACGATGAAATCTCCATTCATAATGAATTTACCATTGGTATTGATTTCCAAAAGTAAATTCCCAACACCTCTTCCTCTTATGTAACTCCCGTTAGTTGGATCTACGGTTATTTCTACCTCTGCAGCTGGTGTCACCTGTAGCTCAAATCGGAGTTCTAGGCCGCTTATTTTATCTGTAATGACGGATTCACCAGAGATGCGTGCTCTTTTTTCTTCAGGACTTAAGAAGTATATAGCAGAGGTGTCTCCCAAAGATTCTCCATCATCAATAGGTACTTTAAAAACAGTTTCTTCTCCAGTCGTGGCGATTACATTGATAAAAAGCTCTTTTACAGGTCCTGTAATCGTTGCTTGGCCATCTATAAACGCTGTTCCATAATACAAGGCCTCTGGTGTCAACTCGGTATCTAATGCTAACAATCTTTCTGATTCTATTTTTAAGTCCAGATCCCAAAAGCCGAAGTTTTTGTGGTTGATGGCTCCAGATAATAAACCTCGTGTCTCGTATTTGGTATCCTTGAGTTGTAAATTATTAAAATTAAAAGCTGTAGAAGTGATGGTGACTTGTGAATCATTCTCGATATCAAAGTCGGTATTTAAATAGGGAATGCGCAGTCCGGCATCTCTTAGTTTTAAAGATCCATTTATATCAGGAGCAGCGAGATCTCCAGTCAGTCTTGCTTGTCCAGAGGTGAGTCCTCTTATATTATCTAATACTTCTCCTCCTAACGGACTTAAGGCAACGAGGTTAAAATCGTTAAACACAGCGTTTACATTGATTTTACTACTTTCCCCACTGGTATTTATATTTCCTTGTGCGGTAAATGTTTTTTGATCGTCATCTTTGAGTTGAGCGTTTACATTGTATAGGCTTAAATCTTCATTACCAGCAACCGAGAGTTCAAAATCTCCTAAAGGAGTCCCATTTACTTCAAAACCTTTTACTGTAAAATCACTGGTAGGAGCATAATTTCCATTGGTTTGTTTTAAAGATAACACGCCATCAATATGGCCTTTGAGTTTTAAACTGTCAATAGGAGAGGTCAGACTGGAAATCCTAACATCTTTAAAGTCTAAATGCAAGTCTTTATTATCCTTACCAGCAATATCCCCGGCAAGCGTAATCAGTTCTTCTTGGTGTTTGGCTACAAGACTGTCCAGTTTAAAGGTTTTAAAATCGTGATCAAATTTAAGTTGCACTTCTTTATCGGCTTTGTTTAAAAACCATTTTTGACCTTGAAAAATAATATCACTTTTTCTAATTCCTATCACAGATTGATTCAGGTTATTTACCGTGTGGTAAAAGCTAAGGTTAAACTTATCTGTATCTCTAGAAGAGCTATTAAACTTAGTACGGAAGAGCAAGGTATCTTTATTAGTTACATTAATAAGTTGGAAGTCATTGATATCATAAAGACCATTTTTAATTCCATCCACCTTAATAAATGTGTTGAATAATGGATTTTGATTATTGATTTGTACATTAACTTGATCCAGTTTTATATCGTAGATCTTAATGTCTGGTGATCTAAAGGTCATACGGAATTGGGCCTCGTTACTGGCTACCTGGCCTTTTAAAATCGTATTTTCGCCTAGAGCGATATCGGGAAAAACAAGATCTACTATTTTATCATAAATCTTAAATTCGTAATCCAGATATTGATCTTTCGTAATGTTTTTTGATTTATAATTGGTATACACATTGCCAATACTGTTTTTAAATAATTCAGGAATTTCAGCAATTTTAAAGACTCCAGATAGTTCTCCTTCAATAATATCTGTACTGTTAATAGAAATAAAACGCTCTTCATTTTTAAAGCTAGAAACAATACTGAAGTCAGCAAAAACATAGGTATCGTTAGGGTTTTTATAACTAGCATCATTAATATCTATGGTTCCCACAGCATCATCTAGGGTGGTACCTTGCATATTCATGACGATATCTCCTTGGAGAATAGCAAGGGAATCACGTTTAAAAATATTGATGGCATTTAAGTCAGCATACTTGATTTTTGCCTTAAAGTCGTAGGTGTTTACGGCAGCAGTAAGGTCTGCAAGACCGTCAAAATCCATTTGAAGATTAGGGTCATTTACAGATACCTTACCGTTAAATATGGGTTTTTTGAATTTGCCATTTACTTTAATATTGCGATAGGAATACCCGTTGAAATCTAGTTGTGCGATTCTTCCTTTTAATGTAGCATTGGCATTTTCGGGATCAAAGCCACGACCATTTACATCAAGATCTAAGGTTACTTTACCAAATTCTTCTAAACCTAATAAAGAACCCAAATCAACACGCTGTAATTTTATGTTTCCGTTATAAGCAATAGTGCCGCTCTGTATATTATTAAGCACTAGATCTGAATTGAAATTTCCTTTACGACTACTTCCAGAAAGTCTGGTAACTACCTGATTGGCATTAACGCTCGCATAACCTGTTGCTTTTACAGTCCCTAGTTGATTTAATTCTTCTGGTAAATTCTTTCCTAAGATGTTAGGCAAGAATTTTTTAAGATCGGTATTGCTGACTTGCAGGTTGTTAAAATCACCTTCTATAAAAAAGTCATCTTCGTTCTCTATAAGGTTTTTAAAGTGCATATCTCCATCGATAGTAATATCACCTAAGGTAGTCGCAACGAGACCTTCTACTACAAAATCGTTGAGCGGTCCTTTTAAGCGCCCTTTTAATTTCACCTTATCATTCTCTATAATTTCATCATAGAATTTTCTAAGCTCGTTAGTAGATAAATCGGCATTTTTAATATCGAAGTCCCATGCTACTTTTTTTATGAAATCGGCAAAATCTTCTCTATTGTAGGATAATTTAAGGTCGCCCTCTAATTGGGAACCAGCCGTATTGATGATTAAGTCATTAGCAAGAATTTGAGAAGGTGTATAGGAGAAGTCTGCTTTTAAATTTTTAATTCTTAAGTTTTTATTGCCGTTTGCATCTGCTTTCATGACGCCTGTATACATGTCAAAATTAGCGCCTTCTATTACAGCATTTATGTTAGAACCTTCTATGGTCAGTCCTTCAGACTTTAGGTTCATGTTCTTTGCCATAAAAGTTTCTGGATACTTTAGATTTTCATCTATAATACTTATCCTAGAATTGGTGATATTTAAATCGTCTGTGGTGAGTTTAAAAGGTGTGGAAGAGCTGCCCTCGCTTGTTCCAAATTTATTTATAAATTCATTGAGATTATCATCTTTATCCCCTTTGTATTTTTTCATATTAAGGTAGAGTCCATCTATGGAAGTATCTCCTAGATTTGGATGTCCAGTGATCATATCTCCAAAACCAAGAATGGAAGATCTGAGTTCTTTAAAGTAAATGATGGTATCCATACGCCCGTCTAAAGCTCTGGTTTCTTTAAGGATAACATCTCCAGAAAAGGAAATATCTATGGCTTTAATTTTTATATCTGTACCGTATTCCTCATTAAGATAAGAGGTGGTATACTGTGCTACTGCTGTTTGAACTCTTGGAAATGAGAATGTTACTGCTAATATTATGAATAATATAAGCAGTACGATCATGGCTTTGGCCAGTATTTTAAGAAGTTTCTTAATGATATATCCTTTACTTTTGCAAAGATTACAATTTTTATGCCTTAAAGCCTTCATGGATACACAAAATTCTTACATTCTTGCAATTGAATCCTCCTGCGATGATACTGCCTGCGCTATTCTTAAAAATGATCAAGTATTATCTAACGTGGTTGCTGGTCAAGAAATACACCGTCAGTATGGAGGTGTAGTACCTGAGCTTGCTTCTAGAGCTCATCAATCTCATATAGTTCCAGTAGTAGATCAAGCATTAAAAATGGCTGGCATTACAAAAGAAGATTTAAGCGCTATCGCTTTTACAAGAGGTCCTGGACTTATGGGTAGTCTTCTGGTGGGAACGAGTTTTGCAAAGTCTTTAGCACTCGCATTAGACATACCTCTTATCGATGTACATCACATGCAGGGTCATATTTTAGCACATTTTATAGATAACGGTCAAGAAAAACCTACATTTCCTTTTCTCGCGGTGACTATAAGTGGTGGACATACTCAAATTGTAAAAGTGACCGACTATCATAAAATGGAAGTGATAGGAGCTACACAAGACGACGCGATAGGTGAGGCTTTTGATAAAAGTGGTAAGATGCTGGGCTTGGGGTATCCTGCAGGCCCACAAATAGATAAACTAGCAAAAGAGGGAGATCCTAAGAAGTTTCCATTTCCTGTTCCTAAAGCGCCAGATTTAAATTACAGCTTCAGTGGGTTTAAAACTGCTGTATTGTATTTCATACAACGGGAGGAAAAGAAGAATCCTGATTTTATCAAAGAAAACCTCTGTGATATTTGTGCCAGTATCCAGTTTACGTTGATAAAAATATTGTTTCAAAAAGTCGAAAAAGCAGTCCTGCAAACTGGAATAAAAACAGTTGCTATAGGTGGTGGTGTGAGTGCTAATTCTGGAATAAGAGCAAAGTTACTGTCTTATGATAAAAAGGGCTGGAATACCTTTATCCCCCCTTTTGAGTATACCACAGATAATGCTGCTATGATAGGAATCTCTGGATATTATAAATTTATGCAAGGTTATACCGCAGGAATGGAAACTACCGCTTCACCTAGAATAAAGCTCTAATGCAATTATTTTATTATTCAAATATATCTCCAGAAGCTAACAGCCTTGAGCTTGATAAGGAACAAGCCAGGCACATGACTAAGGTGTTGCGTAAAAAAGCAGGTGATCATGTAGATATCACTGATGGATTAGGAAATTTATATGATGGGACTATAAGTCTTGTTACTAGTAATAAATGCAATATAGATATCGCTTTAGCGAAAGCGTATCCACTACCAGTTTCACAGTTACATATCGCTATTGCACCCACTAAGATGAACGATCGTATGGAGTGGTTTTTAGAAAAAGCCACAGAAATAGGTATTGCAAAAATAACTCCTTTATTATGTGAACATAGCGAGCGTAAAAAAATAAATACAGCTCGATTTCAGAAGATTTTAATCAGTGCTATGAAGCAAAGCAATCAATTTTACCTTCCAGTTTTAGAAGAGCTTACTTCTTTTACAGATTTCTTAAAAGCTGACGTAAAAGGAGTGAAATGTATCGCGCATTGTGAAGAAACGGATAAGAAAATGCTTTCTCAACTCCTGCATAAACATCAAGATCTTACCATGATTATAGGTCCAGAGGGAGACTTATCATTAATGGAAATAGAAATGGCTTTAAAAAACGGCTTTATCCCTACATCTTTAGGAACCAAAAGGTTGCGCACGGAGACTGCTGGCGTTTACACGTCTGCTATTTTTAATAGTCTTACTGCATCTTAGATACAGCGGCTCCAACCATATTCAAGTTGTTATCCTGTAGAATAATAGCCACTTTAAATTGATCAGTTTCTTTTAGATTGGGAGGTAATTTAAAAGTATAATTGCCCTTAGAGTTGTCCAGTTGAAGAGGTACTCGGTTTATAACAATATTAGTATTGGTCATCATTTTACCTATGTTGGGACCGTTATCAATAGCTACATCACAAGAATCCATGATAAGTAGTGCATAAGCTTTATCATATTTTTTTTCTGTAAAAAAATCGTAATACACGCTAACGGATTTATTCTCTTCTCTATAAATTTTAGGGGTAAGTAGTTTCTCTGTAGTACTTTGCTTTTTCAAAGAACCGTTAAGCAACCTAATATTAGTTCCATCAAATTCTGATTTACCATTCACCACCATCTGAGGCGCATACGAATTGCGATCAAATCTTCTTTCATATTTGCGCTGGTAATTGGTATGGTTTGCATCTGAAAATGTATCTATCCATCCTAATTGATTCCAGTAATCTATATGATATGACAAAACGATCACGTTTTCATAATCTTTAATGGTATTGACAATAATGTCAGCATTTTCACAAGTAGGACAACTTTGAGAAGTAAAAAGCTCTAAAACGACAGGATTATTTTGTGGAGCTACTGGAATAGGCTCTGAACTGTTTTCAATATGTTGAAATGCCAGTATACTTAAAGCTCCGAATAAGCTCAATATGGGAATAACTACTTTATAGGAAGGGGCTATATACATAACAAAGGGGATGTGTTGCAGTCAAATATAAAAACTTAACCTTATGATCATATTAAATTATGTTTTATTTAAACATTAATAATCAACATTAATTATTAATGTCAGATAAGTTTGTAATTTGCTAGCCTATGAAAAAAGCATTTCTTTTTATCTGCTTGTTGCTCCTAAATAATATTTATGCACAACAACTAGCGGTATTAAAATACAGCGGTGGTGGCGACTGGTACGCTAATCCTACAGCGGTTCCTAATTTAATAACCTATTGTAATGATACTATTGGCACCCAATTAGATACAGAGGTAGCAACCGTTGAATCCAGTAGTATAGATATCTTTCAGTACCCATTCATTCATATGACAGGACATGGTAATGTTGTTTTTAATGAAGCAGATGTTCAAAACCTTAGGAATTATCTTTTAAGTGGAGGTTTTCTTCACATAGACGATAATTATGGAATGGAACCATATCTGAATAAAGAGCTCATTAAATTATTCCCTCAAAAAGAACTAGTGGAATTACCGACCTCACATCCTATTTTTAATATTTATGCAAAATTCCCAAAGGGCTTGCCTAAAATACATGAGCATGAAGGGCAACGACCACAAGCCAAAGGTCTGTTTCATGAGGGAAGGTTGGTTTTGTTATTTACTTACGAAAGTGATTTAGGTGATGGATGGGAAAGTCCAGAAGTACATAACGATCCGCCCGAGGTACGCAAAAAAGCTCTAGATATGGGAGCAAATATTATCAAATACGTTTTTATCAATTAAGCTATGAGCAAAGCAGTACATTCAAAATCAATAGCTTTTGGTATTCTAAGAGCCTTAGGGATTATTTTTGGAATCTTAATCCTTTTATGGTTCCTGTGGGAAATACAGTCGGTGCTAGCTTATATAGGTGTTGCTGCTGTACTTTCACTCATAGGAAGGCCTATCGTACTTTTATTACGCGATAGGTTGAAACTTCATAATACGATAGCCGTAATAGTGACTCTATTGATACTTTTTATGCTCATTATAGGAGCTATACTATTGATTATTCCTGTGATTACAGAGCAAAGTGAAAATTTAAGTCAAATAGATCTTGAAGAGTTACAAATAAATGTAGAAATTCTCAACGAACAAATCAGTGATTATTTCGGTATTCAAAGAGTTAATATTCTAGAACGGCTTCAACAAATGGATTACTATGAAAACCTGAATATAGACCTTATACCGCAGTTTGTAAATGGGTTCTTTGGTACTTTAGGTAGTTTTATGATAGGTTTATTCTCTATATTATTTATCACATTTTTCCTTCTTAAGGACAGTCGTCTTTTATTAGAAGGAGTTTTAGTCTTTTCTAAAAAAGGAAATGAAGGTCAGTTTTTAAGAGCATTTACCAAAATAAAGCAACTGCTTTCCAGATATTTTATCGGACTGGTTTTTCAGGTCTTTATCTTATTTGTTCTGTACAGCATCATTTTATTTATTGTAGGAGTGGAGAATGCCATAATTATTGCCTTTTTCTGTGCATTGCTTAACCTAGTGCCTTATTTGGGTCCAGCGATAGGATACGTATTGATGTCTGCTTTTGTGATTAGTGATAACCTAGGATCTAATTTTTCTGATATTATCTTACCTAAATTAATTATTATAGTCATAGGCTACGGATTTGTGCAGGCGATTGATAATTTTTTAAATCAGCCGTTGATATTTGGAAAAAGTGTAAAATCACATCCGCTAGAGATTTTTATCATCATTCTTATTGCTGGAATTTTATTTGGTATTATTGGGTTAGTCCTTGCTGTGCCTACGTACACAGCCATTAAAGTGATCTCTAAGGAGTTTTTAAGCGAGTACAAGATTGTTAAGAAACTGACTCAAAATTTATAGATGAATCAGGCTGTCATAAGAACAGAAGTGGACACTTATCTAAGAGCTCATTTGCCGGAGAATGCAGCTGCTTTTATGCTCAGGAAGCATCCTTTTGATAAGCTCTCCAATCAGGAGCTTACACAGCAATTAGTAGGATTACAAAAGGCGCGTCATAAATTCCCTTCTCTTTTTGAGAATCATCACATCATGTATCCGCCTAAAGTGAATTTAGAGCAAACCAGTTCTGAAATCACGGCAGTCTATAAATCGCAGCTCTATCAGATCGACAGCATGATTGATCTTACGGGTGGATTTGGTATTGACGTTTCCGCTTTCGCGAAAGCGTGTCCCTCAACAACCCATATAGAGCTCTCTAAATCTGTGCAGGAATACGCGCAACATTCCTTTCAAGTACAAGGGATTCTAACAAAGTCATTTCAAAGTGACGGAATTCAATACTTAAAAGGAAATCAAGAGTTTTATGACTTAATTTACTTGGATCCCAGTAGAAAAACAGCCACGCACACAAAGGCAATCTTGCTCCAGGACTACGAGCCTAACGTGATTAAAAATTTAGAGTTATTACTCCATAGTGGGAAAAGGCTAATGATCAAAACCTCTCCCATGTTGGATATTACGGCAGGTATCAAACAATTAGAAAAAGTAAGTTCCTTGCATATCGTCGCGGTAAAAAATGAAGTCAAAGAATTGCTTTGGGTTTTAACTAATGAAGAGGTAAGTCATGTCAGTTTAACCTGCATCAATCTCTTGACAGAGCAACCTATTTTTAAAAGCATACTAGGTGCATCGCTTAGTGCTACCTATTCCAAGCCTCAAAAGTACCTGTATGAGCCTAACGCAGCAGTTATGAAATCCCAGCAGTTTGCATCCCTAATGCAGCAATATGCAGTGCAAAAACTAGATCAAGATGCCCACTTGTTTACCTCAGAAAAGTTAATTGATTTCCCTGGTCGCGTTTTTGAAATTAAAAAGGTTTCTCTAAATAAATCTAAAATATTAAAAAGGCTTTATGCTAAAAGTGCTCGAGCAATTGTCACCCGCAACAACAAAGAAACAGTAGCGCAGCTGCGTAAGAAATACCAATTTTCAGAACACGAAACAAATTATTTATTCTTTACAAGTTCGCAGGAACTGGGAGCTATTGTTATTGAGGTAGTTAAAGTCTGAGTCTTTGTAGTGAAATAGGTGATTAAAAATTCAAAAAGCGCCCTCTGGAATAAAAAATAGGCAGTCGTAGGAGTGGTTCTTTTCCATACCCCACATCCCACACGTTTCAAAAATTAAAAGACTTCTGAATGGAATTTACTTTCTTGACTTTCATTTCTCATTTCTTGTTTCTGGCTTTTCATTTCTCGTTTCTTTTGGGTAGCTCTAATTATTCTCGCTTCTTTTGTTCTTACTTTTGCAGCTTTTAAAATCAGATCATGATCACAGTAGATAACCTTGCCGTAGAATTTAGTGGTACTACCTTATTTAGCGATGTTTCTTTCGTTATCAACCCTACCGATAAAATAGCGTTGATGGGAAAAAACGGGGCAGGAAAATCTACGATGATGAAGATCATCGCAGGGGAACAAACAGCGACTCGTGGACATGTGCGTGCCCCTAAAGACATCGTGATCGCTTACTTACCACAGCATTTACTAACGGAAGACGATTGCACTGTTTTTGAAGAAGCTGCCAAAGCCTTTAAACAAGTCATTGCGATGAAGGAAGAGATGGAGCGTCTCAATACCGAGCTTACCGTTAGGACAGATTATGAAAGTGATGCCTACATGGCGATTATAGAAAAGGTAACCGAATTAGGAGACAAATTCTATGCTCTAGAAGAGGTTAATTATGATGCTGAAGTTGAAAAAGCTTTGAAAGGATTAGGCTTTAAGCAAGAAGATTTTACCAGACAGACTGCCGATTTTAGCGGTGGATGGCGCATGCGTATGGAGCTGGCTAAAATACTACTTCAAAAGCCAGATTTGATTTTACTTGATGAGCCTACCAATCATATCGACATTGAATCTGTGCTATGGCTAGAAGATTTCTTAGTCCACAAAGCTAATGCAGTAATGGTTATCTCTCATGATAGAGCATTTATTGATACGATTACAAATCGTACTATAGAAGTTACTATGGGACGTATTTTTGATTATAAAGCTACCTATTCTCATTACCTTGTATTGCGGGAAGATCGCAGAGCCCATCAGATAAAGGCTTATCAAGAACAGCAAAAATTCATTGCTGATAATAAGATTTTTATAGATCGTTTTAAAGGAACTTATTCTAAGACTAATCAAGTAACTTCTCGTGAAAGGATGCTGGAGAAATTACAAATTATCGAAATTGATGAGGTAGATACCAGCGCTCTAAAGCTTCGTTTTCCACCATCGCCGCGATCTGGAGATTATCCAGTGACCGTAAAAGATGTATCCAAGTCTTATGAAGATCATGTGGTTTTTAAGGAGGCAAATATGTCCATTGCTCGAGGGGAGAAAGTATCTTTTGTAGGCCGTAATGGAGAAGGCAAATCTACCATGATAAAAGCGATTTTAGGAGAAATCGAAGTCGGTGGAACCTGCCAGTTGGGGCATAATATTAAGGTGGGGTATTTTGCACAGAACCAAGCTGCACTACTAGATAAAGATCTCACTATTTTTCAAACCGTTGATGAAGTCGCACAAGGAGATATACGCACTCAAATGAAGAATATTTTAGGTCGTTTTATGTTCAGCGGTGATGATCTGGAAAAGAAAGTTAGTGTACTTTCTGGAGGTGAAAAGACAAGACTTGCCATGGTAAAGTTACTTCTAGAGCCGGTAAACTTGCTCCTTCTTGATGAACCTACAAACCACTTGGACCTCAAGTCTAAAGATGTGCTCAAAGAAGCACTATCTACCTATGATGGGACATTGATTTTAGTTTCTCACGACCGTGATTTTCTTCAAGGGCTTTCTGAAAAGGTGTTTGAATTTAAACAGCAACGAGTGATAGAGCATTTTGAAACTATAGATGCCTTTTTAGAGCGCAATAGAATCAAGAGTATAGCAGACATTAATTTGATGCAGTAGAACAGCATACAAAGTATAATCTTCTAGCTATAGGTATAAGTATAGCGTTAAAGCGACCAGATCATTATTAAAGTTCTAATACTCCCACTTACGCATTTTGTTCAACTCTTCCTGTGCTTCGATTTCATCCAGCGGAATCACTTTTAAGAACGACTGGTGCTGTTCGATGGAATATTCCAACTGCTCCACAATCTTCTCTACAGAGTCGTTTTCATAATCGATTTCAAGAGGTTCTTTAATGACCATAGATTGAAGAATATTGCGTTTTTTGATGCGCAATCCTTTTTTGTCAAAACTCCGGCGGAAACCGTCAATTACGATAGGTACAACAATAGGTTTGTATTGTTTGATAATATGGGCAGTACCTTTTCTAATGGGCTTAAAAGGCTTCGTAGTTCCCTGTGGGAAGGTGATGACCCAGCCATCCTCTAATGCAATACCTATATTTTTAGTATCGTCTGGGTTTACGGCGCGATTTACCTCTTCTCCTCTTGCTCTCCAGGTTCTTTCTACGGTAATGGCACCAGCATAGGCAAATATTTTAGGTAATAAGCCACTTTGCATGGTTTCCTTGGCAGCGACGTAATAGATATTAAGTTTAGGATTCCATAGGTAACCTACGTTTTTAATACTGTCGTCCCGCCCTTTTAATGAAGCATTGAACACATGAAACATGCTGACTACATCAGCAAAATAGGTTTGATGATTAGAAACAAACAAAACACCTGTTTCAGGTAGGTTTCTGATAATGTCACTGCCTTCAATTTCCATCTCGTTAAAACCTCGATAACGACGGTGAGATAATACTCCAGCAATACGTATAAGCCATTTTTTTAAAAATAATATATGGCCAAAAGGATTTTCTTTAAATAATCCCATGTAATTTTTGATTTTAGAGGAACAACAAATATAAGTATAGCTTTTTAAATTAACACAGTGCCTACTCAAACTCCGCTGCGATAAAAGCATCTTTTATTTCTTGTAACATCATTGCAGTGGCTCCCCATACCATAACCTCTCCAAAGTAAAAACAGGGAACACTCACTTCTTTCATATAACTAGTTGATAATGTGGTGCGTTTTTCGTTACTGTGGTCCAGCAATTCTGAAAGTTTTATTTCGATCACAGATTTTACTTCGCTTATTTGAGGGGTGAATTTTAATTCCGCTTTCGCGAAAGCGAGATAAGGATAAACCATATAGTTGCTAGGCGGAATGTAGATAGAAGTCAACGGCATGATCAAGTGTTGATCGTTCCTGTTTATTCCAATTTCTTCCTCCGTCTCACGTAAAGCCGTCACGCTATTGTCGTGATCAGTCTTCTCCTTTCTACCACCAGGAAAAGCAATCTGACCGCTGTGTTTGCCAGTAGATTCTGTGCGCTCAATGAGCACAAAATGCGGAATATCATTTTTAGGGTAAATCAGCATCATCACAGAGGCCTCTTTAGGAGCGCGATTCTCTAAAGCAATGCGCTGCATCTCATCCAGACGTTTTACCGCAGCCATTTTAAGCTGAGATTCTACGCCCGGAAGTGGTAATTTCTTTAGCTTTGACAGCTGATTCAAAAAATCATCAAATGAAGTCAATTTTCCTCGTTTTAATACTGGTGTTGTGTGGTACCTCTTGTAAAGATACTCCACAAGTTCAAAAAATCATAAAAGAAGAAGTGCAGGATACGGTAAAACGATTAACAAAAGAGCAGCGCATTTTAGAAAAAACATACAAACGGCAGCTTTCTACCAGCGGTGATACCTTGCTTGCTTACATACCACAAGATAGTGTAAAGGTGTTTTTTACGAGGTATGGTAAAGAAAACCCCGAGACCAGAGTAGGTTTAATAACTACTTATGGAGTCATAGAAATGGAACTACTTACAGAGACTCCTATTTACAGGGCTAGTTTTATTTACCTTATTAAAAACGGGTATTTTAATGGAACTTATATACATCGAGTAGTAGAAGACTTTGTGATACAAGCTGGTAATAGTGATGAAATCTTACCTTCTTTAAAAAGAGCGAGCGCTGGTAACTATAAACTGCCACCACATTTCTTACCAGGTGTGAAACATGAAAGAGGTTCTTTAAGCAGTGCCAAACAATGGATTGATAATCCTCAAAATTGGCATGATCCGTTTGATTTTTTTATCACTTTAAATTCCTCTCCACATCTGGATAAGGAGCATACCATATTCGGCAGGGTTACAAAAGGAATGGAAATCGCAGATCAGATCGCGCGAGTGCCGAGGGATGAAAGTGACTGGCCTAAAGAAGATATTTTTATAGATATGGAAGTCATAGAGTAGTATGGACGCACAGAAATTTACTCAAGCAAATCATCGGGGATCTCGCAAATATTTGAAATTAAAATCAAACTTGAAGCTGTTGTTTCTCCACCTTGAGGCTTTGCGCAGAGCCTGTCCCAGTGACTGGAGAACGCAAATAGAACAAAAGCATCTAGATAGTGCTAGCACCGCAGCCTCATTGTCCTAGCGGTTATTTCCCCAAAGGTGAAAAATCTATGTGCAAAAGTCTTTCGAGTTAAAAGCCACTGATTCTGTAAAAAAATGTAATGATGTTATACAAATAAGCCCCAATAAAATCAAAGATTTTATTGGGGCTTATACTTCAAAAAATTATTTTCACCTCGTACCTAGTACCTATACACTATGGCATTGATATTCATTCCCGCACCTACACTTGCAAACATAACCACATCCCCTTTTTCTACTTTGTGTTGCGGCATTTGTCCACGTATTACGAGATCCATTACCGTAGGAACTGTTGCCACAGAGCTGTTTCCTAATTTGTGAATGACCATAGGCATAATATCCTTAGGCACTTCCATATCGTAGAGTTTATAGAAACGATTTACGATAGCTTCATCCATTTTTTCATTAGCCTGATGAATAAAAATCTTTTTAAGATCTTTGATATTTACACCAGCTTGATCCATTGCTTCTTTCATTCCTTCAGGGACTTTAGAAAGCGCAAAGTTGTAAATACGACGCCCGTACATTTTGATGTATTTGGTTTTGTTTTCTACGACTTTATTGTAAGAAGTTTCATTGAAGATAAAATAAGTTTCTTCTTCTGTATACGTGGCTGTTGCTTGTCCTAGAATACCATGTTCATTATGACTAGGCTCTAAAATAGCTGCTCCGGCACCATCAGAATAGATCATAGAATCTCTATCATGCGGATCTACCACGCGGGATAAAGCTTCAGCACCTATGACCAGTACTTTTTTAGCCAGTCCAGATTTGATAAAAGAATCTGCTTGAGTAACACCTAGAATCCATCCAGGACAACCAAATAAGAGGTCATAAGCAACACACTTAGGGTTTTTTATACCTAGTTTGTTCTTTACGCGACTGGCAAGACTAGGAACCATATCACTGGAACCGCCATCTGGTTTTACGTCACCATAATTATGTGCAACGATTATAAAATCAATAGTTTCTGGATCACAATGAGCATCTGCTATTGCTTTTTGTGCAGCAAAAGTAGCCATATCGCTAGTTACTAGTGCGTCATTCATATACCTGCGCTCTTCAATACCTGTGATAGCTACAAACTTTTGTATGATGGTGGCATTATCGCTACCAAAGGAGCTACCATCATTATTCAAGAATTCATGATTCATGAACTCTTCGTTTTTTCTCACAACATCAGGAATGTGACTTCCTACTCCAGTAATTTTTGCTCTCATGCAGCCAGTTTTCGATCTTACAACTAACAAAAAAAGTGATTTATAAGGTTTGTTCCTAATAAATAACCATTGAATTTGAAGGATTTTTTATTTTATTGAGAATCATTAAAATATTATGCGATTTTATTGAGAATTATATAATGCAATGAATAGTAAATAGGGTATTTGAGAATTTTCGTTATAAAAATTATAGAAATTAACAAGCTTTTTATACCCTGCTGGTGTCCATTCTTTGAACTTTTTTGATCCGATTAAAGCTTTAAAAAGCACTCTTTTATATTCCTGCTAGAATTTTTAAAGTCATCTTCTAAAATCTTAAAAACGACTGCTACTCAACAATTGTTTTGCTTTGTTCTCAACTCCTTTATGAGCTCCAATTTCAGCCAAATTTTTTAGCGTTTCTTTGTCGATAATTATAAAACGGTATTGGCTAAGTTATTTTATAGGTAGGTATGAGAGTTTTTTTGTTACAGTATAAGGGATAAAGCAATAGATCAGCAATTGTTGATTCTTTCACTCAAATTCTGGAGAACATTTCATATTATCGCTATAGGGCTCGATATATTTCAAGAAGGCCTTTCCAGCGCTGTTGGAGTAATTATAAAAATAGTTTGTTTTGGTATTTGAAGCCACTCGATAAATATATTCTTTACATCCATACGTGTATGGTGAATTGATGCATACAATTGCATAATAGTGAATGGAGTCATCTACTGAAACCTAATGAAAACTAACCTTTGAAATAAAAGAACTGTCTTAGCTGGTATAAGTCGCGCCATAATCTTCTTGTTGTACCAACTCAATGATTTCTTCACAAGTCTTTGAAGTTGAAGTTGTAACAGAAAATAACGCGGTAGCGAGAAGTAAGAAATATTTCATAATTGGTCAGGTATATAAAGGAACCACTTAAGTTAGTTCCTTTTAACTAAAGACCGTTGAGGTAAACCTTAATTCTAATTCATTCTAAATGAAGATCAAAAAAAACCGAATCAACTAGCAGCTGATTCGGTTTTTAAATTCGATCATCTCATGAATAGTCTTTGGCTCTCAAAGACTACTTATCAGATTTAATTTTCTATATACTCTTCCATTGGAGCGCAAGTACACATCAAATTACGGTCTCCATAAGCATCGTCTGCGCGACGTACAGTAGGCCAGAATTTATTGTCAGAGACATATTCTAGAGGATATGCCGCTTGACTTCTTGTGTATGGGAAATCCCACTCGTCTGCAGTGATCATTTGTAAGGTATGTGGACTGTTCTTAAGAAGGTTGTTGGGTTCCTCTATAGAAGTTTCTCCAATCTCTTTTCTTATAGAAATCATTGCGTCACAGAAACGATCCATTTCTTCTTTAGATTCAGACTCTGTAGGCTCAATCATCATCGTTCCCGCTACGGGGAAAGATACGGTAGGAGAGTGGAAGCCATAATCCATCAAACGTTTTGCAATGTCTACTACTTCAATACCGTGGTCTTTAAACGGGCGACAGTCAATGATCATTTCATGAGCAGCACGGCCTTTTTCTCCTACATATAAACAAGCATAACTACCTTCTAGACGTTCCTTGATATAGTTGGCATTTACAATCGCATACTCGGTAGAACGTTTTAAACCGTCAGCACCTAGCATACAGATGTAACCATAAGAAATCAAACAAGCCAGTGCACTACCGAAAGGCGCGGCACTAATAGGAGTGATCGCTTGAGCACCACCAGTAGGGATAATAGGGTTAGTAGGTAAGAATGGAACCAGTTGTGGCGCCACACATATAGGTCCTACACCAGGTCCACCACCACCATGAGGGATGGCAAAAGTTTTGTGTAAATTTAAGTGACATACGTCTGCACCGATGTTTCCAGGATTTGTTAATCCTACCTGTGCATTCATATTAGCCCCATCCATGTATACTTGACCACCATTTTCATGGATAAGTCCCGTAATTTCTTGAATGGCACTTTCATAAACTCCATGAGTAGATGGATAAGTTACCATCAACGCACTTAAGTTGTCTTTATATTTTTCTGCTTTTTCACGTAAATCATCCACATCGATGTTTCCGTTTTCTAGCGCTTTGGTCACGACTACTTTCATTCCTGCCATTACAGCACTCGCTGGATTTGTTCCATGAGCACTTGACGGAATCAAACAGATGTTTCTATGTTCGTCACCACGTGATATATGATATGCACGTATGGTCATTAAACCTGCAAACTCTCCTTGTGCACCAGAATTAGGCTGCAGTGAAGTTCCAGCAAAACCGGTTGCTTCATTCAATTGCAATTCCAGTTTTTTCAACATTTGCTGATAACCTTCGGCTTGATCTAGGGGTACAAATGGGTGGATATTTCCCCATTGCGGATTAGAAAGTGGCAACATTTCTGCTGCAGCGTTCAATTTCATCGTACAAGAACCTAGTGCAATCATTGAGTGATTCAATGCTAAATCTTTGCGCTCTAATTTTTTGATGTAACGCATCAACTCTGTTTCAGAATGATAAGAGTTGAATACCTCATAGGTCATGAATTCGGTTTGACGACCTGTTCCTAAATGTGTTTTCTCTAATAATTCTGTGATAGGAGAGAAGTCTTTGTTGACCGCTTTCGCGAAAGCGGAAACAATATCATTCAAGTCTGCCAAAGAAGTAGTTTCATTTAAAGAAACCTGAACCGTGTCAGCATCTGGATAATAGAAATTGATTTCTAATTTCAGCGCTTCTTTTTGAACTGCTGCGGCATCTACTTTGAAACTCAATGTGTCAAAGAAATTCTCATTAGTCTGGTAAACACCTAATTTCTCAACAGCGTCAGCAAGAGTAGCTGTTTGGGTGTGTAATTTATTTGCGATAAACTTCAAGCCACGTGGGCCGTGATATACTCCATACATACCAGCCATTACAGCAAGTAGTACTTGTGCGGTACAAATATTTGAAGTCGCTTTGTCCCTTTTAATGTGTTGCTCACGCGTTTGTAACGCCATGCGCAAGGCGCGTTTTCCATCGGTATCTTTAGTTACTCCTATGATACGTCCTGGAATTTGTCTTTTAAATTCTTCACGTGTTGCAAAGTAGGCTGCGTGTGGTCCCCCATAACCTAATGGAATACCAAAACGCTGTGTTGTTCCTACTACCACATCTGCTCCCCAATGTCCTGGAGCTTCTAGCAATACAAGTGAAAGTATATCTGCTGCTACTGCTATACGGATATGGTTTTCTTTGCAAGTTTTTGCGAAAGCGGTATAATCCACCACATTCCCACTCGCACCAGGATATTGTAATAAAATGGCATAATAACCATCATTAACATCGATTTCCTGAGGGTTTCCTTCTACCAATTCAATGCCTAGCGGAATCGCGCGAGTTTTCAAAAGCTCTTTAGTTTGCGGTAAAGTATCTTGATCTACAAAAAACTTCACGACATTTTCCTTCTTCTGAGCGCGTTCACGAACAGAGAAAAGTAAGGTCATCGCCTCAGCAGCGGCCGTAGATTCATCTAGTAGTGATGCATTAGATAACTCCATACCAGTAAGGTCTGATATCATGGTCTGGTAATTCAATAAAGCTTCTAGACGTCCTTGAGCAATCTCTGCCTGATAAGGAGTGTAAGCAGTATACCAACCTGGGTTTTCTAATATATTTCTTTGGATAACAGCCGGTGTAATAGGTGCGTGATACCCAAGACCTATATAAGATCTAAATTGTTTGTTTTTATTACCTAATTTATTGATGTGACTCAGGAATTCATACTCACTCATCGCTGGATCTAATTGTAAATCTTGTTGAAGGCGTATGTTTGCTGGGACAGTTTCATAAATTAGTTGTTCAATAGATTCAATACCTATTGTTTCAAGCATGGAGGCAAGGTCTGCCTTGCGAGGTCCGATATGTCTAAGGGCAAAACGATCTGTATTCATAGTACTTATGTGGTCTATATTTAAGATATTGAATTCTTGCTGAATTCTCTGCAAAAGTAGTCGTTTAAGATATCTAAACTAACAAGGGTTAGTCTTTAAATAAATGATTTTTTCAACCTTTATTAGGGGGTTATTAACTATGTGCTGTAAATTTGGATAATGAGGTTATTGAAAAGTATTTTAGAATTTTATATCAGGAGTAGTTTTCATGTGGCTTTTTGCTTTGTGGCGTTATTTCTAGTTTTCCATTTTTGGAACTTTTCGAAGTTGGATGGCGCTATGCTACTTCTTATATTTTGTGGAGTAGTTATAGGCTATAACATCATAAAATATGCAGCGCTGCTTTTGGAACGAAAAGATTTCCGTTTTAAAACAACTATCATAACTAGTACAGCTATCGCTAGTGGTATCGCAGCTTATTTAATTATTAAAGATAGTTTATGGACTGTTGTGATGGTTTCTCTAGCCAGTGCTTTTTCTGTTTTTTATGCATTTCCATTGATAAGGCATCACAACTTAAGGCAAATCCCTATTATCAAGTTGGTACTGGTAGCGCTTTCATGGATCATCATCATTTGTTTTCTTCCTTTGAAATCGGTGTATGTAAATTTTGAGTATTCGTATGATTCCCTGGCTTTTCCTATTACAGATTCTGTCAAGTGGCTGTACGCTATAGATATAATACAACTGTTCGTATTGATTATTGCTCTTTGTATTCCTTTTGAAATTAGGGATCTGCAATATGATTCTCCTCAGCTTAAAACACTTCCTCAAATGATAGGGATTCATCGCACCAAATTATTAGGAGTTGTCCTATGTGTGATTTACTTAGTAATAGAGATCATACAGTTTGGTTTTACAACAAATATCATAGCTATAAGCACTTATCTGTTAGTGCCACTTATTGCTGTGTTTATTTGGTTTTCTGATGTATTTAAATCTGATTATTACACCAGTTTCTTTGTTGAGGCAATTCCAGTCTTTTGGCTAGGAATGTTGCTTGTATTAAATTAAATCCAATTTTATTGCATAGCAGTATTAGAAAGAATTCTATCAAAAGTTATTTGACTAGATGTATTCTAAAGTAGAAATGCAAGCGGAATAATTGGTCAAGGATACGGGGATCAAAACTACTTTGACATGGCCTCAGTAAGACATTTCTTAATAGATTGTTTTTGAGCAATAGTTAAAGCTATCCATTTGAGGCCTTTAAGTTTGCGTTGGAAACGTTGATTATTTTTATGAAAAGAGCGACAGCCTATACAGTGTCCTCTGTGTAGTTTGTGACGGAAAGCTTCCTTAGGATTAAGGTCGCCGTATTGTTCTCTTGTACTTAATATACTTGCTTGATCGCAATTGATGAAAAATCTACTCATTAGATTAACTATTCTTGTGCCATTTATTATTGAGACATTCCATAAGCTGTACTCGAGCCCTGTGAATGATTACCCAAAGATTGGACGCCGTGATATTATGTTCCTTACATATTGTTTCGGTTTCCAAATTATCAATGGTTTTTTGGACAAAGATAGTGGCATATCGCTCTGGTAAACAAGCAATACATTCTTCAAGAGCATCACCTAGCTCTCGCTGTTCAATCATATCTTCCACGTTAGGATTGCGTAAGTCTGCTGCCTGTTCTTCCATCCAGTCACCTTCTTGATCACTACTGGACAAATAACTCATGCGTACTTCAGCCTTTCCTTTGTTGGAATTAATCTTGCGATAATAATCGATTATTTTACGTTTGAGAATAGAAATTAACCAAGTGCGCTCTGTAGAATTCCCTTTAAATCGGTGCGCACTTTTTAAACCAGCAAGAAAAGTTTCAGACACGAGGTCTTGGGCCATAATAGGGTCATTGACTCTACTTATGGTAAAATTAAAAAGGTAATCGCCGTAACGGTCCACCCATTTTTCTGGTATTAATTTAACTTCTGGCAATTCGTTTTCTATTTTTTATCCGCACTCTTTACGGAATCTATTTTAACTTTTATCAATCTTTCAATCTCGTTGCTCGGTATGAATATTCTTTTTAAGCACCGACTGAATTCGTTTATTTTGTGATTCGTAACCTATAAATTTCATCACGCCACTAATCCAGCTCTTTTTAATAAAGCATCTATCTTAGGTTTGCTTCCTCGAAAACGAGTGTACAACAACATAGGATCTTCTGTTCCCCCTCTAGAGAGTACGTTATCTCTAAATTTCTTTGCTGTTGTTCTATCAAAAATTCCTTTTTCTTTAAATACTTCAAAGGCATCTGCATCCAGCACCTCTGCCCATTTATAACTGTAGTATCCCGCACTGTAGCCCCCTTGAAAAATGTGTGCAAAAGCAGTACTCATACAGCTGGTTGCTGCGTCTGGGTATAAATCTGTTTGATCAAATATTTTTCGTTCATGAGCTTTTACATCGGTAATTCCTGTCGGATCGATTCCGTGCCAACTCATATCCATCATCCCAAAAGAAAGTTGTCTTAAAGTTTGTAAACCTTCTTGAAAGTTTGCCGCAGCTTTAATTTTGTCAATATATGTTGATGGTATCACTTCGTCTGTCTCGTAATGTCTCGCAAAAATTTCTAGTGCTTCTTTTTCATAACACCAGTTTTCTAAAACTTGACTAGGTAGTTCCACAAAATCCCAAAACACTGATGTTCCAGACAGACTTCTGTACTTAGTGTCTGCTAGCATACCGTGAAGCGCATGGCCAAACTCATGAAAAAGAGTGGTTACCTCGTTAAATGTAAGTAGGGATGGCTTAGTAGCTGTAGGTTTTGTGAAATTACATACGTTAGAAACATGTGGTCTTATATTGTGACCATCCTCATCATACCACTGGTTTTTAAAGGAAGTCATCCAAGCACCATTGCGTTTTCCTTTACGAGGGAAAAAGTCGGCATAAAATATAGAGTTCAACGTATTGTCTTCATTTTTCACTACATAGGTAAAAACATCTGGATGGTATTTTTCTATTTCGTTTGTTTCCTCAAAACTCAGCCCGTACAAACGACTGGCGATTTCAAAAACACCATTGATCACATTCTCTAACTTGAAATAAGGTTTTAATAGCTCATCGTCCAAGTCAAAAAGACGTTGCTTTAACTTTTCAGAATAATAAGCAGCATCCCATTTCTCTAATCTGGTAATGGATGCTGACGTCTCTGATTGGTTAGAAATCGAGATAGCAAAAGCAGTCAACTCCTCAAATTCTCTTTGTGCAGCAGGTGTTGCTTTTTCAAGAATCTCTTGAGAAAAGCTATTGACTATTTCGGGTGTTTTTGCCATTCGTTCTTCAAGGACAAAATGTGCATGAGTGTTGTAACCTAATAAATGAGCTCTTTCGAAACGAAATTGCGCGATTTTTAAAACATTTTCTTGATTATCATATGGGTCCTTATAGGCTTTTGCTCCAAAAGCACTGGAAAGCTCTTCCCGCAATTTCCTGTCGTCCACATAAGTCATAAAAGGAATGTAGCTCGGATAGTCTAACGTAAAAAGATAACCGTCTTTATCTTTTTCTTTTGCCGCTTCGGCAGCAGCTTCTTTAGCGCTATCAGGTAATCCTGATAGCCTAGAATCATCTTCTAGGTGGAATTCGTAAGCATTAGTTGCTGCAAGAACATTCTCACCAAAAGCTAAGGACAATTGAGATAATTCGTTGTCAATTTCTCTTAAACGTTTCTTCTTATCTTCAGAAAGATTGGCCCCATTGCGTGAAAAACGTTTGTATTGTTGGTCCAATAATGTTTTTTGTTCCTCTGTTAGATCTAAGGAATCTTTATTTTCATAAACAGCTTTTACTCTTTTAAAAAGCGCTTCATTAAGAGTTACATCATTACCAAATTCAGATAATTGCGGACTTACCTCACGAGCAATTTTTTGAATTTCGTCGTTGGTTTCTGCGCTGTTGAGGTTAAAAAAGATGCTAGAAATGCGTCCTAATAATTCTGCAGAGCTGTCTAAAGCCTCTATTGTATTCTCAAAGGTAGGCTTTGAAGTATTTTTAGTAATCGCATCTATTTCCTTTTTTGCAAGTTGTATCGCTTTCGCGAAAGCGGGCTCGTAATGAGCTTCCTTTATCAAAGAAAAAGGTGTGGTATCCTGAAAGGTTTTAAAATCTTGTAATAATGGATTATTCTCAATGCTCATATATATGTAAAAGTAAAGTTCAATGATCAATTGTTTATCACAATTTTGTTAAACTTTTGATCAATAAGGTTAAACAAATTATTTAAAGGAAGAAATAGCCGGAACCAAAAAAACAGACCATAAAGATGCCGTGAATGATACCTAAGTAGTTGCGATTCTTTTGTGTAAACTGCCTGTTGATGATGATAGACATTAAAAAATGAATACCACCAGCGGTTAGAAATTGCCATTTTTGTGGATGTCGTTGCATCATAGCGTAGCAAAACCAAAATAAGGTTACTCCTATGGTAATAACAGAGGCAAACTGGTAGGTTTTAGACATTCTTTTGCATTTCTGCAGCAGCTTGAATGACTTTATCCTTAAGACTTAGTTTATAAGAAATGATTCTAGACCTCACATCTTCTTGTGTAGCACCTATAATTTGTGCGGCAAGGATTCCAGCATTTTTTGCTCCATTTAGAGCAACAGTTGCTACAGGAACGCCACTTGGCATTTGTAAAATAGAAAGAATACTATCCCAGCCATCTATGGAGTTACTCGACTTTACTGGCACACCTATTACGGGTAGTGGCGATAAGCTCGCTACCATTCCAGGTAAATGCGCTGCTCCACCAGCCCCTGCTATAATTACAGCAATGCCATTTTCATGAGCTGTTTTACCAAATTCAAACATCTTTTCTGGCGTGCGGTGAGCACTAACAACATCTACTTGAATTTCTATATCTAGTTCTTTTAAAACATCTATGGCTTCTTGCATCACGGGAAGATCGCTTGCAGAACCCATAATAATAGCTACTTTTTTATTCATCGGGTAAAACTACAAAATTGCCGATGATAAATTCAAGGCTTTGCTTTTGAATTTGTTAATTGCTAATTGTTTAGTCAAGGCTGCATTTTTAAATTTATGAACGGCCTATTTCGATTTCCTTTTCTCATTTGCATATATGTTATTCCTCGATCGCTGTTCATTTGATTTCTTTAACTATTATTTTATGATATCATTGACACAATACTTAACATTATTGCAACATCTGCGATTGTTTTACTGCGTATTTTTACTTTAAATAAAAAGATGATGATCAAACATATTGTAATCGCCATAATAGCTCTTCTAGCAGTTTCTTGTGGAAACACTCCTAAGGAAACTGCTTTAAACTCTTCCAATGAAGAAGTACAGCAAGAAAAAAAATATCAAATTAGCAAAACAGATGCCCAGTGGAAAGGACTCTTGGAACCTTCTGCATATAATGTATTGAGAGAAGCAGGTACAGAAAGACCTAATACGAGCCCGCTGAATAAACAGTACGCTCCAGGAATTCTAATTTGTGGAGCTTGTTTTGCTCCTCTTTATGAAAATGAGAACAAATTTGACTCGGGTACAGGATGGCCTAGTTATGACAGAGCTATTGAAGGACAAGTAGAACGCGATGTAGATTATAAGATAGGTTATGAACGCACAGAGTTGAAATGTAATACTTGTGGTAGTCATTTAGGTCATGAATTTAATGATGGACCTAAAAAGACGACAGGAAAGCGCCATTGTATAAATGGTGTCGCTATGGACTTTGTTCCTAAAGGAGAAGAGTTGCCAGCATTGAGAAAATAGGTGCTGTTTAAAGTAAGATTTATAAAAAGCTCCTGACTTAGTTAAGGAGCTTTATTTTTGTTCCGCTTTCCTGCCTGCCGGAAGGGAAGACGCGAAAGCGGAATGAAATTCAATCATATGAATTCAAATACAATCCAATGACAGAAAAAGAATATAAAGAAAAACTGACTCCAGAACAATATCAGATTCTTAGAGAAAAAGGAACCGAACGACCTTTTACAGGAGAGTACAATACCCATTATGATAAAGGAGTTTACAGTTGTGCAGCATGCGGGAATGAACTTTTTAAATCAGATCAAAAATTTGATTCTGGTTGTGGCTGGCCTTCCTTTGATGATGAAGTAGAAGGAGCAATCGAGCGTAAAAGAGATGCTACTCACGGTATGATGCGCACAGAAATCATGTGTTCCAATTGCGGTAGCCATCTAGGGCATGTTTTTAACGATGGACCTACTGCTACTGGAATCAGGCATTGTGTGAATAGTTTGAGTCTTGATTTTAAGAAAGAGGTTTAGTCTCAGTAACAGTTTGCAGTAGGCAAGTTGATTTACTCGTTGTGCTCTTATAATGGAAGTAGGTAGTAATAGGTTTTTAGTTTCTCTTGGGGCTATCGTGAAATAGTAGGTAGTGGGCAGGTTCATGTTATAGCTATGCTCTTCTAATGGAAGTAGTTAGGATGATTTGACAACTGAACTCTCGAGTGTTGGAAAACAAATCGGTTATTCTCCTAGGGGTAGAATTAATTCTACCCTTTTAAAAAAAAACAATTGGTCTAATTTCCAATACCGTAAAACCCTTATTTAATTCGTACACGAATAAAACTATTTTAGAGTTTTAAGAAAATTAAGGAGTATTAATTCTCTAGGAATTTAAATGTTTCTAAAACCTTTCTTAAGTTACATTGATGCATATCACTGTTATCTTAGTTACCTTTAACAGTTGTATTTAACAGGTAGAAATTATTATTTTTCTTATTATTTTTCAAATAATATAAATAAGACTGTTGCTTTAAATTATCTGTTTTAGAATTAAATGACAACCAATAAGAATGCATTCCGGCAATTTTAGCCTTTCCAAAATCAGCTATTTTAATTTCATTTTGATTAGTTAATGCGTTGAGAATATCTTTAGTGAAAAAGGTTTCTAAGGTTAAAGAATCATTTTTAATCTCAACAATACCTATTGTATTATAATTGTCGATAGCTTCAGGATCACCTGATAGTACCATCCCATTTGCCTCGTATCATATATTTTCTTGGATATCCCAAGTTCTTGGGATTTTCAAAGAATAAATGGAATCATTATCAATAATATTTTTAGTTGATCTTAATTTTATATTACTTGAACAATTAGAAAAATGATCTTTTGATAAGTTTTCTAGACTCATGCTTTCCAAATAGAAATCAGTGATCTCAATTTTTTTAATAGTCTCCTGACCGTTTACTGTCAAAACGAATAAAAATAAAAGATATATGGTGATTTTTAATTTCATCATTTCCATAAACTCCTTACGAATTCCACTCTGGTAAATCTTCCATCCAGACTTTTAAATTGGTCTTTTTCTGAATGACACGCATGTGGTTGGCTTCTTCTTTTGTAACCAAAGAAATGGCTGTACCAGGGTTTTCTGCACGACCAGTTCTACCTATACGGTGAATGTAGTCTTTAGGCGATCGAGGCAATTCATAATTGATCACATAAGGAAGGAATTCAATGTCTATACCACGAGAAAGCAAATCGGTAGTAACGAGACATCGCACTCCTGTTTCTGCACTGTTTTTGAAGTCGGCTAGGTTGGTGTTTCTAACTCCTTGTGCTTTTTTACCGTGAATGGCTTTTGATTTGATACCATTGTTATTGAGCTTGTCATTTACATGTTCCACTTGATAGGTAGAAGAGCAGAAAATCAATACTTGCTGCATTTGGTGTTCTTCAATCAAATGCCTTAGAAGCACTCCTTTTTTCTCTTCAGTAACACGGTAGCCCAATTGCTTTATAAGCGAGTAGTCTTGTTTTTCCTCTTCAATTTCTATAACTACAGGGTCTTTTAATAGCCCTTCTTCAATATTTTTAACTTCGCGACTTAAAGTTGCCGAGAATAATAGGTTTTGCTTCTTTCTCGGTAAATGATAGAGAACGGCATCCATCTCTTCCTTGAACCCCATGGAGAGCATTTTGTCGGCTTCATCCAGCACCAAAATCTTACAGTCTTTTAGAACTACTGCATTTGCCTCTATCAGTTCGATCAATCTACCTGGAGTCGCGACAAGTACATCAACTGTATTCATCTTCATCATTTGCGGATTGATACTTACACCACCATAAACAGGCATGGTGATCAACGGCTTATCTAATGCTTTAGAAAAAGTTTTAACCACGTCGCTTACTTGCACGGCAAGCTCGCGAGTAGGGACCATAATCAGCGCACTGATATGTCTATTTTTAGATTCAATTCCCTTTAGGTTTTGAAGTAAAGGAAGCGCATAACTGGCTGTTTTTCCAGAACCAGTTTTGGCAATTCCTAACACGTCTTTTCCTTCCAAAATAACAGGGATAGCCTGTTCCTGTATAGGAGTAGGCTCCAGTAATTGTTGATCGGCAAGGGACTTTAAGAGTGCAGGATCAAGTCCTAATTTTTCAAATGACATAAGGTTTTTTTCGAATTACAAAGGTAAAGTATTAAGATGGTATTAATTCTTAAGTAGGTACGCTGATCAAGTTTTATATTTAACAAAAAAACGAGTTGAAACTACCGCAATCCTATTATTTACAAGACGATGTAGTCGCCATTGCCAGAGACTTGATAGGCAAAAAGATCATTTCTGTAATTGATGGTGAGCTGACTTCTGGAATCATTACAGAAACAGAGGCCTACCGAGGACATGACGATAAGGCTTGTCATGCGCATCTGGGCAGATTCACAGAGCGCACAAAAATCATGTATAAAGAAGGTGGGGTTGCCTATGTCTATCTCTGTTATGGGATCCACCATTTATTCAATATCATTACCAATTCCAGAGGTCAAGCAGATGCTATTCTTATACGAGCGGTAGAACCTATAGCGGGGATAGAAGTGATGTTAAAGCGACGTTCTAAAGAGCAACTCGATAAAACACTTACTTCTGGTCCGGGCAATTTCACCAAAGCCTTTGGGTTAGATCGTTCTCATTATGGTGCAGATCTCATGGGCAATGATGTTTGGATAGAAGGTGGTGATGAGTTCCGCTTTCACGAAAGCGAGATTACAACCAGTAAAAGAATAGGAATTGATTATGCAGAAGAAGATAAAGATCTTCCTTGGCGGTTTTATCTCAACAGTTCTAAATATATCAGTAAAAAATAGTTGGTAAGTTCTGCTTTCATTTCGACCAGCTTAGTGCATCGCGCGAAAGCGAAACAATTATTTTACCTAGGGAAACCTATTATCGGTATTCTGGATTTTCAAAGCTCCATTTATTGCCCTTGTCCCATTGCTCTCTAGAATTTCCATAGGCAGAATACCCATTGTTTTGCTGGAGTTGGTATGCCAGATGCATCAGATTATAGGTCATGAAGGTGGTGTTGCGTTTGGTAAATTCATTGTCCATGCCAGCTCCATTATCTCCAAAACTTGACCCAGGTCCAGCTTCTCCTATCCATCCAGCGTCTGCTTGGGGTGGTATGGAATAACCTACATGTTGCATGGAATAAAGAATTCCCATAGCGCAGTGTTTGATCCCGTCTTCATTTCCAGTGATGATGGTTCCTCCTACTTTACCGTAGAAAATGTATTGGCCTTTTTCATTTGTCATACCACTCATGGAGTACAGTCGTTCAATTAAAAGTTGTGTTTGAGAAGATTTTTCCCCCAACCAGATAGGAGTTCCCACGATCAATATATCTGCTGCTGCTACTTTTTTATAAATCTCAGGCCAGGCATCTTTTTCCCAGCCGTGCTGCGTCATATCTGGTTGTACCCCAGTGGCTACCTCATGGTCGATAAATCTAATGTGATCAACTTGAACTCCCTCTTTTTTCATGATGTGAGCACTCACGTCCATCAATAGTCTCGTATGACTTTTTTCAGGAGACTTTTTCAAAGTACAATTGATGTAAAGGGCTTTTAATTTTGAGAAGTCTGGTGTGTTCATAATGTATGGTTTTTAATTCGGGTGTATGGGCTTTGCGTTGTGCCTGTCAGCAGGTTGAGAAAGCGAAATGACATCTACTTCATTGATCATTAAATAATTAATCTCGTGGTTGTTGCATTTTTTCTACCATTTTAAGCAGTACTTTTTTAGGAGTAAGTGGGATGGCAGCAAGCATGGCTTTTTGGAAAAAACGCAGCCCAGCTTTCACATCCATGTCTCCATTTATCATAGCGTCATAACCTGTTTGTGCTACATCTTTTGAAGTTGCTGTTTGATCAAAAAGCGAGGTTTTATCCATCCCAGAAGTTTTGCCAAAATCAGTTGCAGTTGCTCCAGGCACCAGATTGGTCACTGTTATATTAGTTTCAGATAATTCTTGTGCAATGGCATTACTTAGTGAGGTGACGTAGGCCTTGCTGGCAAAATAAACGGCTTGCATAGGTCCAGGCATCAAACTAGCGGTGGAAGAAACGTTAAGGATTTTCCCTTCGTTTCTTTTTACAAAATCAGGAATAAACAAACGGCACAGATGCGTGAGCGCCATAATATTGAGCAAAATCATCTGTTGATCAGTTTCCCAATCTCGTTTATGAAATTTACCCAACCCACCAAAACCTGCGCTATTGATCAGGTAATCTACGTGAATACCAGCAGACTTCACTTCGTCATAAATTTCTTGTGTGGCATTAGGAGCCGTCAGGTCTTTTACGATTACATGAACTTGAACCTGGTAAGCCGATTCTAAATCTGATTTAAGCTGTCGCAGCTCATCACCGCTTCTGGCTACAATTATTAAATCACCACCTTTTGAAGCGTGTATTTTTGCGAGTTCCTTGCCTATGCCACTACTTGCGCCGGTTATTAGTGCTGTTTTCATTAAGTTAAATTATATATAGGTTAAAGTTAATGAACTGATATTGAAACACCTCTGTGTTTGTTTCAAATTTAACAGCACATCAAAGTACTATACATCTACAGAAAGTCGGGCGAGGTAATCATAATGCGCTCCTTTTTGAACCAATTCGATTTTAAAACCTGCATGGGTCGCATGGGTTTTTAAGAGTTCGTAATCCATATACAACCACTCAAATGACGCCGATTCCATTCCTTTATAATGAAGAGAAAAGGTCACTTCACCATAGTATTCTTTGCTGGGATCTACCCAGAGACCACCATCTTCCTCGTCTTCATAAAGAAATCTCAAATCAGAACTGTCGATTAGAATTTGGCCGTTTTTGTGAAGTAGGTTTTTGAGTAATTCCAAGCATAAAGGAACACGTTCTAACTTTTCAAAAATTCCAGTTCCATTCATAAGCAGCAGAATAGTATCATAGCTCCCTTTATGGTTCCAGATGTTTTCATGTAGCACTTTTGAGTCAGATTTTTTAAGCCGTTCTTTGATTACTTGAACCGCTCCGGCACTTTGATCAAGAGCGGTAACTTGTAATCCTTTTTTTTCAAGATAAAGGCAATGTGATCCCGCCCCAGCTCCTACATCCAACACTGTTCCTTTAGACAGTTGCAATGCTTTCTTCTCCATTACAGGCATTTGATCATAGGACCTAAAAAGATAGGGTAGTGGCATGACATCATCTTCTATACTAGGGCTAAGAACACTAATGTCTTCTGTATAATTCCCTTGATGGAAATCTAATAATGCTTTTCCATAAAGGTCTGAGTGAATATCCACGGGTTGTATTTAATGGTAAAATTAAGGTATTTGAATAGGTTATAGCGCCTGTTTGCTCCATGAAACATCAATCCTGTATTCGGTTATGGAATACCCCGTTTTCTGTTCCTACGTTACTCAATCAAGAAGTTGATTGAGCAAAGGCTAATCCCCTATTCTAAAGGAGTTCATCGTAGAGCAATCTTTAAGGACTGACGACACGTCTCTTTAGATAGAACCATTTTGCTGCCAGCTTGTCATAAATTGGTAAATGGTACAAGCCTTGAAATGGTAGAAATGTTATTAATAAATCCGCTTTCGCGAAAGCGGAACAATTAAAATCTAAACAGAACACACTATAATTATGTCACAAGAAGGAAAAATTAATGTATCGGTGGAGAATATCTTCCCGCTTATTAAGAAGTTTTTATATAGCGATCACGAGATTTTCCTAAGGGAACTCGTTTCAAATGCTACAGATGCAACGCTTAAATTACAGCACCTAGCAAGAATAGGCGAGGCCGGTGTAGAGTTAGGTGATCAACAAATAGAGATCAAGATTGATAAGGAAGCAAAAACGCTTCATATTATTGATCAAGGTTTAGGAATGTCTGAAGAAGAAGTACAGAAGTACATCAATGAAGTGGCTTTTTCTGGAGCAGAAGAATTTCTTGAAAAATATAAGGATACCGCAAAGGATAGCGGTATCATAGGTCACTTTGGTTTAGGGTTCTATTCTGCTTTTATGGTAGCAAGTCAGGTAGAAATTCTCACAAAATCTTACACAGGTACACCAGCAGTACATTGGTCTTGTGATGGTTCTCCCAATTACACTATTGAGCCAGGGACGAAAGAGAATTTCGGAACAGAGATCATCCTTCATATTTCTGAAGAGGATACGGAGTTTCTAGACGAAAACCGCATCAAGGAACTTCTTAATAAATACAACAAGTTCATGCCGGTGCCTATTAAATTTGGTACCAAAACAGAAACATTAGAAAAGCCAGAAGGAGCTAAGGAAGAGGATCCTGCACCTACTCAAGAAGTAGATAATATCATCAATAACCCTTCTCCAGCATGGACCAAGCAACCTACAGAGTTAGAAGATGCAGATTATAAAAGCTTCTATAGAGAGTTGTATCCTATGCAATTTGAAGAGCCTTTATTTCACATTCATTTAAATGTGGATTATCCGTTTAATCTTACGGGGATTTTATATTTCCCTAAGATGACTCAGGATCTTAATGTGCAAAAGGATCGCATACAGTTGTATCAAAACCAAGTGTATGTAACCGATAATGTAGAAGGGATCGTACCAGAATTTTTAACCATGTTACGTGGAGTTATTGATTCTCCAGACATTCCATTAAATGTATCACGTTCTTACTTGCAAGCAGATGGAGCGGTGAAGAAAATTTCTAGTTACATTACTCGTAAGGTAGCTGATAAGTTGAAGAGCCTCTTTAATGACGACCGTAAAGCTTTTGAAGAAAAGTGGAACGATATTAAAATCGTTATTGAATACGGAATGTTGAGCGAAGATAAATTCTTTGAAAAAGCTGACAAATTTGCATTATATCCTACCGTAGACGGATCTTATTTTTTATGGGATGAGCTTATAGAGAAAATTAAGCCTACACAAACAGATAAAGATGGTAAGACGGTTGTTCTTTATACTTCAAATAAAGAAGCACAACACTCTTATATTGCTGCGGCAAAAAATAAAGGATATGAAATTCTTTTATTAGATTCTCCTATCATATCACACTTGATGCAAAAGCTAGAGTCTTCTAAAGAGAATGTTTCTTTTGTAAGAATAGATGCTGAGCATGCAGATAATTTGATTAAGAAAGAAGAAGAGCAAATTTCAAAGCTCTCTGATGAAGAGAAAGAAACGCTACAAAAAACAATCACTGAGATCATCGCAGATTCTGGATATACCGTTCAAGTAGAAGCTATGAGTAGTGATGCAGCACCATTTATGATTACCCAACCAGAATTTATGCGTCGTATGAAAGAAATGCAAGCGACTGGCGGTGGAGGTATGATGGGCTTTGGCAACATGCCAGACATGTACAACCTTGTGGTTAATGGGAATAATGATTTAGTTCAATCTATTTTTAACGAGAAGGATAAAACAAAGCAAACTGGATTGATCCAACAAGGAGTTGATCTAGCTAAATTATCTCAAGGTCTTTTAAAAGGAGAAAAGCTAACGGAATTTGTAAACCGTAGTTATGGTTTGATCAAATAGAAGTACTACACATTTTATAGGAAGAGCATGTTGAAAGACATGCTCTTTTTTTATGTCTATACGATCCAAATCAATCAATCTAGTCCATAGTAAGGATACGTAAAAGAAGATACTATTTTGTACGGTAACTATTTTTAGGAGTAATGGTTGGAGGGTATGGCAAAGGAAAGGAAAGGTAAAGCAAGGAAAAGAAAAGAAAGGCTGTTTTCTAGCTGCCAGAAAGATCGGTACTTTCAAAGGCTCCAGCATCAGGACCTTCATCGGGAAGAGTGGAAGTACTCCTCTGAACACCAGAAATATCAACTGTTGTATCAGTAGCGGGATTTGCAATGCTATTTGCGCCACCTGTGTTGTCTATACGCAATTTAAAAGCATCTACATCTTCAAATAAGGGATCTGCATTTAGAAAGCAATCTTCATAGAGACTTATATCACTAAAATCATAAGCAGGAATACCGTCAAAACTATTGGAGATGTCATTAAATCTCAATAGCGCATTTTCAAATTTGAAATTAAAAGCAGACAAGCCATCATTTAGTAAAGCCAACTCTATATTACGATTACCGTAAATAATACAATTGGTAAAATTAGCAGCAGTTAAATCTTCTGTAAGATTAGTATTGGGGATAATATTAGACACCAGTAAGCTAGGCTCTTGTCTAAAGCTATTATTCCAGTAGTTAGAGATCGTACAGTTATTAAAATTGTAATCACCGCCTAAACGCGCAACCACAGTAGACTGTCCAGAATTGTGAAATATAGAATTGGTCGCTTCTATGGAAGCAGTGGTTCCTACTAGAGCTGAGTTGGCGCTGTTTAAAATCTTAGAATTGTTTATTTTTAAAGTAGCTCCGTTAGCCGTAGGATTATTATTATCCATAATAATTCCTACACTGGCATTTTTAATGGTGGCATAATTGATTTCATGGTCTTTACTACCGCTGGTAAGCCATATGGCAGCCCATTGTCCAGCAACATCTTCGTAAATAGGTTCTAATCGGTCGCCTTCAAAAACCACCTCGTTTTCTAAATCTTCTGTTGTAGAAAGAGCTCCATTTACCTTGAGAGTGCCCTCGTCAGCTACAATAATCCCGCTTCTGGAGTGGAAATGTATTCTTGCACCGGCATCAATGTGAAGCGTTTTATTAGAAGCTACTCCAGCAAAACCATAAACCACATAAGGTTTTTCGTTGGTGAAATGGAGTTGGTCGTCCTCCAGGAAAAATCCAGAAATACGTATGTCATTTCCTTCCTCATCCATTCCTAAAAGTAATGTTTCCGCTATGCCTTGTGCATTTCGTTCAGGAAACAGGAAAACAGCATCTTGTATCAAGGTGACTAATTCTACTTTTTGGAGGTTGGCACCAGAGTCAAATTCAATGGTATCTTCATATAGAAACTCTGTATTTGAACTGAAGTCTATAATGTCCACAGTAGTCTCTACAAAAACGAACATAGAGTCCTTTGCAAGTAACTCTACATTTTCAAATACTTGTCCAGGAACTCCATCAACAGACAGGCGGTATTTAGAGTTAGTTCCTTGCGCTAGCGCTACTCTAGGAATGACAATATCATCACTACTGCGATTATACACTTTAAAAGTTCTCGTACTGGATCCTATGGTAGAAAAAACCGTATCTAAATAAACCGTATCCTGAGAAAACTCTAAACTACCTGTACTAGAGGTGAATTCAAAATCATTTCTACAAGAAGAAAGGAATACCAGAGTAAGGAAGAAAAGAAGTACAGTAACTATATATTTCATGAGGTTTCAAATAGATCTCTTAATTCTTGAGATATTTTAATAGGCTTTCCATTCTTATCAATTGCGCACCAGTCAGAAGTAGTTTTGGCCAGTAAATCCATGGTACTTTCGTTATAGATTTCAATAAAACGTTCATAACGCACGTTTGTTGCTCTTCCTGCTTGTGTTTTGATCAAAATTTTATCACCTAATACGGCTGATTTTTTATAAGTGATACAGTGTTTAAGCATCACCCATCCAAAGTTGTCTAGCATTTCTGGGGTAGCCACATTAAGCCAGTGTTCACTAGCTATATTTGCTGCCCATTGCACATAGACTACATTATTGACATGATCCAGATCATCAATCTCATCACGTGATACGATACGTCTTTTTTCAAAAACGGGTAATTTAAGGTCTATCACTACTTCAGAATTTCTATTTCAAACAATTTAGGCCATCTTTTTCCAGTAATAAAAAGTCGGTTATTCTTTTTATCATAAGCAATTCCATTCAACACGTTATCCTTTTCAGAATAATTGGAAATTTCATTTATTATGCTGTTTAAATTGATCGCGGCTTCTACCACCCCGTTAGCTGGATTGATAATCATGATTAAATTAGTAGTGTATACATTGGCATAAATTTTACCATCGATCCATTCCATTTCATTGATTTTTGAAACGATGCGGTCATTAGAAACCACTTCTATATACCCTAATTCTTCATAAGTGTCTGGATCAATTTTCCAAATTTTGGAACTTCCATCACTCTTATAAAGATAGGTGCCGTCATTAGTAAGTCCCCAACCTTCTTGACTTTGATTGTATTTAAAGTCGTCTATTTTATCAAGATTCAGATCGTATACATAACCCATCTTACTTTGCCAAGTCAACTGGTATACTTTATCATTGAGAATAGTCAATCCTTCAGCAAACTGGCTGTCTGGGAGACTCACCTTCTTTATGGTTGCTCCGGTTTCTAAATTGGTAATTCTTATATCACTTTCTCTATATTGCCCCGTACTTTCATATAAAGAATCCCCATAAAATTCCAGTCCTTGAGTGTAGGATACGGTATCGTGGGGGTAGGTATTTAGGATTTTATAATTGTAAATCTTTGCTTTTTGAGTTGGCAATCTCTTGATTTGTGTGGTCACGGTTGTATTCATGCCATTCTTATAAACGGTAGCTTTAAAAGTAAGATTTCCATAAGGTTGATTTTTTAGCTTTCGCGAAAGCCTGCTTCCATCAGTCCCATCGATACGAGCAGCATTTTGAGTCCACACGACACTATCTATACCTATGGAGGCGTCATCTAATAAAGAAATTTGTACCGTATCTTCTTCACTCCAGTTTAATTTTGAGTTGGTAATGTCAAGTCGGTAGTTATCTTTAAAAACCTCTATGTCTGTTTTACAAGCTGATAATGAGAGCGCTATAACCATCATTAAAACCAAATATTTCCATTTCATAATATCATTTTATCAATCCGAAAGATAGCTATAAAAAAGCATGGGAAAAACCTTTGTGTAAGTAAAACTAGGCTGTATATTTGCACCGGGCAAGTCCTACACAACCAGCTCCTGCTGAACTCCTCCAGGGCGGGAACGCAGCAAAGGTAAGTGGTCGTAGCGGTGTGATGTAGGTAGCTTGCCTTTTTTTTATGTCCTTTATAAGAATCTAAGCATTTGATTTAAAAGAGTTTATGAAAAAAGTAGTTCTCGTTACCGGTGGTTCCTCTGGTATAGGTAAAGCCATCTCCTTATTTCTTCAAGAAAAAAACTATACCGTTTACGGTAGCAGTAGAAATCCTTCTCATTATCCAGAAAGTCTTATTCCATTGCTCGCACTTGATGTTCAAAATCAAGAATCCATAAATCTTGCCGTTAAAGAACTGATCCAAAAAGAAGGACAACTCGATATTTTAATCAATAATGCTGGAGTAGGAATTACGGGTCCCATGGAAGAAACACCTATTGATGAGGTGAAAAATGCTATGGAAACTAATTTTTACGGCCCTTTAAGAGTATTACAAGCGGTATTGCCGCAAATGAGGGCTCAAAAAAGTGGACGTGTCATTAATATTACCAGTATTGCGGGTTATATGGGATTGCCTTATCGCGGTATTTATAGTGCGAGTAAAGGTGCCCTAGAAATCGCTACAGAAGCCTATCGCATGGAATGTGCGCACCTAAATATTCATTTTAGTAATGTAGCGCCAGGTGATTTTGCGACTAATATCGCAGCCGGCAGATTTCATGCGCCTGTCATTTCAGGAAGTGATTATGAAGACGGTTATGCGCATACATTGAAGTTGATAGATGAGCATGTGGACGATGGGAGTGATCCTGTAGAAGTAGCTAACAAAATTTACGAAATACTCCAACAGAAAAATCCTGGAATTCATTATAAGGTAGGTAGCTTTCTACAAAAGTTTTCTATCGTTCTCAAGAAGATTCTTCCAGAGAAACAGTACGAGAATATGTTAAAGAAGCATTACGGCTTATAAGATGCTTTTGTTATCGCTGTAGTGATGGATCAAGTTTAGCATCCACTTTAATTTTCAATGAAAATAAAAAGCAGCAGCAGGAGCTATGTATCAATCCTTCTTGTGATCTGAAGTGAAAGGCTCTAACAATTGTTCATGAAAAGCGTCAGGATAGTTCTCGTCTCCGGGAAAGCCTAATTCCAACTCTGCATGGTCATAAGGAATATGCGCGGTACCAAATAGGTAATCCCAAATGCTTAAAGAAAGACCATAATTCACACCGTATTTCTCTCCATCGGGGATTTTCTTTGCATGATGCCACAGGTGCATCTTAGGGTTATTAAAGATATATTTAAGAGGTCCATAATCCCAATCGAGGTTGGCGTGGTTTAAATGACCTATAAATACAGCAATCATATGGATCACAATAAATTGCTCGATACCAAAACCTATCATTGCTAGAGGTAAATACTGCAAGCCTTTGTAAAGAATAGTTTCCATAAAATGGAACCTAAACTGTGCGGCAAAGCCCATTTCTTTAACGCTGTGATGTACTTTATGAAATTCCCATAAAAAAGGAACTCGGTGCAGTAATCGGTGAATATTCCATTGAATGAAATCGGCGATAACAAACATGATCAATAGCTGAGTCCAAAAAGGAAAACTACCCACCTCGATAGCTACTAAGTTTGTAATTCCTATAGTTGCAAGGCCATCATTAAATAACTCTACAAACACGTCAGAAATCGCGTTGTAGCCTACCAATGAGAATAAGAAGAAGTTGAAAAACAGATAAAATAAATCCAACCAGAAGTCTTTACGCAACAACTTCTGATTCTTGCGCCATGGCAGCCAGATCTCCAAAGCAAATACCAATAAAGAAACCACCAGAAGCCAGTAGAAATAATTGGTCCACGACGGGTTCATTATTTCTCTCCACAAGTAAGACGCATATCCATTGAAGGATTTTGTAAATATGTCTATGTATTTATCCATTGCTATTAAAGTCGTTGAAAGAATGGTGAAATTACTTCTTTTAACGTTTACGATAACGTTGTATCATATTAGAAATTTATAATGATATAAAATGATCATGTTATTTTATTTTTACAGGACAAAATCCAGTTTATGAAATCCTTTTTTTATCTGTTTTCTTTTTTAATAATAGCGGCTTCCTGCAAAGAAAGTGTGGTAGAAGAAATTCTTTTTGCTGAACAGCCGGCATACTTTGACTGGAGTGCAGCAAACGTTTATTTTTTACTGACAGATAGGTTTAATAATGGGGACAAGTCTAACGATACGATCATCAACAGATCTAAAGAAACCGGAAAACTACGCAGTTTTGAAGGAGGCGATTTTGCTGGAATTATTCAAAAAATAGAAGAAGGCTATTTCACTGATTTAGGAATCAACGCGATATGGTTAACTCCTATCTGGGAGCAGATTCACGATGGAGTAGATGAAGGTACGGGGTATTCCTATGCATTTCACGGCTATTGGGCAAAGGATTGGACCGCGGTAGAACCTTCTTATGGAACTTTAGAAGAGTTTAAAAAATTGGTTGATACAGCACATAAAAAAGATATTAGAATTCTCCTCGACGTGGTGATCAATCATACGGGTCCGGTAACAGAGCAAGATCCTTTGTGGCCAGAAGCATGGGTGCGCACGGGGCCAGGTTGCACTTATCAAGATCAGTCCACTACGGTGACCTGTACACTGACTAATAATTTACCAGACATAAGAACAGAAAGCAATCAAGAGGTGGACCTGCCTCAAATTTTGGTAGAAAAATGGAAAAAGGAAGGGAGGTATGACCAAGAAATAAAAGAGCTGGACGCATTTTTTGCAACTTCAGGATTAAAAAGAACTCCAGTCAACTACATCATTAAATGGGTGACTGATTATGCAAGAGAAACTGGCGTGGACGGTTTTAGAATAGATACCGTAAAACATGTGGAAGAATCGGTTTGGGCTACTTTTAATGAACAAGCAAAACTAGCCTTTGAAGAATGGAAGAAAAATCATCCTAAAAAACGCATTCACGACGATGAGTTTTTTATTATGGGAGAATTGTATGGCTATGAAGCTAGTGGAGGAAGAGTGTATCCGTTTTCAGATCAGCAAGTAGATTACTTTGATGCGGGTTATGATGCGATGATCAACTTTGGATTTAAAAACCATGCTGTCGCAGACTACAAAGAACTTTTTAAAAGGTATGATGGTTTTAGAAAGAATCTTCTGAACGAAAAACCAGAAAGTGACGCTTATTTTATGAATTACATCAGCTCTCACGATGATGGGCAGCCCCTTGATGCCAATCGTGAAAAAGCAATGGAATCGGCTACTAAATTATTACTTACTCCTGGAATGACTCAACTATATTATGGTGATGAAATTGCGAGACCCTTAGTAGTAGAAGGTGCTATAGGAGATGCTAATTTACGTTCTGTGATGGACTGGGACCAAGTGAATCAAGAAATCCTTACTCACTGGCAAAAGCTTGGGAAGTTTAGAAACAATCATGTAGCAGTAGGTGCAGGAGATCATTTTTCACTGGAATACGAAGGTACGGGAACACTTGCTGCCCGATTCTATGATAAAAAGGAACATCAAGACAGCGTACTTATAGGTGCTGGACTAGCTAACGGATTGCTTGAAATTCATGTGGCTAAGGTCTTTCCAAAAGCCACCCGATTGCGCAATGCTTATACAGAAAAGAAACTTGCCGTCGTCAATGGAAAAGTGACTGTGATGGTAAAGAATGGCTTGGTGTTGTTGGAAAAGATGTAAGTCATTCCGTTGTGTAGCGGTATCGCTTACAACCTTCTAGAGGTGGTATTTTGAATAGAGGACTCCATTGTGATGAGTTGGTTTGAAAAAAGGATTGTACAAGAGTGAAAACACGGCAATTTACCCTTTGAGGATGTTGGTTGATTTGATACAACTGCCGATAAGGTTGTATTTTATTTTCTCATAGGAAAAAAAGGCCTGTGATGAGTGCTCTGATTTCTGCGCCCTGTTTATCATCTAAACTTTTTCTGCCATAAAAAGTCTTCGGTACAACGAGCAGGCTAGTACAAAAAGATTCTTGCAAACACCTATCTTTAAAATCTCAATTAAACTTTAAAGATGAAATACGGTTATTACGCGCTTCTTTTATTAAGTGTCATCAGTTGCAAAGAAATCGGTGTGTTTGATCCGTCTGTCGATGAGAATACTGCTCAAAATGAAGTGGTACAAGATAAGATTCCAACACCACAACTCCACTTGCAACAAGCAAATAATCTCGCTCAACTGCCATTACATTGTTTAGAAACAGAATACCCTAATAAAATGGGGCATGTCACGGCAAGTCCTAAAGATCAAAAAAGACCTGCGGTGCAACATCCTGTTTTTTATGGTTGTTTTGATTGGCATAGTGCCGTGCATGGGTATTGGAGTGCGATAACTTTGATTAAGCAGTTTCCAGAATTAGAGAATAGAAAAGAACTATTAGAAAAAATTCAAAGAAACTTAACTAGTAAAAATATTAAAATAGAAATCGCCTACTTAAACACCAAAGACAACACCAGTTTTGAACGTACTTATGGCTGGGCATGGTTGCTTAAATTACAGCAAGAATTGGATTCTTGGGATAGCGCAGAAGGAAAAGAGCTTGCTCAAATCCTACAGCCTTTATCAGATGTTGTAGCAAAGCGTTATGTGGAATACTTGCCAAAATTAAATTATGCCATACGAGTGGGCGAGCATTCTAATACGGCTTTTGGGATGGCGTTTGCTTATGATTATGCGGTACAGGCTTCAAACCAGGCGTTAAAAACAATCATAGAAGCCAAAGCAAAGGAATTTTACCTTAACGATACTGGATGTCCGATTTCTTGGGAGCCTAGTGGTTATGACTTTCTCTCTCCGTGTCTGGAAGAGGTAGACATTATGAGAAGAATTCTTCCTGCGGCTCCATTTCATTCTTGGATAAAAGACTTTTTACCTGAAATAGAGAACGGTATATTAGATATCGAGATTGGTAAAGTCTCAGACCGTACAGATGGAAAACTCGTTCATATCGATGGCTTAAACCTCAGTCGTGCTTGGGTACTTTACGGACTTGCAGCTCAATACCCAGAATACAGCAATCTTACAGAAATTGCAGATGCCCACATCGTCAATACATTACCTAATCTGGTTGCAGATGATTATGCAGGCGGGCATTGGTTAGGGACTTTTGCTATCTACGCATTGCAAAATGCCGAAAATGTTCCGTAATCTGTTTAAAAATATAGGTCCGGCGACATTAATTGCGGCGGCATTTGTAGGTCCGGGAACGGTTACGGTTTGCACGCTTGCTGGAGCAAATTATGGCTACAGCCTTTTGTGGGCGCTATTGCTTTCTATTTTTGCTACCATCATTTTACAAGAAATGGCAGCACGCTTAGGATTGATCACAGGTGAAGGACTGCCAGAGATTTTAAGAAGTGCGATCTCTAACAAAATCATTAGAATAAGCCTTATTGTATTAGTTCTCGCAGCCATCGCAGTTGGAAATACGGCTTATGAAGCAGGGAATTTAAGCGGTGGTGTTTTGGGATTGCAAACCATTTTTGGCGAGCAATGGTATTTCCCGTTGCTTTTAGGGGCGATTGCTTTTGGATTGCTTTTTTATGGCAATTATAAAGTGCTGGAAAAAGTATTAATTACCATGGTAGTTATTATGGGAGCTTCTTTTATAGCCACCGCAATTGCGATAGGTCCTGATTTTCAAGAAGTCTTTAAAGGTCTTTTTACACCTCAAATAAATAGTGATAATATCTTGACCATAGTAGGATTGATAGGTACCACGGTTGTTCCTTATAATCTTTTTCTTCACGCCTCGCTGGTCAGTGAAAAGTGGCATATGCCCAGTGATTTAAATGCGGTTAGAAAAGATACCATCATCAGTGTTATTCTTGGCGGGTTGGTTTCTATGGCCATCATTATTGCAGCAACGGCTTTACAAGGAGCTGAAGTCTCTGGAGGAGCTGCGCTTGCCTCAGCACTAGAGCCTGTTTATGGATCATGGGCGACTTATGTGTTTTCTATAGGTATTCTTGCGGCAGGAATCACTAGTGCGATTACCGCACCTCTTGCTGCTGCTTATGTAGTAAAAGGCTGTTTGGGCTGGAAGGGAAACATGAAAAGCTGGTCGTTTAGATCGGTATGGATCTTTATTTTGGTCATTGGTATCGTCTTTTCTAGTATAGGTTTAAAGCCGCTTGACATCATCATATTTGCTCAAATAGCTAATGGATTGTTACTTCCTATCATCGCTATTTTGTTACTTTGGCTAGTGAATCAGAAGTTGTTGGGCCCCTTTCAAAATAAAATCTGGCAAAATATCATGGCGGTTATAGTTATTCTAATTGCTGTAATTTTAGGAGCCAAAACAATTTTAAAAGTATTTGAACTCGTATAACATGAAAAGCATCGATATCAATTGTGATCTAGGAGAAGGAATGTCAAATGACAAGCACATCATGTCATTTATCAGCTCTTGCAATATTGCTTGTGGAGGTCATTATGGCGATGGCGAGTCGGTTAGAACGGCCTTGCAACTGGCTTTGAGTCATGGAGTAAAAGCAGGTGCGCACCCATCTTTTGATGATCAAGAGAATTTCGGTCGTGTGTTTATGGATCTTTCTAGATCTCGCTTTCGCGAAAGCGTCACCCAACAAATGCAGCTCTTTACCAAAACAGCACAGCAAGTAGGAGTAGACCTGCACCATATAAAAATGCATGGTGCCCTGTATCATGCCACCGCTTATCGGGAAGACTTTTCTGACTGGTTGATAGAATGGATAAAGGACTTTTACAGCGAGACCATTCTTTATGTGCCACCTCAATCCTTATTAGAAAAAAAATGTAGGACCAATGAAATTCCCTATAGGCGAGAAGCATTTGCAGATCGTTATTACGATGCACAAGGAAAGCTGGTAGCCAGGTCTGAGCCTAACGCATTGATTACCGATTATAAAATAGCGGCGTGGCAAATAGCGGCACTGGTCAAGGAACAAAAAGTAACCTCCATAGAAGGTGTTTCAAATCAACTGGAAGCAGATACGATTTGTATTCATGGAGATAATTTAGGATTAACAACCAGTTTAGAATACCTTGTCAAGGAATTAAAAACAGAAGGAATTTCCATTGCCTAAAGCTCCAATTACATATCACGCTTACAGTGAAAATGCCCTGTTGATTTCATGGGATGAGCAAACGCCTGACATGATTTCTAAAAGAACCATTGCCGCGCTCCAGATTAAAAAACTCTTTCCAAAAGAAGTACAGATCAATCACGGTGCCTATTCTATTTTAGTTATATCGGAACTGGAGATGGATCACAAAAAGATGGAACACCTCATTGATAAACGCCTACAAAGTAAAAAGGTTTTAGAACAAACCACTAGGTTATGGAAGTTGCCTATTTTCTATGATATAGAAAAAAGTCTGACCGAAGCTTTAGAGCCTACCTGCAGTTTTAACGAGATCATCAGCATTCATAGTTCTTCTATTTATGTGGTAGACTTTATAGGGTTTTTACCTGGTTTTCCATATTTGAAAGGACTGGACAGCCGTTTGCAACTGCCCAGAAAAACAACACCATCTTTAAAAGTTGCAGCAGGATCTGTTGCTGTTTCTAATGCGTATTGTGGGATTTACCCGTCTACAAGTCCAGGAGGCTGGCATGTGTTGGGAAACTGCCCACTGCCTATTTTGGATGTTCATAGAGTTCCACCTAGCTTGCTTCAATCTGGAGATCAGGTACAATTTTATGCAGTTTCTCAGGAAGAACACGACCAACTTATCACACATCGAGAGACGGGTGTATTAGAACTAGAAAACTTTAAAAGCCATGGCTAGAATAACCATACTTAATGCTGGTTTCTATGATTCTATACAAGATAATGGCAGGAAAAAATACCGTCATTTAGGTGTGCCACACAGTGGTGCTATGGATCAAAAAGCGGCAGATTTAGGAAACTCTTTATTGAATAACCCTTTAAATGCTGCAGTGCTGGAGGTAGTTTTAAATGGAGGCAAATATTTATTTTCATTACCTACTTGTATAGCCATTACCGGAGCAAAAGCTATAGTGATGGTAAATGATATGGTGGTAGAACAAAACAAGTTGCTAGAGATACATTCTGGAGATGTATTAAAAATAGGAGCAACAACAACAGGTAATTTTATTTATGTTTCTATATGCGGTGGTTTTAAAACAGAAGAAGTATTGGGGAGTAAATCCTTTTATTCTGGTATTACTTTAATGGGGAAATTAGAAAAGGGCTATGACTTGGATTACGATTCACAAACGGAACCCCAAGCGACAAAGGCTCATTGCAAACCTGTGGCACAAGAAAGTGCTTTACGATGCTATGCAGGTCCAGAATTTCATTTACTGGATAGAAAGCAGCAAGAGAAATTACTGAATACTAGTTTTACTATTTCAAAGAATTGGAACCGTATGGCGTTCCAATTAGAAGAAAAAATCTCCAATAGTCTGGACCAACTAAAAAGCAGTCCTGTACTTCCGGGAACGGTGCAGCTTACTGCAAATGGCCAACTTATCCTATTGATGCGAGATGCTCAAACCACAGGAGGATATCCTCGAGTATTGCAATTGGAGGAAGCTTCTATATCCAGTTGCGCTCAAAAGAGAGTGGGAAATCAGATTGATTTTATAGTTTTATAATCGTTAAACTATAATTAATTTTAGTGGTGATTTAAGACTTTTCTACTTTATTTAGAATTATATGAACGAACAAACTGCATTAGAATCTTTTAAATGGAAACATGTGCCTTCACTTTTATGGAGCAGTGCAAAAAGGTGGAATGAAGATGATGTATGGCAATTGAGTGCCAGCATTGCTTATTATGCTATTTTAGCCCTACCTGGTCTCCTTGTCATTATCATCAATATCATCAGTACGGTATGGAGTGATGAAATTGCTACAGGACGCTTGACAAATGGCTTAACATCCTTCATCGGTTATGATGCCGCCTCAGATCTCAACAACATACTGCAAGCAGCACGTTTAGATAATGAGAGTTGGTTTGCAAATGTGATAGGTTTGGTGACTCTTGTATTTGCTGCCACTGGAGTTTTTTACCAACTACAGCTAGCTCTCAATAAAATCTGGAAATTAAAAATCAATCCCAAAACACCTTGGTGGAAAATTCTTACAGACCGGGTAAAAAGCTTTGGATTTATTTTAGTTCTTGGATTTTTGATCTTGATTAGTTTTGTCTTATCTGCTGTAATAGCCATTTTACAAGACTGGATCCAGCTTCATGTTGCTGATTACTTGGGAAAACTAGCCATGGCTATTAACTTCTTAGTTTCCTTAGGAATTATCTCCATTTTATTTGGATTGATGTTTAGATACCTTCCAGATGCAAGGCTGCAATGGAAGATGGTATGGCCAGGTGCTTTGCTCACAGGACTTTTATTTGAAACAGGTAAATTTTTATTAGGGATTTATTTCACACAATCATCACCAGCTAGTGCTTATGGCGCTGCAGGACTTATCGTTTTGTTATTGTTATGGGTTTCTTATTCTTGTTTGATACTTTTTTATGGAGCAGAGTTCATTTTGGTTTACGTAAATCGATATGATAACGGAATCAAACCTAGTTCTAAAGCATTAAAGTATAAGGAAAAGGTCATATTCACAGATAAAGGAGAAGAGGTAACTGATAAGGATATGGAAGATATTCTAAGTGTTGACGATACTACTAAGGACGGTGAGGATCGTTAGTTGTAAGTCTCTTTCCTCAGATTAGATTTTAGTACCTACTTAAGAGACGTATTTCTTCTGTTGTAGGAAATTCTACCTTTTAAGCAGCTCATTAGGTTTTCTAGTTTGCACTTGGTAAAGAAGGGAATGCCTGACTTGGTTCTTAACTACATTAGAATCATCAAAAGATAACGCGTATATGGCTGTTGTTCAATTCTAAAAGTCTCGTTAATTCATCTTTTATTAAGAAAAAGACCAGCTGTTTTTATTATATTAAGATAAAAATTATGAGTACAGATAACCTTATCCAAAGAGAAGCAATAGAAAAATACCTAGAACTTTCTAGAAATGTTAAAACAGCCATGATGCTGACAGGACTAAGAAAAGCACCAGTCCCAGCTATTCCTATGGGATCTAAAGAAATACTCGATAATGGGGATGTCATTTTCTTTAGTAAATCTACCAGTGAGCACAATGCTAATATCGAAAAAAATAAAGAGACACAACTGATTTTTGGAGATGTGAAGTCCAAAGAATTTTTAAGTGTATACGGTACAACTGAGGTATCAAAAAACAGGGAATTAATTGATAAGTACTACGATAACTTAGACGACAACTGGTTTGAAAGTAAAAATGACCCAACCTTAACCGTTCTAATTTTTAGTCCGCAAGAGGGACATTATTGGGATAACAAAACCAATGCTTTGATCACTTTGGCAAAATTAGCTTACACAAAAGCCACTGGCGACGAGACAGAAGTGGGAGTTTCTGGAAGTCTAAAACTGTAAACGATAACAATGGTAAACAGTTCAGATACTGTACGAACAATGTCAACATCTAATAATGAATCCAGAAGTTGATTCCTTATTTAAAAGCAATGATGAAAAATATCTTTTAAATAGAAAAAATGCTGATCTAAGGGTCGGCATTTTTTATTACAAATGACTCTGCAAAGGAATACTATACTTCTCTTCCTTAGGTTTTTCATTAAATTCCTCCTTATCTTCTAATACTTTACGCTTGTAATCGCTATATCCGTTGGGAGAAATTATTAAGTCCATCACTTTTTTTGTAAAGATACTACTATGCGCGCATAGTAAGTTCTAAAGAATTCCTAATTTTTGATAGTCTAAGTAACTGACATCAAACGGCTACTTGTTGATCAAAGACCACATTTTGCTCTCCATATTTTTTCAAGTAGGAGCGTATGATCTGATTGGTATGGTAGTTTGCTGTTTTGCGATCGATATAGTCCTCACAATCGGCCATAGTAGCTATAGAAGCGTATTGATCAACAAATCCATAACCTTGATAAGCTCCGTCTTTAACCATTATAAAACAAGTTTCTTCGGTTGTGCGACCTGGTTGTTTAATGATGTAATTAGGGTTTTGATTATGTAAAGAGGCTATTGCTTGGGTGGCTCTAATGTTATAAAGTGCTACCAGTTCTTCTTTTTTACAGACGCCTTTACAATTTTTGAGTTTGTAGTGAGCCGTGCAATCTACCGGAGTTTTAAAACTACAATATCGCGGACAGAGATTAAAGTCGGCACAGAGTTGTTCTAATTGTTCTACCGCATGTGCTCGATCGTAATGAGTGACTACCGAATAGTCATAAGACTTCACGAGCCCCACGGCAAATTGAATAACTCCTAATTGGTTTTTGTAATGTAGGATTTGATAAGCTGCTCGTGGTTTTTTTTGGGCGCTATTGAATTTGGGGTAGTATTGTTTGATAAGGTCTGCTTCTTGTAATAAGGCGACCAATTCATTGCCCGTAGGAATGTGCTCTATATAAAAGATCTCCTGACACATCAGATAAGACTTGCTCGCTTTAGAGTAAAAATGCGACAGCACTCGTTTCTTAATATTGATGGCTTTACCGACGTAAACAACCTTGCGAGCCTGATTTTTAAATAAATAGACACCTGGAGTTTCTGGTAACTCGTGAAATTGAGATCGGTCTAAATGCGGCGGAAAAGTTCCTTCTTTATTGCTTCCTTTTAGAAACTTTGCAAATTCTTCACCATCCTGATCTATTTCTAATAACCTCTGAAACAAGGTGACTGTAGCGTCGGTATCACCTTCTGCGCGGTGTCTGTTTTCTAGGGAGATTCCCAAAGAATGACACAACTTTCCCAAACTATAAGAATTCATTCCAGGAATCAATTCTCTAGAAAGCCTTACGGTACACAACTTTTTACGTTTAAAATCAAAACCTAAACGTTTGAATTCGTTGCGTATGATATTGTAATCAAAGTTGACATTATGCGCCACAAAAATAGAATCTCGCGTCATGCGTTCTATTTCTTCAGCCACTTCAGAAAAAAGAGGTGCAGCAGCGACCATTTCATTATCAATCCCAGTTAAGCCGGTAATAAAATCGGGAATCAAACTCTCTGGATCAATAAGGCTGGTGTATTTTTCAATCACTTCGCTTCCCAGCATGCGTACAATACAGATTTCGGTCATGCGATTATTACTCATTCTATTGCCTGTAGTCTCTACATCGATAACACTATAATACTGTTCTTTAAAATTCACTAAGTTGCTTTTATTTGGAAATGTTCCAAAATTATGGAATTATTCCTAAAAAACGAATGCTATTCTTACTTTTAACAATGTTTATTTTTATAGGATAATTTACAGTACCGAACTGTCAAGTATTTTTTGACAGGTCTTTGTGAATTGCTTTCAGGCATTATCTTTATAGGATAATTCACAGTTCATAGTCCCCTGTAGTTAGGCCGTAGTTGTTGTGAATTGCTTTCAGGCATTATCTTTATAGGATAATTCACAGTCATTCGTCAAATGACAATGAGTGAGGCGCTGTTGTGAATTGCTTTCAGGCATTATCTTTATAGGATAATTCACAGTCACTTTTGGAATAATGCGTTAAGTGATGGCGTTGTGAATTGCTTTCAGGCATTATCTTTATAGGATAATTCACAGTTTTTAAAATTTGATTATTAATAGAAGTTAAGTTGTGAATTGCTTTCAGGCATTATCTTTATAGGATAATTCACAGTGAAAAGCGTAGTTTTATACCATGCTTGATAGTTGTGAATTGCTTTCAGGCATTATCTTTATAGGATAATTCACAGTGTCATCAGCAAGATAATTCAAATAGGCAACGTTGTGAATTGCTTTCAGGCATTATCTTTATAGGATAATTCACAGTTGTTTTCTGTGAACGTTCCATCGTCTGCATGTTGTGAATTGCTTTCAGGCATTATCTTTATAGGATAATTCACAGTGCTATGTCCCATCCTCCGTTAGGTAACGCGTTGTGAATTGCTTTCAGGCATTATCTTTATAGGATAATTCACAGTACCGTATTCTTGATTTACGTGAGAGATAGTGTTGTGAATTGCTTTCAGGCATTATCTTTATAGGATAATTCACAGTTAAATTTACCGCGGTATTAAGAGCTGAAGTGTTGTGAATTGCTTTCAGGCATTATCTTTATAGGATAATTCACAGTGGAAGTAACTACGCAGGTAAAGCAGCAGGCGTTGTGAATTGCTTTCAGGCATTATCTTTATAGGATAATTCACAGTAAAGGTTATGGATTTGATCTTACCAGCCCAGTTGTGAATTGCTTTCAGGCATTATCTTTATAGGATAATTCACAGTGCTAAGGTTTTGTTTTGTCTTGAATGTCAGTTGTGAATTGCTTTCAGGCATTATCTTTATAGGATAATTCACAGTTAACACTGTGGCGTGATCTTGCTTTACACGTTGTGAATTGCTTTCAGGCATTATCTTTATAGGATAATTCACAGTGTATCTATTACTCCTTCTTCTATCTCATGTGTTGTGAATTGCTTTCAGGCATTATCTTTATAGGATAATTCACAGTACGTATGATATTTAAAAAGCAAGTTAACGCGTTGTGAATTGCTTTCAGGCATTATCTTTATAGGATAATTCACAGTCTAGGGGAAGAAGTTAAATGGAGTGATTTTGTTGTGAATTGCTTTCAGGCATTATCTTTATAGGATAATTCACAGTTTATCGGTAATATTTTCTCGCTTGAACTTAGTTGTGAATTGCTTTCAGGCATTATCTTTATAGGATAATTCACAGTTCTCCACAAGGCGAAACAAAGTATTTCAAGTTGTGAATTGCTTTCAGGCATTATCTTTATAGGATAATTCACAGTATAAAGACCAACAAAGTATACTAGCTGAAGTTGTGAATTGCTTTCAGGCATTATCTTTATAGGATAATTCACAGTTTCTGCAAGTGTTAACTTACTTCCCTTTACGTTGTGAATTGCTTTCAGGCATTATCTTTATAGGATAATTCACAGTGAAGATCAAGGAAAGTACTACGTATATCTGGTTGTGAATTGCTTTCAGGCATTATCTTTATAGGATAATTCACAGTAAAATTACCTAATGTTATATCTTCCCAAAGTTGTGAATTGCTTTCAGGCATTATCTTTATAGGATAATTCACAGTCATTTTTTATAAGTTTATCCGCTGCTTGCGTTGTGAATTGCTTTCAGGCATTATCTTTATAGGATAATTCACAGTAGACAGTCGCTTATTGAATTATTCCTAGGCGTTGTGAATTGCTTTCAGGCATTATCTTTATAGGATAATTCACAGTTGTCTGCATATAGTTTATTATCTGTGTTTAGTTGTGAATTGCTTTCAGGCATTATCTTTATAGGATAATTCACAGTTCCCTTTACTCTAGGTCCTACATAAATGGTGTTGTGAATTGCTTTCAGGCATTATCTTTATAGGATAATTCACAGTTAATCGGTAAGGTTTTTTTATGTATATTTAGTTGTGAATTGCTTTCAGGCATTATCTTTATAGGATAATTCACAGTATACCCGGCATATTTTGCTGGGTATCTGTGTTTTATAGTGCGCTTTAGAATAGTATAAAATGATTGATTCTTATCGTATAGATAGCAAATGAATCCAGTTTAATACCTTCTGCGGTAATCTTAAAAAAGTTCTAGCTGTTGATCCCCAAAATCTTTTTCTATTTCCTTTTTTCCATGAAATAATTCCATCATACCAAATTGTTTATCAGTAATTTGCATAATGCATACCTTTCCCTTTTTAGGTAAGTTGTTTTTAGTTCGCTTAATATGCACGCCGCTGTTTTCTCGACTAGGGCAGAAGCGTATGTAAATAGAAAACTGAAACATATTAAAACCATCGTCTAGCAGTCGTTTTCTAAAACCACTGGCAACTTTGCGTTCGAGTCGTGTTTCTGTAGGAAGATCAAAAAATACGAGCACCCACATAGATCGGTATTGATTGAGCGTTTCTAGATGGTTCATGCTGTCTCATTTTTTACCTATTCAAAAAATTACCTTGAAATTCTGGATATTTGATCTTGCGACTGCTGCCATAAAAGCATTCCCATAATGAGTTGGTCGTGCGGCTCATCGCGTTCATTAAAGGACTGTTTCTACCATCTATAAAAACATCTATGGCAGGAATCATCAATAATTGCGCTTTAAGAGTTGTAGAAACTTCTTCTATATCCTCACCACGTGTTACCATTTCCCAAACGATGTGGTCTACAAATGGGCGGTAAGGCTCCATAATATCATCTGCTAGGGTAAACGCATTGTACTTATTTGAATGAAAGATTCCTATACTGGGTAACAAGCCGCTAGAGATCAAAGCTCTTGCGGTAATGGCTCTTAAAATCGCATAGCCATAATTCAATAAGCCATTAGGTGCCACTCCTTTCTGGTTTCTACTAAATTCAGGAAGATCAAATAAATTTTGAAAATAAAAAGCCGCAGCCAGTGCTTCTTGGTTATCATGATCAGCTGTTTTTACTTCTTTGGCATAGCGTTCTAAACGTAGCGGATTCTTCCCTATCTTTTTAAAATGTTTGGCTTGGTTTTCTATTTTGGTCATCACCGTTTGTTGCCATAAATTCTTTTTAAGCGGGATACTGGCATTTAATTGATGCCGGTAGCGCTCTGTTTGCTCACTATGACCTTGTAAAGGTTGTAAAAAACCAGTAGGTAAGTGCTGCGCATTACAAGTAATTACTGCCGTTTTATTATCTACCAATTTTCTAATCAATCCTGTAGTAATGGTAATTTGAGGATGTTCTAAAACAATGTACCCTAGATCTTCAATAGGGATGCGTTTCTCTTCCTGCTCTTTATCAGGAAAATTAACGACCAGCTGTTCGCTTTTAGTGCTGAGGTAAGCAGGGTTACCGAAAAATAGAGTTCGTTTTATCATTTCACTTTATTTTAATATTCTCCTACATGAACAATTTGACCAATATGATTCAGACGAACTTTAATCAAACCTTCTAGGAGCCCCAACGATTGATAATGTTTATAGGTAAAGTCTAGGTTATAATTTATCGTACTTTCTAAATGATGCCTAAACATATAGTTTTTATTTGCGATCTTTTGAACTCTAAATAAATGAGGACTGATCAATTGTCTATTTTTCTCATCCATTAAATCAATTTCCTTTGGATCAAATTCTTCACTTGGGAATACAAACATCTCGTTTTGTTTCATAGTAAATAGAAATTCCCATCCCAGTTCTTGATTATAAGTTTTATCAATAATAGGCAAGTCTTGGTTGGACCTGGTCACAGCCTCGTAAAGAGAAACTACTTTTTCTTGCAATTTGTCTTTTGGATCTTTATATATAGCTACATGATGATTATTTCCTAAGCTTACATAGTCCACAGGGATTTTGTTGTTGTTTTCATCTATTAAATCAGTACCTAAGTGATCTTTAGCGGTGTGCAGGGGTACAGCATTTGAAACTCCTGTGATGGTGACTTTTTTAATAGCAATACCTCTTTCTTTATTTTGCCAAATAGGATTGTTTTCAAGGTTTGAAAAAGCTTCTTTTGCATTGTTGCCATATTCACTTAACCTCTTTCTTAGTATTTCTTTGGTTCCGTTATCTATAACCTTGTCAATTTTTAAATCGGGTGAAACATCTTTTCTTATGGTATAGATTTCTTTATAACACAGTACTTCTGTTAATGGTTTATCGTGCCATAAAAGTGGGTCTTTTTTCAAGGTTTTACCATCAAATGCTAGCTCGGGATCATCCTTGTATTTTTTTAAATATTCTAAAACGATAATTTTTTGTTTTTGATCAATAACATGTTCCGCTTTCGCGAAAGCAAATCTTTTATTAAGTTTAGTAGTTTTGACTTCTGGAGTCAAAGATTTACCGTAAATAGTTTCTTTGTGCAATTGTCCCCTAGGGGTAAGAGATTTTGTCCTGTTGTAACCACCTTCTTTTTTTGTTTTATTAATGTTTTTGGTAACGACTTTATTCTTTGCCTTAAAGGAGATGAGTATTTCTTCTAAATTCTTTTTTGCATGGCTTCTAAAGTTAGGGAAGGGTTTTATATATACTCTTTTGTTTTTACCATTCTTATTTAAGACCATCTCTGTAATCTTATTTTCTATTCCTAATATAAGCTTGTGTTTTTCATGAAGCGTGTTTCTTCTAGCGTTCAGGTTATTGATGTATTGAATATGACTTACTGTGGTAAATGCTACCGCAAGAGCGTCCATCGCGTGGTGGCGGTGGTCATTTCTCTTAGTCCAATCTTTAATTTTCTCTACTTCCTTGCCATGCTTGCGTTGCTCCACTTCTACAAGACCTAAAGCTTTGTACTTATCTAGATTAAGTTCTTTTAACACATTGATAATTCCCCATTCCTCTCGTAATTTATCAGTAATCATACCTGTGGTAGGAGTAACGGTTTTACAAACTTTTTCTAAAAGTGTTCTAGATTTTTTTGCGATATACTGGCTGTTTCTAAGGTCACGTTCTATAAAACCTTCATTAATATCTCCAGCAGCCTTGAGTAGTTTATCTCGTTTTGCCTTAGTAATAGCACCTTTTCCTTTATCATAAAGGGCTTCAACCCTTTCCTTATAAACCTCGATATCCTTACTTTTATCTTGACTTATAAAGTCCATGGCAGTACGATTAGCTTTTTTTAAATTAACCTCGCGATATGCCAGTGTTTTATTTGAAAAGGAATCGTCATAGACTAGGGCTTTGGGGATAATATGCTCTATGTCAATTTTTTTACTGAATAAATCTTCCTTTGCAATATACGTGTCAGAAAAAAGTGATTTATATCCTCTCGTAGAGAGTTCTTCCCAAAGTTTATACTTCACGACATCACTTTTAGTAGGTGTGAACCCAAAATCTTTTTGAATGGTTTTGGCAATGTCTAGATTTAGTTTTGTCGCTGTATTGATGTACTGGGTCATTTTTTTACGCTCTTCGGTAGATTTTTTGAGTTCGCGCGCTAGTTCAATCCGTATCTCATCTGGTTTTCCATAGGTGTCTATAACTTGATTGACTAGGTTAACTACCTGGTTAAGTATTTTCTCTACTACAGGATTGCGCAGGCTATTTTTACTTATGAGATCTAAATGGTCTGCTAATTCTCTATTATCGTTTTCTTCTTTATTTAAGCTGTTAGAATGATTATAACCCGCAAGATCACAAGCCTCATAATAATCGTGACCTTCAATAAGATGTGGCATGATCTTCCTAATAGCTCTAGAAGAAAGACTTCCATAATCGTTAGGAAAAGAAATATTGCTTAACATTTTTGCGTATTCTGGCTTAAAACCATATTTAAGATGTAGTTTTTTTCTCAATGCAACATCTTGATTTCCATAAATAAGTTGGTCCTCTTCTTGTACTTTACCTCCATCTCCTGCAGCGTAGAGTAAGTGCCATAACTCCAGACTCTTCTGACTGCTGTATTCATTCCCCTCTATTAAAGGGTCAAAACCTAATATGCCATTGTCTATTCCTATATCGTTAAAGACAACCTGTAGTTCTTCCCAAATCTCTGATCCAGTTTTTTTGCTCCAGTCGTGACCATAACCTTCTCGGTTAGCAATGGTTTGATACACATCGAGTAGCTTTTGATTGGTTGTATTTGCATTGATACCCTCCTCGAAATTACATTTCCAGTCCTTTGAAGAAAGCCCTAGTAGTTTTAATACTTCTGTTGTACTTATTTTACCTTTTGAGTTTGCTTTAGAATTTGCTTCGTTAAACAAAAGTTCTCTGTCTTCTTGATCTATTTTTAGAGTGACTAATTTTTTATCAATAATGAGATCTTCTTTTTTTAATTCATCAATGTTTTTACCGATATATTTGAACTCAAGGTCATTGATGTTTTGCCAGATTTTAAATTGCTGGAAAAGGGGTGAGGATTTAGGAATTACTCTATGACCCACGGTTCTTTTTCTAGTTTTTTCTTTAATTTGATCATAGTATTCCTGTTCCCAACTCTCAAATATACAATGACTTAAAAGTCCTTTTTGTGATTTAAGGGGTCTTTGATAAAAGATAACGACATCCCTGATTTCTGACTTTAATTCATCAGAAAGCTGTTTGTGAAACGCAGCTTGAGTATTCCAAATGAGCTCAAATTCATCAAGGTAATCTTGTCTATAAAACACTTGGTTTTTAAGTGATGTATGTGGATCTTTTTTGATCTGATCATACATAAACTCACCAACTGTAATTTTATCTGTAATCAATATTTTACTACGATCACTAATTTTTCCTAGATAGCCGCTTGTTCCATCAATATCGTTGTTGATTTCTTGTAGCGCAATGGCAAGTTGTTCTAGATCCAGCTGTTCCTTAAGTCCATCATTTCTAAATTGGTACTTTAGTAAACGCTGTTCGTCGTTAGAACCTTTCAAGTATTTACCTTCTATTTCAAAAGGTTTGGAACAAATAGTCCATGTCTGACCACTCTTCTTATCTTTTAATTCTAGAAAAAGTGCCTGTGTCAGTAATTCTGGATAGTAATTTTTCTGATTTTCCCAAATCGCTAAAAACTCGGCTTTAAGATCAGATGGATAAAAATCTGGTATGTGTTTTTTCTTGTTTTTTAGTAAACTAAAAGTGTATTCACCTGGTGTAAGTTCATATTCATATAATATTTTTGCTACCGCCATTCCGTCTACCGCAACGCCATCACTTTCCTCTTTTGTTTTTCTACTACTTTTATAGCCTCGTTTTTTATTGATGGCAAGAAGCACTTTTGAGAGATCTTCTAACGTTATCTTTTCTCTAGCCGCTTTAGCTCTTATAAACAAAGTTTCATAAGTTGTGTTCTTACCTATTTCAGTCAAGGCAGTGTCATCATTTATAAAATTATGCTCTTTTAATATTTCTATTAAATTATCTCTACGTAGTTGAAAGCGATCTAGATTTCTTCGAGCACCTCGCTTTAAAGTTCTATCAGCATTAGTTGAAATAGGTTTTCCTCCTTCAAAGTTGATTTTTTCATCTACCGTAAGTGGATTGACCCTTACGCCAAGCTTAATGATTTTTGAGTTTTCTCTCTTCTCAGCTTCTTCAATTAGTGCCCATCCTATACTTGTTGTGCCTAAATCCAATCCTAATATTTTTTTCATAAACTCATTTTATAATCTAAGCCCTAAATATATTAATAAGAAAAATAGAATTCTTACTGTTTCCCGTAATGTTCATTAATGAAAGAATTCTTACATTTACAGTCTGAAAGCAATTCACAATAAGGATTATTCCGTTGTGAAAACATTCAAAGCGGTGCACCCTAGGTGCATCGTTTTTTTTATTAATGGTTTTGGATCTAAACTATTGAAATACTAACCAAGTAAGTACCAATTTTATAAACGTACAGGTTACAAATGGAGAACGAATAAGAAGATCCAGCACTGCAAACACCCTTTTGCCTGTGGACGTTAAACATTCCTCTCGTTGCACTCGTCGGATGCAAGAAGGGAAAGACTTGTACTAATAACTTTTGAGAGAGTGCTAGCCGATTCTACTATGAAATGGTATGACAAATGAAAAAGTTGTTTTTTTAGAAAAGGCATTGGAAAGTCTGTTGTGAAAAATGAGAAGAATGAAGCGTTAAAAATAAAATTTGTTGAAAACGAAATAGGATGACTCTCTTTAAAGATTGGGTTAAGCGGTCGTCAAGTTCATACTTTCTATGAAGTTTTAATTTTATTTAGCGCAATGAATGAAATTTTTAGGCAGGGGTACCACAGGTTATATCTTTTTGGTTACTTTTTGGAGCAATGCGAAAAAGTAACAGAAGCTAGAAGCTAAGAAGGAAATTAAAATTTTAATAATGAACCTAAAATCAAGTCAGTTTCAGAATCGCATCCCCATTTTCCTTACTTAGACATTTCGATACTCCGTATAAGTAAGCTAAGCAGAGGTTGGCATTTTTCCCAATCCCGATAGTTATTGCGAGAAAGACCATTTCAACAAACATCGAGAAAGATTCCAAGCGATACCTCTATGCAAGGGTATGACAAGTTAAATAGCATCGAGACAGTTCCAAGCGATCATCTTTTGCAGTAAAATGATCAAAAAAAATGATTGATAGAGCGAGAGCGATGCGTTGAGCACTTCGATAAACTCAGCACAGGCTTGCCGAAGTTTATAAAACGTTTACCTATACCCAAAGTTTATTCTCCCTCTTATACTGTTTTGACATTTATATCAACCATTAATTTAACCGTAAAAAGTAAACTGGAAAGCCAAGGTTTTCTTCCTTTTTAACGATTTTAAACCCAAATTTCTGATACATTTTTGCGTGAGCTTCAGAGGCCGTATCTATTATTACTGGCAGCTGATTGTTCTTAAACTTATTTCTGACTTCTATCATTAAACGAGCAGCAGTCCCCTTGCCGTCAGATTCTTTTTTAACTCCTAGTATCACAGGTCTTATATGTTCGTCTTTTGGATAGTTTTTATGCGCTAGTTGTTGCCTTTTTATCACACCAAAAATACGTTCTATGCCTATGCATTTAAATGCCATTTGAATGTCTAGAAGTAGGGTTCTCGGCGTAATTCTTTCTTGGTGAGGGAATTTTAATAAGATACAGGCTTTGTCATTATCTGATATATAAACTTCTCCAAAAAGTAGGGCTCTTTCAAATAAGTATTCCATTAACACCTGCATACGCTCTGTTCTTTTTCGGTCTTGTTTTACGATAAGATTTATAGAGTTTTCTTCTTTCAATGGTAAAAAGGCAGAAACTAATATTTCTGATACTAGCTTTTTGTCTAGGTAAGTTGCTTTTCTCAAATTGACAGCAGTATTTTGGTAGGGTATGGTAGGCGTTTGGACATGGTAGTTCGTAAATAAATCAAATATAGAATATTTGGCCGGATGGACAAAAAGCAGACTAGAACTAGTCCAATATTCAAATCATTTTAAGTCTATTTTAATTCGTACTTGGTAGGATCTTAAGATTTGTAACTGTTAGGTATAGTAGGTATAGAGTTCTGCTTTTTCGCGATGCGTCGAGCTTGTTGAATTGAAAGCCTGACGCACTAACTAAATAAATCCAGAAAAGCCTGTTTATACGTCTTGGTAATGGGTACTCGGTAATCTTCTCCTATAACCACATAACCTTCATTTTCGAAGGCTCTTACGGCTTTAATATTAACTATATGCGATTTATGACACTTGAAAAAATAGTCGTCTAAGTAGTCGCTAAACTTTCCTAAGCTGTAGGAGCTGATTAAGGTTTTACCATCGACTAAATGAATTTTTGTATAGCCTTCATAACCTTCTAAATGGATGACCTCTTCTTGAGGTATAAAAGAGATTCCTTTTTGAGTCGGCACTTTTAACTTGTGATCCCGATCTATAATTTTGTTGAGCAATGCTACTAGATTTGCATTAGAATCGGTAGCTTCTTTTTCAATATTTGTAATGGCTTTATCTATAGCTCTTTTAAGCTCTTCGTTATCCACGGGTTTCAATACATAATCTACCGCATTATTTTTTAAAGCCTCCAAAGCGTATTCATTATAAGCCGTTGAAAAAATCACTTGTGCACTTAAATGAGTCAGCTGTTGTAGCAGTTCAAAGCCCGTCATTCCGGGCATTTGAATATCTAAAAACAAAAGGTCTGGGGTATGTTCTACGATGGCAGCTATTGCTTTTTTAGGATCTTGAAAGGTGGCTATGACCTCTATTTGATTTCCTACTTTAAGCACTTTTTTATGTAGGTTTTGCAATGCCGAAAATTCGTCATCTACCAGTATCGCTTTATATTTTTTCATCTGTCAGTCTTTTAAGCAAGAAGGAAACTTTATGCCCTTTGTCTTTCTTATCTGGAAAGGCATCCTTGCGTTCTACGTTTATTTCCCATACCCCAGATTCTCTTAAATATTTCAACCGGTCTTCCAGTACAGAAGTAGATTTGAACCGGTCGTCTTCCTTGCTGTTTTCATAACCTTTACCGTCGTCTTGAATACTTATTTGAATCTTTTCCTTGCTGATACGTTGGAATTTTATGAGGACAGTTCCTGTGGATTCTTTATTGAAAACGCCATGATTCACTGCGTTTTCTACAATAGGTTGTAGCAACATACTAGGCAATTGATCTGTTCTATCGAGTTCTGGATCTATTTCAAAAATATAGTTGAGTTTCCCTTTAAAGCGCAATTGCTCCAAAGCTAGGTAATTACTCAACAACTGTATTTCTCTATTGACACTTACCAATTGTTCTTTAGAAAGTTCAAAAAACTCTCTGATCAATCGAGAAAACTTTACCAAATACCTGTCTGATGTTTCAAAATCATTCTCATTAATATAGTACTGAATGGCCGTTAGAGAATTAAAAACAAAATGCGGATTCATTTGCGAGCGCAGTGCTTTTAATTGCAGCTCAGATAATTCTTTAGAACGCAACAGCTCTTCATTGCGTTTGATCTCTGATTTTCCTGCCAGATATTTAGTAATATAAATAATGAGCGCCACTAACAGAAGCAGTAATGCGATATAAAAGATCCAACTTTGATACCATCGAGGAAGTACTTTGAAATCAAATGATTTTATCAGATCGCCACTTCTTATTTCTAGCTGGTATTCTTCTGGACTTAAATCAGAAAAAGTAATGTTTTTTGAAGTTGTGGTGGTCCATTCTTTTTGACTAGGAGAGAGTTTGAATTGATAAGAAAGTTTTGAATAGGGTCTATAATCAATAGAGTTGACTGTAAAACTCAAGGTATTACTTCTGGAATAGAGCTCACCTTGTCCAGCGCATACCGCCTGTCCATTATAGACCGCTTCTTCTATAAATATATTTACCAGGCTTGAGGTTACTTTATAGTCTATAGGCAGGTGAATGATGCCTTGGTTCGTAGCGACTAACAAAACATCACCTACTTTTTCTACCCCATTAATTTTATTAGTTGGCAATCCGTTGCTTCTATTCCAAGTACGCTGGAGTTGAAAGGACTCATTAGCATAGGTGTACTGATAGACCCCGTTATTAGTAGGTAAGTACAGTTCTTGATTTTCAAAAAAAGCGTGATCACAAGAGAGAAACTCACTTTTCTCTAAAAGGTGGATGTTTGTTAAATCAGTAAGGTACGCTCCATAGCCGTCTGTAGTAAGTAAAATTTGATCATTACTAATGATAGTGATTCCATTTACGGGATATGAAAATTCTTTGTGAATAGTATTTAGGTCTTCAATTTTTCCATCTACAAGTCTTTTTAAACCTGTAGAGGTTCCTATGATGAGCTGCTGTTTAAAAACACTTAAACATCGGGTTCCAGGTTGCGGAAATGCTTTTATAAAATCAAGATTTTTAGGATTTATGGAACTAACCCCAATGGTATTGTAACCGTATAACAAATCATTAAAATAGACGAGCGAGCGTGCCAGCTCATTTTTAAGTGGAAAGGTGATACCTGTTTTTTGATTTTTATGAACTGTTTGGATGTCGTAGTTACTCATGTAATACTTAGTGTCCGTTTCTTGTATATAGGTAAGATCGTATAAATAATCAGTTTTCTTTAAATCAAGGATAAATTCATTTTTTGCTTTATCATAGCTGTAGAATCCTTGATCGTTTATAATCGCGTAGGTAGTCCCATTTATGTTTTTAATATCATTGATTTGATAATTGGAATATTCTTTTTTGATATCTAGGTCATTGACATTGTATTTGTAAACTCCGTTGGAGAAAGTGGCAGCCCATATGTTGTTTTCTTTATCAATAAAGGAATTGTGTGAGGCGATAAAGGAAGGTATATGATAGGCTGTTTTAATGCTCAAATCGCTATCTAAAATGCCCACAACATGGTCCCCTGTAATTTGAATCTGGTCATTTACCAAATTCATCCTTGCCCGCTCCAGCCTCTGCACACCCAGTTCATCTTCATAACGAAAGCTTTTTATTTCTTTTGAATTTAAATTCAATAAGTTGTAGAAATATTCTTTGAACGTAAAATAAAGGCTATCGGTAAGCTGACCTCGATGGTAATTATTGTGTAATATGTTAGAACCTTTTAATGTATAGGTTTTATTATTTTTATCGGTAAGAATAAAATTTTCTTCAGCGTTTTCATTGATAGATTTAAATTTGTCACCTAATAAAGGAACAGAAAAATCGTAGGAGGGACGCAGGCTAACAATTTGCCAAAGGTCACCTTTTAGCTGATAGGCATTTGTGGAGCCTATGGCAAGTATCTCGTCACCATCAAAACTTGCATTTGTAGCGCTCATGATTTGATCATTTGCCGAAGGGAAGTTGTACACTTTATCCTCAAAAATATACCCCATACTTTTGCTCTTTGCACCGTACCACATTTTACCATCACGAGCAGGGAATAGATTCCAAACATCGTTAGTAGGTAAACCATCTTTAGTAGTGAAAATTTTGAATTCGCTACCGTTAAATTTTACAACGCCTTCATTTGTGGCCATCCATATAAAGCCGTTTATATCTTGTGTAACCTTGTACACATTATTACTAGGCAATCCATCTTTTTCAGAATAGTTGGTGTATTCCTGTGCTGGACTTGATAAAGTCCAGATAAAGAACAAGAAGACCACATATTTTTTAATCATGACACTATTTTACGACTATTTCTTTACTTAGCTTAGACTGCCCACCATCTTTTGTAAATACTTTTATGGCATAGGTATCGTTTTTGTTTCTGCTTTCCCTTCTGCCGGCAGGCATGGCGCGAAAGCTTAACTCCAAAGACCTGCCTTGCTGAACGAGTTGACCTTTTTTATTTTTCTTAGATCTTAAGTAAGGCTTGTCCCCATTTGTACTTTAGGTTGACACTGATATTATTAGCTGGATTTTGAAGGTAATCTAAAGCGCTTCCTTTTGGTGCACCAGGTAAATTATATAGTACTCTTTGATGGGTTACATTCATACAGATAGGGGTACTAAAGTGTTTCCCTAATTTCAAACTCATTGGAGCATTAAGTTTTAAAAGGTTATCAGTATAACGAGCTCTGAAGTCGGAATAATTTTCTTGAGAAAAAGAGTAAAAGTCATCATAAAATCCAATACTACCACTCAGTTGTACTGGCGATTTTTCTTTATCCTCTTCTTGAGTAGCGCTTAAAACTCCGCAAAACAAAAAGAAGATCAACAGGTTTAGAAATCCTATAGAATTCTTATCCATAATTGAATCTTCTTAGGGCTTGTTTAAATCACCAGTGGTACGGAGTTTTAATAAAGTGGCTAACCCTAAATTATCTATCTAATATGGTGCTTTGTTAAGGTTATCTAAATAGGCATCGTTCAAATGTGCGTTTTGGTCGCTTGAACGCTTAAGTTGATCAGATAAAAAAAACACTTCCTTGGGATAGGTTTATAAATGAGCTAGAATCTTTTAAATGAATGGATGGAAGGAATTGTTTCGCTTTCGCGAAAGCGGAATCCCAATTCATAGGTATTACAAAAGGATTTGCTCTTTTTGAATTGTTGCAATTACAAAAGTGGCTGATGCGCATTTGTATTTTAAAGATGAAGTCTTGCAGCTTATTTAGGAATACGTGGTAAACGATAGGCTACTTTCAACAGTTTAGAAAACTTAAAATAGGCGACTCCTATGTTTTCTGTTTTTACACGATCAATGGAATCGTTTTTTAAAAAATGATTCATCTAAATCAGCTATCTTCTATGGTTTTATTTGCAGGTATTTTAAGTGATTATCGTTTAACAGCGCATTTTGGTCGCTGTAATGCATAATTTGATGAGATGCATAAAATACAGATTTGGAATGTATTTATAATTGGGCTAGTGTGTTTTAAATGAATGACTTAGATCGCTTTAGCGAAAGAGAATCATGGTAATAAATAGGCTTTTATTCATCTACCCTCTAAAGGGTATATTTTCAAAAAATCAATCTTCAATGATCATAAAAAAAAATAAAAGGAATAAATTGTCTGCTTTTATATTTTTTCTTTGTTTGTGCACCTCTATATCAAATGATTGCGGGTCCATCCAAGGCTCTGAATGATGCGTTTTTGATCAAATGTTTTGTTTAGAATTAAAACATTTGACCATGATTAAAAAATACTATTTCCTGCTGTTATGGAGTGCATTCATTTGCCTGATACCTAGTTCTTCATTTAGTTTCTCTAAAGACGGTGAGCGACTGATAGAAACTATGTTTGTTCCTTCGGCTGCTATATCTGGTTCTGTTCAAGTGTGTTTAAACTCAGGAATGGTTCCAATCACCTTTACAGGAAGTAATGGGGCTAGGCCATATACCTTTACTTATAGATTGGGAACCGGAGCAGTTCAAACTGTTTCTACAACAGGGACCAATGATTCGGTCACTATCATGGTGCCTACAAATACGGTCGGGTCCAATGTGTATACCTTATTAACTGTAGAAGACTTTATATCTAGAAGTCCTACAAGCATTAGCGGAGAGACCGCAACTGTAGAGGTATCTTCCAACAATATAAATCCTAATTTTAATGTCGTCAATAACAATCAGTGTTCTGGAGAAGCTATAAATTTCAATAATTCTTCTTCTGGTAGTGGTACATTGAGTTATGAATGGGAGTTTGGAGATTCAAATAATTCCACCTCGACATTACAGAATCCCAGTTTTATTTATGAAGTTTTAGGAGCCGCTTCACAGACCTTCACAGTTAGCTTGACGGTGACTTCATCAAATGGATGTTCCAACACCACAACGAGATCAGTTACGATTCAAGCAGAGCCAGATCTCAATCTTTTTGATCCGACTGCAGCAGGTGACGATTTTAATAATTGTGGCAATGCAGGTAATGGTATGCCTTATACGATAACCTTAAGTCAAGGTGGCGCTCCCGCAAATGTAGACCCAAACTCTTATACCATCGATTGGGGTGACGGCTCTCCTCTTGCAACATCAGTTAGCTTTCCAGTAATGCACAACTATGTGAATAATGGGGTGTTTACAATGGTTGTTTCTGCACAATCGACTTTGACAAATGGTTGTGATCCTAGTAAGACTTTTCAAGTACGCAATATTTCAAATCCGAGTGGAGGGATAAGTAGTCCAGGAGGAACACAAAATTTATGTATTCCTACTGGAGCTATTGCTTTTACTATTAATGGTTGGGGAGGGAATTCTCTGGACACTGTTTATGATATTGATTATGGTGATGGAGGAACGGCTACTTATACACAGCAGCAGCTCATATCTGCATCGTCCAACTTAACAGACCCTTTTCCTGTTCCGCATGAATATACAGAGACGAGTTGTCCATCTACTTATGACGTTACCATAAACATCACAAATGCCTGTGGTAACACCCCGGGATCTGTAGGTAATATTAGAATTTTAGAAGAGGCGACTGCAGCTTTTGCCGCCCCAGAGGTGGAATGTATCAATACAGCAGTTACTTTTTTTAATAATTCAGAAACTGGTTTTGGTAACGATTGTTCCACTCAAATAAGATACAATTGGGATTACGGAGATGGCAGTACGTCTACCGAACTTTCAAACTTCCCTGTAAATGGCATGCATACCTATACAGCTCCCGGAACCTACACAGTAACCTTATCCCTGGTAGGAGCTACTTGTGGTAACGATATGTTCACACAACAAATATGTATAGAAGAACCTTTAACTCCTGACTTTGCCTTCAGTACTGTAGAAGGTTGTACGCCTTTAAATGTAACGACAACCAACAATACCGACCTCACTTTTAATTGCAGCCCTTTAAGTTATTCTTGGGATGTCGCCTACCAAGATGCGTATTGTGGAATGGCTCCAGAGAATTGGAGTTATGTTGCGGGGACGAGTGCTACTTCTGAAGCACCTCAATTTAACTTTGTAACACCGGGTATTTATACGGTGCAAGCTACAATTTCTGGAAGCAGCTGTGGTACGGTAATGTCGGTACCTCAAGATATAATTGTTAAAAAGCCTCCTACAGCCAGCATCAACAACATCGCAGACTTTTGTCAAAACGGCACAAATAACACCATTTCTCCTACCGCTGTGGTGGATCCGTGCGCACCTAACTCTAATAATGTTACTTATGCATGGAGTTTTCCAAATGGTTCTCCAGCGACTTCTTCCCAAGCAAACCCAACAAATATTACCTATTCAACTCCTGGAATTTATACGGTTTCTCTTGTAGTGACTAATGAATGTGGTCCTGTTACTGCATTAAATCAAACATTTGAAATCTTTCCAGAACCAGAAATTACAGGTGAACTGACCGCTTGCGCGGGTCAAACATCACAGTTGACTGCGAGTACTACAGGTAGCAACTGGACATCTTCCAACTCTTCGGTAGCTACTGTTAATTCAAGCGGTCTTGTTACGGGTGGAAACGCGGGAAATGCTACTATTACTTTTACAGACAACAATGGATGTACCGATTCCATAAGTTTTGATGTAGTCCCAGCTCCCATCGTTTCTAACCAACCCTTAACTCCTCAAGAAATTTGTACCGGTGGGGTTTTAAATCCGCTTACTTTTAGCATTGCAAATGTCGTAGGAACACCCACGTTTCAATGGTACCGTAATGCAAATGATAATACTACTAGCGGCAATGCAATTGCAGGAGCGACTTCGGTGTCATTTACACCAAATAATACTGTGGTGGGTACCGTTTTTTATTATTGTGAAATTACCTTTTCTTCGGGTGGTTGTACATCAATTCTTACCAACACCGCCAGAGTTTCTATTTCACCATTACCGACCATAACAGATCCTATTAACAGTCAAGATATTTGCGAAGGTGGAAATGCTGTCGATTTAAATGTACAAGCTACTGGTGGGACAGGCAACCTTTCTTATCAATGGTTTTCAAACACTTCTAATGCTAATACAGGAGGAACTTCCCTACCTGGGGCTACACAAGCTACTTACACACCACCAACTTTTCCAACTGTCGGAACATTCTATTATTACGCGGTCGCTACCTATGATGGGACTGGTTGTGGAGGTGTTGCTTCTAATGTAGCGACTATTAATGTTATAGCAGATCCTGTGGTAACAACACAACCATTACTTACCCAAACCCAATGTCAAGGAGCTAATGCTACCACACTAACCGTTGCTGTTGCTAACGGATTGGGGACTCCAAGTTATCAGTGGTTTTCCAATACGACCAATTCCAATACAGGAGGTTCCCTATTAGCAGGACAAACTAATGCCAGTTTTACGCCGCCTAGCACCACTATAGGTACCTTATATTATTTTTGTGTGATTACTCAAAACGTTTCAGGTTGTGAAACTACAAGTGATACGGCTGAGGTTATCATAGTGGCAGCACCCATAATAACCTCTCAACCCATACCTGGCCAAGATGTCTGTCTCGATGCTAATACGACAAACAATGCTCAGCTACTTCAAGTAGCCTTTACAAATGGAGCGGGTACAGCTAGTTATCAATGGTACAGTAATACTACAAACGCCACTATTGGTGGTAGTTTGATTGCAGGAGCAACAACTGATAATTATTTACCTCCAACAGATGCCTTGGGAGAGCTGTTTTACTATTGCGAGATTACCTTTTCGCAAGGAGGTTGTAGTTCTATCTTCTCTAACACGGCTCGGGTTGAAGTACATCCGTTGCCTATAATTTCAACAAACCCCATTACTACTCAAGACATTTGTGAGGGAGGAACAAATCAAGCGCTAAGCTTTTCAACTTCTGGAGGTTTTGGAAATGCTACTTATCAGTGGTATAGCAATACAACAAATTCCAATACAAGTGGTGGGACCGCTATAGCTGGAGCTAATCAGCTTTCTTATACGCCACCAGTTTTTAACACTTCTGGAGTTTATTATTTCTATGCAGAAGCCATTTTTGATGGTACAGGCTGTGGCTCCACCGTTAGTGATGTAGCGACTATTACTGTCATTGATGACCCTATTATTACTTCTCAGCCTCCAACTTCTCAAACTCAATGTCAAAATGCAGCAGCAGATGATTTGGTCGTAGCTGCTACAGGCGGAATAGGTGCTTTAATGTATCAATGGTATTCCAATAATACCGCATCTAATACAGGAGGATCTCTTATCGCAGGAGCTTCGTCTGCTACTTATAGTCCTCCTACCAGCACTGTTGGAACAGTTTACTACTATTGTGTGGTTGCTCAAGCAGCTTCTGGATGTGAGGTGACTAGTAATATATCAACTGTTGAAATTGTTCCATCACCTAGTATTACAACACAACCAAATCCGAATCAAGAAATTTGTATTAATGGGAGCTTAACAGCTTTAACAGTTTCCTTTACGAACGGTGCAGGTACAGCAACCTACCAATGGTATAGCAATTCTTCAAATAGTATTACAGGAGGAACACCTATTAGCGGTGCAACTAATAGTTCCTATACACCACCTAGTAGCCCTGTAGGCGAGTTGTTCTATTATTGCGAATTACTTTTTTCACAAGGTGGATGTAGTTCTATTTTTTCTAATACAGCAAGAGTAGAGGTGTACCCACAACCAACGATCGTTACACAGCCTCTGATGACTCAAGATATTTGTGAAGGCGGGATGATCATGCCGTTAAGTACAGCAGTGACAGGAGGAACAGGAACTATAACCTATCAATGGTATTCTAATACAACCAATTCCAATACTGGTGGTACTGCCATCTCAGGAGCTACTTTAGACTCTTATACGCCGCCTGTTTTTAATACGCCGGGTAATTTTTATTTCTATGCAATAGCTACTCTAGATGGAATAGGTTGTAATGCTGTTTCTAGTCAAGTAGCTGAGGTAAACGTTGTCCCTGATCCAGATGTGACAGCGCAACCTCTTGCAGATCAAACACACTGTCAAGGAGCCACTCCAAATGATCTTACGCTAAGCATAGCCAATGGATTGGGAACCATCAGTTACCAATGGTATTCCAACACAGCCAATACGAACACAGGTGGTACTGCAATTGCAGGAGCTACTACCGCAACCTATGTTCCACCTACAACAGCTGTGGGAATAACCTATTATTATTGTGTAATTACACAAGACGTGGCTGGTTGTGAGGTGGTGAGTGCTACGTCTAGAGTAGAAATAGTTCCTGCACCAACGATTACTACACAGCCTGAACCACTACAAGAACTCTGTTTGAATGGGACGGTAAATCCGCTAAGTGTTGCTTTTACCAATGGAACGGGAACCGTAAGTTATCAATGGTACAGCAATACGGTAGATGATACGTCTTCTGGAACTATAATTTCAGGAGCTACTATGAGCTCCTATACACCACCTAATACACCAACAGGAGCTGTTTTTTATTATTGTGAATTGACGTTCTCTCAAGGGGGATGTAGCTCTATATTGACAAATACAGGACAAGTAGTAATATTTCCACTTCCAACCATCAGTACACAACCTACAGTGACACAAGATATTTGTGAAGGCGGGATGATCATGTCGTTAAGTATAGCAGTGGCAGGAGGGACAGGAAGTATAACCTATCAATGGTACTCTAATACGACCAACTCCAATACCGGTGGTACAGCAATTTCAGGAGCTACTTTAGACTCTTATACACCGCCTGTTTTTAATACGCCAGGTAATTTTTATTTCTACGCAGTAGCTACTTTAGATGGAATAGGATGCGGAAGTACCGCTAGTGATGTGTCTGAAGTAAACGTTGTGCCTGATCCAGATGTGACGGCACAACCACTTGCATCACAAACTCATTGTCAAGGAGCAGTTCCTAATGACTTAAATCTGGTTGCAGCAAACGGTATAGGCACATTTAGTTATCAATGGTACACTAACTCAGTCAATTCAAATACTGGGGGGACAGCTATAGTAGGTGAGACCAATGATACTTTTACACCTCCTACTGCAGCTGTAGGAACGGTCTTTTATTACTGTGAAATAATACAATCTGGTGAAGGTTGTAATGCTCTTAGTGATGTTGCCGAAGTTATTGTAGTGGAAGCACCTATCATTACCTCTCAACCTATAATAGATCAAACAGTCTGTATTAACGGTATGCCAGATCCTCTCACCTTAGCTTATACTAATGGAACAGGAACACCTTCTTATCAATGGTACAGCAACAGTGTTAATGATATTACCACGGGAACTCTAATAACGGGAGCTACTTCTAGTACATATAACCCTATTGCAGACACTTTAGGAGAAACCTTCTATTATTGTGAGATCACCTTTTCTCAAGGTGGTTGTAGTTCTCTTTTTTCAACAACAGCTCGAGTAGAGGTAGTACCATTACCTACGATTTCTTCTCAACCTCTAGTGACACAAGAATTGTGTGAAGGAGGTATTATTATGCCATTGACGGTTGCTGTACAAGACGGAACTGGTGGTATTACGTATCAATGGTATAGCAATTCAAACAATTCCGCATCTGGTGGAACCTTGATTGCTGGTGCTGATCAAGATTCTTATACTCCGGCTGCTTTCGCGACAGCGGGAACCTTTTATTTTTATGTAGTAGCAACACTTGACGGTATAGGTTGTGGATCAACCACAAGTGATGTTGCAGAAATCATCGTTAGACCTGATCCTGATATAACCATGCAACCGCTGCCTGCGCAGACACATTGTCAAGGCGCTGTTCCCGATGACTTAATTGTTGCTGCAGCAAATGGAATAGGTACATTTAGTTATCAATGGTATGAAAACACTTCAAACTCTGCTACTGGAGGAACTTTGATAGCAGGTGCAAATGGAACAAGTTTTACTCCAGACACCAGTACCACAGGTGTTTTTTATTACTACTGTGAAATTATGCAGACCGCATTAGGTTGTGATGTTACCAGTGATGTAGCTAGTGTCGAAATTGTTCCTGCTCCATCATTTTCAATACAGCCTATAACAAATCAAGAGCTTTGTATTAATGGAAGTACAGACATCTTGATTGTTGCCTTTTCTAACGGAACCGGAACAGCTAGTTATCAATGGTATCGCAATACCACTAATAGTGCTAGCGGAGGAACTGCTATTGCAGGAGAGACCAACACGAGCTTTACGCCGCCATCTGACGTGTTAGGGGAGTTTTTCTATTATTGTGAGATCATGTTTTCTCAAGGGGGTTGCTCAGCGATCGTATCAAATAGTGCTCGAGTAGAAGTGGTTCCTGAAGCAACCATAGTCACAGACCCTTTAGTAACTCAAGATTTATGTGTTGGAGGAACGATCATGCCGTTGACAGTTGCTGTTCAAGATGGGGCAGGATTGACTTCTTATCAGTGGTATTCTAACACGGTCAATTCAAATACAGGAGGAAGCCTTATTTCTGGTGCTACTATGGATACGTATACGCCTCCAGCTTTTACTGCAGCAGGAACCTATTATTTTTATGCTACAGCTTCTTTTACAGGTAATGGCTGTAGTTCTATTAGCAGTGCAGCAGCTGAGGTTATAGTAGTAGAAGATCCGATTGTTTCTTCCCAACCTATTTCCAATCAAACCCAATGTCAAGGAGCTGCTTCAGGTGATTTAGTAGTTGTGGCAACAGGTGGATTAGGAACTTATTCTTACCAGTGGTATACTAATAATTCCAACTCTAATAGCGGTGGAACACTAATCACCGGTGAGATTTCTGATACCTTTACTCCTCCTACAAATACGGTAGGAATTTCTTATTACTATTGTGAAATTGTCCAAACCGGTCTAGGCTGTAACGTTACTAGTGATGTCAGTGTGGTGGAAGTAGTTCCAGCACCTTTGGTAACGGTTCAACCTGTCGATAGTAATGTGTGTGAAGGCGATAGTGTCAATTTAATGAATGTAGCTTTTAGCAATGGTACCTCTACTCCTAACTATCAATGGTTCAGTAATGTGTTAGACAGTACCACTGGAGGAACTCCTATTGCAGGAGAGACCTCCAGTTCTTTTCTACCACAGAACACGATTTCAGGGACTACGTACTACTACTGTGAGATCACTTTCACAACAGGTGGTTGTCCACTTATTGTCTCTGATACAGCAGCGGTTATTATATCTCCGTTTCCAGTTATTCAAGATCAGAGTTATGTGGTTTGTACGTCAGATGTATTTACTATGGATGCTAATCAAGGAGGAATGAATACTGTTCCTGCTATTACAGAATACACATGGACAATTCTGAGCAATACTCCAGCTGGTGTGGTTAACGGGGCCACTTCAGAAGCTACTCCACAGTCTAGTTTTACTCAAAACTTAACGAATACGACTACTCAAGTAGGAACCGTGGTTTATGCTTTGAGTCCTGTTGCTGGAATTTGTACTGGAAATAATTTTACTGTAACTATAGATGTTTTCCCAACTCCACTAATAGACTTTAGTATTCCAGACCAAACTTTATGTAATCAATTTGCAACAGATTTGGTGACGCTCTCCTCTGCTTTACCTGGAAATATTACGTACAACTGGATGGCAAATGTACCTGCTGGAATCTCCGGTGTTACCTTAACAGGTGCAGACACTATTCCTGTGCAAACACTTGTAAACAGTACTACAAGTCCGCTGACAGTCACTTATACCGCTACCGCTACTTTTAACACAAATGGTTCTAGCTGTGAAGGGCCTCCAGCTGTTTATACGATTACCGTTAACCCACAGATCAATACAAGTGCTACATTCTCTGATTATAACGGCTTTAACGTGAGTTTCTTTGGAGGTACCGATGGTGCGATAGACCTTTCTGTAAACGGAGGGTCTGGTATGTATTCTTACTCCTGGACGGGTCCTAATGGTTTTGCAGCGACTACTCAGGATCTCAACAATGTAGCAGCTGGAGATTATACAGTAGCTATTGATGACGGTGTATGTCCGCCAGTAATTCTCAATTTTACTTTAACACAACCACCAGAGTTGTTATTTGAGGAAGATTTAAGTGCGCATGTGGACTTGGTTTGTTTTGGAGATTCTGATGGAGAACTTGGTATTGTTATTATTCAAGATTCTGTACCACCTTATACATTTGAAATTTTTGATAGTTCAGGAACTTTGGTAGGAAGCATCATCAACATGTTTGGTCCTACGCAAGTATTTACTGGTTTATCAGCAGGAATATACAGGGTGCGTATCACAGATACCAATGGTGGAATAAAAGAACTGACAGGTTTAGAGGTTCTTCAACCAGACGATATGGTTATTACAGATATGCAAACGCCTATCACCTGTTATGGAGCAGATGATGCCACCATGACCATTAGTGTTAGCGGTGGAAACGGTGGGCCTTATACAGCGTCATGGAGCAATCTTGCCACTGGTTTCTTTCAGGCAAATTTGGGTTCTGATAATTATGACATCACGGTAACAGACCGTTTGGGGTGTACAAAGACCGTAACGTTTTTTGTTCCTGAAGCGCCTATTTTTGATATTAGTCCAGTAGTGACTAATATTTCGTGTACTGGAGCAAATGACGGAAGTATAGCGCTCAATTTAATAGGAGGTTTGCAACCCTTAACGCTCACATGGAGTGATGGCAGCACTGCTGGTGTCAACAGAAATAACCTAGCACCAGGAACCTACTCTGTTATTATAGAAGATGGAACACCTTGTTTTATTAATGAAACTTTTACGATTTTAGAGCCTTTACCACTTGTAGTAGATGGAAACACTACGGATGCTGTAGATTGTGACGATGCAAATACGGGTGCCATCAACTTAATCGTTTCTGGAGGGACTCCACCTTTTACTTACAACTGGTCTAATGGAGCTACCACTGAGGATTTAGATAATATCACATCAGGTAATTATCTAGTTACTGTAACCGACAGCCGCGGTTGTAACGAGGATAGAAGTTTTACGATAACGAGACCTGCACCTATTGAACTTTCAGTTACCGACAGCATCGATGTAGATTGTGAAACAAATACTGTTTCTCAAGATTTTGCGGCAGCCGTTTCTGGCGGAGTCGCTCCATTTACATTTAGCTGGTCCAGCGGTACCGTTTCTGGAGCAAATAACGAATTTATGACCACAGATCAAAACGGTCTGATTACACTCACTGCTACTGATGCGAGAGGTTGTATTCAAACCTACAACTTTGATGTTGACTTACAAGCTATAGGAGACCCAGGGTTCTCAAGTGATTCCATTGGTTTTACCACCTATGGAGCGTATGCTATTCAAGATCCTATACAGTTTACTAATACAGCTACGGGATCTCCTATTTCCATATCATGGGATTTTGGAGATGGTACGTTCTCCACCGAAGAGAATCCAATACATAGTTATGTGACTGCTGGTCAGTATACGATTATTCAAACGGTTACCTATGAATACGGATGTGTCAAGACCTTTGTCATCACACTTTTTATCTCCAAAGGATATAAATTGATCATGCCTAGTGCCTTCACGCCTAATGAAGATAACCTGAACGATAACTTTAGACCGCGACAAGAAGGTCTGGAAGACTTGCAGTTTGATATTTATGATACTTGGGGTTCCCTCATTTTTAGTGAATCTGGAGAAACTATCGCTGGATGGGATGGTTTGATAAATGGCAGAGAAGCAGAAAACGGGAATTACTATTATAAACTCAAAGCCAAAACATTCTACGGAGAAACGATCACTGTCGAAGGACCATTCATCAAAATAGATTAAGCATAATGAGAAGTATACTAATTATTTTTGTTTGTATGTTAGGTTTTATAAACGCCGTACAAGCTCAAGATCCTATATTCACGCAGTATTACCTGTTTCCAGAAACATTGAATTCTGGGTTTACTGGGTTTCAAGAAACAACCAAAGCTGGAGTGCTACATAGAACACAATGGCCAGATCTTAATTTTAGGGTTGATAGTGACTACGCAAATTTTAATACTTGGGTTCCTTCGATGAATAGTGGAGTAGGAGTAAATGTGCTCAGTCAGCGAGAACGATTTACTAACTTTAGCCTGACTCAGTTCAACCTGGCTTATGCCTACAAAGTAAAGTTGACAGACGAGTGGGATTTTCGTCCAGGGCTGGAAGTTGGTTATGGGTTCAAATCATTTAATTTCAATAACCTTATTCTAGAAGATCAGATAGACTTGACTAATGAAACCGTCAATCCAATTTCTATAGATAACTTAGATCCTAATGATCAGGTTTCTTATTTGGACGTGAGTGCATCGCTGCTTTTTAATAATGAAGATTTCTGGATAGGGGCATCGCTCAAACATTTGAATAAGCCTAATATTTCTCTAGTACCAGGAGGTAATTTACCCCTTAATTCTTTGGCTGCTATAACAGTAGGTTATGAATTGAAACTAGCAGACTATCTAAATTTAACATTCTTACCTTACTCTACAAAATTAATGATCACCGGAAATTATATGCAACAAGGGGATTACAACAGGTTCGATTTCGGTTCTCTATTTATTGTTGATTTGTTTTACTTTGGAGCTATAGCTGCGACTAATCCTAATCGCAATACGGCAAACTCACATTTAATTACCTCCGTTAACCTGTTAGGCGGGCTTCAGTATGAGAATTTCAAGTTTGGTGTTTCTTACGATGTGAATGTATCAGGCTTAGGACGTACGGGCGGTATTTATGAGTTGTCGGTTATTTTTACAGTAGATCAAAAAGCCAGATGCTTTGGTTGTCCCTTGTATAAAAGGATTTAGTAAAATCATGTAACTAACTGCTACAGCTCAACATACTACAACCTACTTTAGAACGAGCCCATTCCGGTCTTAAGGCGTACCACTTTTCATATTTTGGCTGCTCGTCGTATGGTTTTTGCAGCATGGAATACACCTCTCGAAGTAATTCATAATCACCTTGGTCAGCTGCATCTATAACGAGCTGTGAGATGTAGTTTCTTAAGACGTATTTAGGATTTGTAGCATTCATTTTTTCTATTCTTGCTTTCGCGAAAGCGGAGTTCTCACCATCATTTTGTTCCATATCAAACACCAGCCTTTCTAAATAAGTTTCTAACCATTGCAGCCAGGTCTTTTTATGTGTTTCCTCTACATCATTAATCGTGTAAAATGCTACTGAAATCATATTAAAAGCATCTGTTATAGCTGTTTTTGAATCGATTTTGCTCAATTCACGATAGAAAATAGTCATATCGGTCTCGTGAAGGTGCAGGTTTTCTTCCAGTGCTTGCAGCAAATCACGGTCGTCCTTGTGCGTGTAATAAATACCTATCTTATTCATCATGGTATCTAAATACTGAGCCTGATAATTGGTCTTGTAACTATCTAGAACTTTTTGAAGTGCCGGAGCATCTTCTATCAACGGAAAAAGGGCATTGGCCAATTGAAGTAAATTCCAAAGCCCGATTTCTGGTTGGGCGCCATAGCGGTATCTTTTATGCTGTCGGTCTGTGGTATTAGGAGTCCAGCCGTGATCGTAAGGTTCTAACCAGCCATAAGGTCCATAATCTATGGTCAGTCCAAGAATAGACATATTATCTGTATTCATAACGCCGTGAACAAAGCCTACTCGCTGCCAGTGCATGATCATTTCTAGTGTGCGATCTGTTACTTCTTGAAAGAATTGTAAATAAGCTGCTGCACCACTGGTTTTGATATCTGTAAAAAAGGTGGAAATCGTATAATCGGTAAGTTTTTTGAGAAGTTCGTTTTCGCCTTGAGCGGCAGCCAACTCAAAATTGCCAAATCTTATAAAACTAGGTGCTACCCGACAGACGATGGCTCCTTTTTCATAATCGGGGTGACCGTCGTACATGACGTCGCGCAATACTTCTTCACCACTTAATGCCAGCGATAACGATCTAGTGGTAGGAATGCCTAAATGATGCATGGCTTCACTACAAAGATGCTCTCTAATACTGGATCGCAACACAGCAAGACCATCGCCACGACGTGAGTAAGGTGTAGGGCCAGCGCCTTTTAATTGAAATGCCCAGCGCTTTTCATTTTGCAAGGTCTCAAACAAATTGATCGCCCGACCATCGCCTAACTGTCCGGCCCAATTACCAAATTGATGTCCGGCATAAGCCATCGCATAGGGTTCTGTATGAGGATACAAATGTTGTCCAGTAAACAGCTGTAAAAACTCTTCAGACAAGATTTCTTCTTCGGTAAAGCCGAGTTCCTTTGCGAGTTTGGAAACATGTATGAAACTGCTCTTTGGAAACTTCAATGGTTCTGCTTTTGAAAAAGCGATGCTAGTCACCTGACGGGTGTAATTTTCCGCTACGGGATCTTTAGGTAAAGAGTTGGTAAAACTATTATCGATGTGTAGTTTGCGCATATGGCAAAGGTAGGGAATGGGTGGCAGTCCTTATAATTATCGGGCGTGAGATGACGTCTTAGGTTTTTTGAGCTTGTCATGGTGAACAGCATTTTTCTATCGAGTCACTTCTAGGCATTTATCCTAAATAAATTGGGTTATCGAACCTGATTTTTAAGGAGGTGTTTTGGTTTTTAACCTATGATGTTAAAAGGAGCACATCAGGAAATCTACTGACCTTGACATCACTTCTTTATAAAAGCAACGATGTCATCAATGCGATCATTCCAAGGAAAGAAAAGCTGGGTTACCATGGGAATATGCTTTTTATTTAGAAATTCTATTTGAACATTGGGCTGGTATTTTTGAAGTTCTTGAACAAACTTTTCATTACCAGCTATAATGGAGGCATAGGTTTTTGTTCCCGTATAGATTTTTATTTCAGGCGTTTGCTCGTCGATAAAGTAATAGGGAGAAGCGGCTTTCCAGTTTTCTGGATCCAGCGTCCAGGTACTGATGTAGTTGTATTTATCAGTAGGCTTGTTTTCTAGCAAGTAGGAATACATGTCCAGTCCTGCGGCATCGTTTAAAATAATTCCTTTTACAGTTTTAGGTGCCACAGCATATTGTTTATTCATTACGGCGAGGGCACTTAAATGTCCCCCAGCACTGTGTCCTGTAATGTAAATTTGACTGGGATCGCCACCATAGGCTGAAATGTTTTCTTGCGTCCATTTGATGGATTGTGCAATTTGCTCTGTCATTTCTTTATAGCTAGCCACTGGACTTTTAGTGTAATCAGGAATGACTACAGTTAGTTCATTACGTGCAAAGTTGCGGCCTATGTAACTGTAAATTTCTTTACGACCACTGTTCCAGTATCCACCATGAACAAAAATTAATACAGGTTGTAACGAATCCTTTGGATTGCGTTTGGTAAAAATGTTTAAGGTAGGTGCAGGAGTTTCTTTTACTTGAGGGGCATTATATTCTAAGTTCTTGAATTTTTTTACAGCACAACCCGTAAGAATACAACCAAAACAAATAAAAATAAGGAAATACTTGAAAGACATCAGCAAAGTTTTTGAATCTAAATTTGCACCATATAGGAGCAGAAGACTATTATTTACAATGAAATAGCAGCGTTTAAACAAAGGAGTGGATTCATTTACTTCATCAATTAGGAATTTTCTTTTTTGGCAGCTTCTTGAGCTGCTTTAGTAATCGCCTTTAAACGCTCGGTGCGCAGTTCTTTCTTGGTGCGCTTTTTGTTTTTGATGCGCTCGATAAGCTCGGTATGCTTATTCTTGTTTCTGAGATTTTTTTCTTTCCCCTGCTTAGCCATAATAGTTTGATAAGGGTACAAAGATAAAGTATATCCACCTCAATGCGGTAGGACTTACATTTGTATAAAAATTAGAATCATATGACACTAGAGGAGCTGGTTGGAGATTACAGCATAAAAGGTCATAATCAAGACGCTGCACAGAGCAGCTATAAAGGAAAACTTACCTTATCGATGGATAAAAATAGAAGGATTATCGCTTTATGGAACATCAGTGGTGATCAGGTTCAAAAAGGGACTGGATTTTTTAAGGATCAGATTTTAGTTATTAACTTTAATTACCTAGGGGAGCAGGGGCAGGTCTTTAAAGGCGTGGTCGTCTATAAATGTCTTTCTAAAGATGTGCTGGATGGGTTTTGGTCTGAGAAACATGGAGACACTAGGTTTTTGGGGGCAGAGCAAGCTTTTAAGATCCATGAAAACAAGCCTTTATTAAATTAGTGCTGGGAAGCTTTGAATAACTCCGCTTTCGCACCATGCCTTCCGGCAGCCAGGAAAGTGGAACAAGTACCATTTAAAAACCCAGAAAGCTTCTCTTAACTAGATGATGGTCCTAATTCAGGTAGAAAAATGCCAGTAATTACCCTTTATTAGGTATTTTAAGGACGTATAATAATATGAAAATTAATTTTTTGAAAGAAATAACTAATTTTCATATCATTAGGACTTATTTAATCAAACCCACTAGATATGAAATTACTTAAACAACTTAGTCTTGTAGCGATTACTTTATCACTAATGACTTCTCTTACAGCTGTTAAAGAAGACGCATTAGTAGGCAGATGGAAAGGAAAAGATAAAGGAGATATTGGTTTTTTAACCTTATCTGCAGATGGTTTTGCCACTTTTGAAATGGATGGTCAGATCATGGGTGGAAAATCTTTTGATATGCGCGGAGTTAGTGCTCATATGAGATACACTGTCGATGCAACGACAGAACCTGCTGCTATAGATTTTATTATTTATGAGGACGAGACTTATAACGAGCTTAACCGTCTCAAAGGTATCTATGAGATGAATACTCCAGATGAGTTACATCTAGCTTTAACATTTGTTGGAGAACTGGGTCGTCCAGGTAATTTTAGTACAGATAATGTGATGTTGTATCGCGTGAAATGATTTGTTATTAACGCTGCATGAATCGCCAGTTCTTTTATGAAATGTCCTTGTAATCCTTACCGTCTTTATGAAAATTGTTGTGCAAAAGCACATCATGACATCTTACAAGTGACCACAGCAGAGCAGCTCATGCGCTCCAGATATAGTGCTTTTGTATTGTGTAATATCGCTTATTTACAGGACAGCCATCATTCCTCCAAAAGGCCTGGTAAAAAAGAGGCTCAACAAATAGAAAACTGGACCAATTCAGTGAACTGGATCAAACTTGTGGTGCTTCAATCTACCAAAGGATTAGAGAAGGATAGCATTGGAAATGTTGAGTTTAAAGCCTTTTACATGGAAAATAATAAAGTGCAGGTGATTTATGAAAATTCCCGATTTTGTAAAGAAAATGGACACTGGGTATACCTAGATGCTCTGGAATGATACCAACGGTTTCAGTTTTACAAACATACTTTGACTTGCTCGGTACAATCAAGTACCGAAAAAAAACATTGGTTGTCTCTTGCGCTTTGGCTATTGTGGGACTTATTCGAGATGCGAAAGTGAAATAGCAAACTAGCTCTATTTTTATAAAAAAGTAAAAAATTGCCACAAGCTTTATAAAATACATGAGCAACTTTATTCAACTTGTTGCTATATTGCTTTACCAAAAAATCCAATTATGAAAAACTTATTTACTTGGGTATTGCTCTTTACAGCAATCAGTTTACACGCACAACAAGATGCAGGATGGTTGCGCCATCAGACCATTTCACCAGATGGCTCTCAAATAGTCTTTACCTATAAAGGTGATTTATACAAAGTAGCAGCAACAGGAGGAGATGCACAACAGCTCACTTTTCATGAAGCGCACGATTACCAAGCTGTATGGAGTAAAGACGGCAAACAAATTGCTTTTGCTTCTAACCGTTATGGGAACTTTGACGTTTATGTCATGAGTGCAAAGGGAGGTGCTGCCACAAGACTCACCTTTCATTCCAGCGATGAACAACCCTTTACATTTACACAGGACGATCAAGGAGTTCTTTTTGGCGCAGTGCGTATGGATGAGGTCAACCACAGACAATTCCCTACAGGATCACAACCAGAAGTTTATAGCGTACCGGTTAGTGGAGGAAGGGTAGATCAAGTACTTACAATTCCAGCAGAGTTTTTGAATGTAAGCAAGGATGGGAAGACCATCTTGTACCACGATAAAAAAGGGGGAGAGAATATATGGCGCAAGCATCATGAATCAAGTATAACCAGAGATATCTGGAAATATGACGTCGCTAATGATGCTCATCAAATGATCACTACCTATACAGGAGAAGATAGAATGCCTATTTTTTCTAATGATGAAAAATCATTTTATTATTTAAGTGAGCAAAGTGGCACGTTTAACGTTCACAAATCTAATATTGATGGCACAAATACAACTCAACTGACCTTTTTTGACCTACATCCAGTACGTTTTTTATCTGTTGGAAACGGGACACTTTGTTTTGGTTTTGACGGTAAGTTATACACCATGAAAGAAGGCCAAGAGCCTAAAAAACTACAAGTAAACATTACGACACAACAAATAAGTAATAATGATCAATTTATTTCTGTTGACGGTGGAGTGAATGAAATGGAAGTATCACCAGACGGTAAAGAAATTGCCTTTATTGCTAGAGGAGAAGTTTTTGTAACTTCTGTGGAGGAGTCATTTACCAAGAGAATAACCAACACTCCAGAAGCAGAACGTTTTGTGACTTGGGGACCAGAAGGGAAATCGGTCGTTTACAGTAGCGAGCGTGATGGAAAATGGAGCGTTTATAAAACGGAGAAAGTACGTAAAGAAGAACCTTTCTTTTTTGCCTCTACCTTGATTAAGGAAACCGCTGTTTTAGAAAACGGAAAAGATAACTACCTAGCAAAGTACTCACCAGATGGTAAAAAACTCGCCTTTATAGAAGACAGACGCACGCTGAAAGTCAAAGATGTAAAAAGTGGTGAAGAGGTCACTTTAATGACTCCTAAGGACTTGTACCACATGCGAGACGGTGATAAGAATTTTGTATGGAGTCCAGACAGTAAATGGCTGCTTATGGATTGGGGAGTTACCTTAAGTAACAGCGATGTATTATTACTAGCTGTAGATGGTTCTAAGAGAATCAACCTCAATGAAAGTGGCTACTATGATTTTAGTCCAAAATGGGTGAATGAAGGTAAGCAAATGATCTGGTTTTCTAATCGCGATGGGTTAAAGTCTTATGCAACAAGCGGTTCTTCACAAAGCGATGTATACGGCATGTTTTTCACTCAAGATGCTTGGGACGAATTCAACCTGAGTAAAGAGGAATATGCGCTTCAAAAGGAAATTAAAAAACTAAACGCAGCCGAAAAGAAAAAAGACAGCCTTAAAAACGAAAAAAAGAAAAGTAAAAAGGATAAAAAGGCCGATAAAGAAAAGGATACAGATAGCGTCAAAGAACTCCAATTTGATTGGACAGACCTGAAAGACCGAACCAAACGTTTTAGCATACATTCTTCTAGTCTTAGTGATGCCGTACTTTCTAAAGATGGTAGCAAGCTGTATTACTTAACTAGATTTGAAGATAAACTCAACCTGTGGACCACAGATTTGCGTACCAAAGAAACTAAAATGGCTATGGAGCTCAATGCTTCTTCTGGTAGTTTACAGTGGGATAAAGAGATGAAAAATCTATTCCTTTTAAGCAGTGGTAGCATCTCTAAAATTGATATTGAAAAAAGTAAGAAAGAGTCCGTAAAAATATCTGGCGAGATGGAATACGATGCTATTGCAGAGCGTCAGGCTATGTTTGATCACGTATGGATACGCACTAATGCTATTTTTTACCATCCAGATTTCCACGGTGTAGACTGGGATTTAATGAAAAAAGAATACGGTAAACACTTACCTTATGTAGGAAACAGCATCGAGTTTGCAGAGCTGCTATCTGAAATGTTGGGAGAACTTAATGTCTCTCATGCAGGCGCTCGTGGTGCAAGTATTAAAATGAAGAATCCGGATGCCACTGCATCATTGGGAATCTTTATGGATTACAATCACAAAACCAACGGTATTAAAATTACCGAGGTTATCAAAGGAGGACCACTGGATAAAGCTGATTTTGATGTTAAACAAGGAATGATCATCGAGAAGATCGATGGTGTGGACATAAGTGCTACAACAGATATAGCAGCATATTTAAATCGCAAGACCGACAAATTTACCTTGCTAGAGATACTTGATCCAGCGACTAAAAAAAGCATGACCATCACCGTAAAGCCTATCAGTCTCGGAGAAGAGCGTGGATTGCTATACAAAAGATGGGTAAAGCAAAACGAAGAAGAGGTTACTAAGAAAAGTAATGGGCAGTTAGGTTATGTTCATATTCCTGGAATGGGAGATGGACCTTACCGAGATGTTTATGAAAAAATGATGGGTAAATTCTACAACCGTAAGGCAATGATTATTGACACGCGTTTTAACGGCGGAGGAGACCTTGTTGCAGACTTAGCTATGTTTTTTACAGGTACACCATTCATTACCTACGCGACAGAAGATAAAGTAGTAGGTGGCGAGCCTACTTCTCGATGGGTAAAACCTACACTTGCCATGATTAATGAAGCGCAGTACAGCGATGGACACTGCTTTGCATGTGGATATACCGATCTTAAAATAGGAAAAACGGTTGGAATGCCCACTCCAGGAACCTGTAGTTTTGCAGGCTGGGAAGGGCTTCCAGACGGCTCTCGCTGGGGCGTTGTTCCTATAAGCGCAAAAGATATCAATGGTAAGTGGATGGAAAATAGCCAGACAGAGCCTATGATCAAAGTAAAAAACATGCCTGGACAAATCGATAATGGAACAGATCAACAACTGGAACGCGCAATTATAGAGTTGCTTAAAGATGTCAAGTAACATTTAATAGCGGCATTTTCCTGCCGGCAGGCTTTGTGCGAAAGCGAAATATCATAAATCACTACAATAAAGGAGTTACCGATCTGGTAACTCCTTTTTCTATAAAAAATGTTTCTTATAAAACTCAGTCCATACATCTTTGTTAGGCTGCAAATCATTTCCATATAACAGGTAAGCTTTGAAATCTAATGTTCAACAGGAAGGAAACACAGAATCACCTAAGATGGAAAATAGATTTTTATAAGTGATTTTTATTAGTTTTTCAACACCTTTATTTTCTTTTCATTTGACCCTTCGTTCCATAATTAATTGGCGGGTTTAGATATTTTTAAATATACCGCTTTCGCGAAAACGAAATTTTCAAAAAAGTAAAAAAGCATCTAATTATAATGATATAAGGGCTTATTAATCATAGAGTAATGCGGCAAAAAAAAATAAATGATGCCATCAACTGAAACTTGTGTAGAAATCATCAAATAATATAAAACATTGATTATCAAATAAGTATACTTATGTCGGTAAATACGTGTTAATTTTTTTAAGAAAAGTTACTTGGAATGATGATAAATATGAAACAAAGACTAATTTACGTGACTCAGAAAGAAATTCCATAAAATATTTTAAGGGTATTATGGCCAAAAATTTTATAGTCGCACTTTGGTGCATTTTATTAAGCGTAGCCTTCTCCTTTTCTCAGGAAGTATACAACCAGTCTTCGCCATATACTACTAATTCTACCACCTATACCCAGCAACAACTAGATTCGATCTCCTACAAATTATTAGACTATTTTAACAAAGGGTCGTACGAACAAATTTTAGAAAAAACTCCAGCGCTTATTGCTAATTCCCAAAATATAAATGCTCAAGATTTAGAGCGTAGATTTCGTAATATATTGGGCAATTCCTATATAAAACTAGACGATACAGATAAAGCCGAACTCTTTTTTAATGAAGCATTGAAAATAGCAAAAGAGCAAAAAGATACGTTAACGATGCTCACTACTTACGTGAATTTAGGGAACACCTACTTTAAGACAGATACGGATAAAGCAGTAACCTACCTTAAAAAAGGATTAGCTTATCAATACCAAAACGACCTACATGATCAAATTAATTTTATTTTACACCATAACCTAGCAGAATTATATGTAAATCTAAATCAACCCAAGCTCGCTAAGGATCATTTAAGCCAAATAGAATATAAGATAGACTTAGAGGCTATGGCTGATCGCCGTAAAACCTATATAGGGACTACTAACTTTATAAAAGCAGGTATCCTTTTACTTGAAAATAATCCTGAAGAATCTATGGAAAGGATTTTAGAATCATTAAAATATCAAGATTCTTACGATGAAAACTATCGATTAGGAAATTACAAGAATCTGATGACAGCTTATGAACTCATGGGACAGTATGAAAAATTGCCTGAAGTTCATAAAGTCTATGATTCTTTAAAAGATGTTCTGTACGAAAAAGATAAGATCAAACAGCAGCAAATTTCCAGAACAAAAGTACAGCTGGATAAAATAAAGCAAGACCTGAGAGCCTCTCAACTAGAAAATGAACTGGTTACTCAAAAAGCCTCGGTAGATCAAATCTTGCTTGTTTTTTTTATAGTTGTCGCGGTCCTTTTATTATTGGTGACTATAGTATTGTTTAAATCAAAAAACAAAAGAGAGCGACTTTTAAAAGGCTTGTTAGAAAAGAATAAACAATATTTGAATGCCAAAGAAAGGTCTGAAAAACTCGCCAAAAGCAACACACGCTTTTTATCTACTATAAGTCATGAATTAAGAACTCCTTTGTATGGAATCGTAGGTTTATCGGCCTCGTTTTTAAAAGACCCCAATTTGTCTGGTTATAAAGAGGAATTTAAATCCCTTAAATTTTCAGCAGATTACCTACTGGCTCTGGTAAATGATGTGCTTCATATCAATAAGTTCTCCTCTAAAAAAGGGCATGAACTAATGGAGGTGCATTTTGAACTGCCGGTACTTGTAGAAAATATCATCACAACTTTTACATTTTTAAATGAAAAACATAACAATGAGGTTGTTATAGAGTTAGATCCACATATTCCAACGATCCTTTATGGGGATAAAACAAAGATTTCTCAAGTGCTTATGAACTTGATGAGTAATGCCAGTAAGTTTACGGAGGACGGAAATATTAGTCTTAAAATTAAGAACATAGAACAAAATGAGGAAGACATACGATTGTACTTTGAGATTAAGGATTCGGGAAGAGGTATTCATCCTGACGAGCAGAAAAATGTTTTTGAAGAATTTACTCAAGTAAAAGTTTCTAGCCATCAAGAAATTAATGGGACAGGTCTAGGATTACCTATTGTCAATAAAATATTGAGTATTCTGGGCTCTTCACTACAAATGGATAGTGTTTTTAATGAAGGAACTACTTTTTCATTCATTCTTGATATTCATGTAGGAGAAAAAGAGCAAGAGCAGCAGCAAGCCCGATCAAAAAATATCACCTCTTTAGAGAATAAAAAAGTGCTGATAGTAGATGATAATAAAATCAACCAGATAGTAACCCAAAAGATATTAGAGCAACATTCCATGAAGCATCAAACCGCCAGTAACGGTAAGGAAGCGGTTGAAATAGTTCAAAAAGAAGCATTTGACTTTATACTCATGGATATCAATATGCCTGTAATGAATGGTATTGAGGCAAGTCAGAAGATACGAGAGTTTGATAAAAAGACTCCTATTATAGCCTTGACAGCAACGGACTTTGAAGATCCAGAAAACGAAGTGTATTGCTATGGAGTGAATTCTCTTATTGTTAAACCTTATGAAACAGAACTTCTACTACATAGTCTTTTGCTGGAATTATAACAAAACAGCTAGAAAAGAACATCCTAAAGTCTTTCTAACACGCACCAATTAATTAAAAATATTTTGCTTTCATGCATTGATATTTATCATAGTTTTCCTTGCTCATTCCTGTTAATTTTAATTCTTTAAATGGAATCAGGATGAATAACATTTTACTATTAACTGACTTTACAATAAAATCTGAAAACGCACATGATTATGCCTTAAAACTTTTTAAAGGCCAAAAATGTAATTTCCATTTGTTGAGTGTTCAAAAATTTTGGGAATACACCATGGATGATCTTATGGTAGCAAATCCGCAAGATGATATCAATACAGCCTTACTAGGTGATAATAAAGCAAGCCTGAAAGAGACCAAAGAGCAGCTTATAAAGAAAACCCTAAAAGAAGATTTTAATTTTCATACTTTAGTGGATTATGATGTTTTTACCACCGCTATCAATGATGCTGTTGATTCCTACAATATTGATTTGATTGTATGCGGAACCAATGGTAAGAGCGATATCATGGAATCTATTTTTAGTTCGCACACCTTGCGCATTATACGTAACACAGAGTGTCCGTTACTAGCTATTCCAGAAGGTTTTAAGTTTGTAAATCCTACTAACATAGAGTATTTATTAGATTACGATGATTTGTTTGATCCATGTGGAAAAGAGCCTTTTATAAGGCTTGTTAAAAGCTGTCAATCCACCATACATGTCATGCGTCTTAATTATGGTTTTATAATCGAATCTATTGATTATGAAAAAGAACAGGAGGCTATTATAAAATACTTTCACGGCACGCCAGTGCTTTATGAAACACATATAGACCAAGAACCTATTGCTGTAATTGAAGAGTCCATAACAAGACTAGCTATTCAAATGCAAGTCCTCTCTGCACATAAGGAAACTTTTATGGAACGTGTATTTTCTAACTCTCACCTCTCTAAAATTGTTAACTCGGCGGTGGTACCTATTTTAGTTTTACGCACTTGTCACCAGTAATAAGACCTTGACTCTTCCTAGGTATGCTACTGTGTTTATAGCTCTAAAAATTGAAAAGATGAAAGTATTGATCATTTTCACAGCTGTTTTTTTTAAATTTTTTAGATCGATGTTCTTTATAAAAACTAAGCGTTTTACTGCTCTTAGGTCCTCTGTACCTATGGAAAGGGAAAGTCTCAAGAGTAAAATGATGAATACATAACCTATAATTTCAAGACCTTTTTGTGATTTATATCTGGTCGTGCTATCTGGTAAATTCTTTTTGAGAAATCTTTTTATAAGTTGTAGAGTTATAAGTATGGCAATCACCCATAACAGGTATCGTATGATGATGGTGACGCTGGGGTTTTGCGCCATCCATTCCTGTATTTTATCGATCAGTTCCATGCGTTAATGTGTAACAGTTCCTTATTTAAGCAGCATAGCTAGTTGTCCAGCATGATAGGCTGTATGAGAGACAATATGACCTAGAGCTTGTGCCTTTGTTTTAGTTCCAAATTCTTTAGTCACTATTTTTTTATCTCAATCTTCCTCCTCTTGTTTATAAAGGATAGTCAACAAGGTTTTACAAGATAAACGCAGTACCGACAATGCGTTTTCTAAGTCCTTCCATTCTCCTGTATCTTGTTTTACAATGACGGTATGGGCAATTATTTTGATATCCTTTGCGCCAAAAATATTTTTTGCAAAAAGCAATTCTACTTCGGCCGTATGTTGTAATAAAAAATCCACGCTATTGGGTGATGGGGCGAGTTTCTTTTTAAGGTCGAAGACAGTTATTGCATCCAGTTGGTTTTCTAGTCTATTGCGAGATTCTATCCATTAGGCTATCAAATGATCTGTTGGTGTTGCCATTATAAAAATCTTTGAAGTTTATTTTCTAATTGTAGGATGTGCTCTTGCATGGATTCCATACGTTGTAGTAGAGACATAATAGTTTCAACACCTTCTAGATTGATGTCTAGCTCTCTGTGAAACACTAAAATTTGCTCCAGTTTTTTGACTTGGTTTTCTGGTATAAAAACGAGCTCTTTACGTGTTATAACTTCTATAAGTCCTTGTTCATTAAGGGTTTGCACTAATTCGATTTCTACCCGATGGCTTGTGCAAAAATCTATTGCTGGTATGAGGTTGTCATCTTCCATTAGTCTTCCAGTTTTAAGAGTTCTTGATACAATTCTTTTTGCTTTTGCGAAAGAGTGCTAGGGACAATCACCTCGTAAGTCACATATAAATCGCCATAAGACCCCTCTTGTTTATACCTAGGGAACCCTTTTGCTTTCAATTTTACCTTGGTTCCATTTTGAGTGCCTTCTTTAAGGGTTAGTTTTACCTGACCATCTATGGTTTTGATAAGCTGTGAACCACCTAATACGGCGGTAAGTAAAGGGATTTCTTGAGTGATAAATAAATCTGCTTGCTCTCTGTGAAAGGAAGTATTGTTGTTTATTATAAAGGTGATCAACAAGTCGCCTTTTGGACCATTTGACGGACTTTTTCCACCGTGATTTTTAATCTTTATGGTTTGTCCATTGGTAACTCCAGCAGGAATGGCTATCCTTATGTTTTTTCCATTTACAGTAAGTGTTTTTTTACTGCTGGTATAGACATCCATAAGGTCCAAGTGCAACTCTGCATTAAAGTCTTGTCCTCGGTAAGCAGCTCTTTGCCGCTGACCACCGCTAAACATGGATTCAAAGAAGTCTGAATAATCTTCTTCATTGTAGTTTTGTTGTCCTCCATAAGTACGTTGCTGGGAAGTTCTTTGCTGTTGTTTTTGTGCTTGTTCATAAGCCTCAGCATTTTGCCAGTTTTCCCCATACTTATCGTATTTCTTGCGGTTTTCTGGATGACTTAGTACTTCATTAGCTTCATTAAGTTCTTTAAATTTGCGTTCTGCTTCTTTGTCATTAGGGTTGAGGTCTGGATGGTATTTGCGCGCCATCTTGCGATAGGCTTTTTTAATATCGCTCTCCTTTGCCGTTTTTGAAATGCCTAATATTTTATAGTAATCTATAAATTCCATGTATGATGTGTTACAGTCTGTTCAATTCTATTTCTAGTTGACTTATCATGATGAGTTCGGACTTGTTTATTCCAGCATAAGAATAGGCAATAGCCCTTGATGTCTCTACAATAAGTCTATTCACCTTTTTAGTGAAAAGTTGTGGTTGTTCGTTTTTATAAGAGACAAAAGCATCATACATATCGTTTGATGATTCTTCAAAAGCTTGAGCTCCGTCAAAAACGATTTGTATAAGGTAAGCCGCATCACTGTCAAAAACGTCCATTAAATCATCATAGTCCAACCAGTATTCTTTCACATACTCTTGCAGGGTGTCTACTTCTTCTTTACGTACCGTTTTATCAGCAAAGGCAACGGCATAAAACAGTTTACCTAAGTTGTGGTAGAAAGTTTCTGTTGTTTTTATATTTGACTTCATGAGCTACATATTTCATTCAAAATTAAATCAAGTCACTAGCAGAATCTATGACTTTTGTCATTGCTAAAGGACTCATTTGTGTGCAGTTTTACAGAGTAATCGTTAAATAGATCAGCATGAAAGCTCGTAAACGCGTCGTTAGGATTAAAAGTTATCGCATACAGGTGCAACGCAATTACAGGAAACTAGAACTTCTTAAATCAAGAGATGATGCAAAATCCTTTTATGCTCTTTTTGTCAATTCTATCCCAGAGATGGGAAGGTATGTCAATACGCGATTAAATGAGATGGAACACAGTGGAAAATTACTTTCAAATTTTTATAAAGAAGATGACTTTATAGACGATTTATTCATAGCCACCTACAATGCCTTTGATGAGATTAAAACCGATGATCAATTTTATATTTTTCTCTTAAAAGAATTGAACACGCTTTTAGATGAAGCTAAAGAGAAGGAACACAGCATACATGAATCTCTGGAGAATATTGATGTTTATGCAAAGGCCGAAAGGGATAGGATGAGAGAAAAAATGGCAACACAGTTGGATGGAGATATCATCCTTGAAGAAGAGTTAGATGATATCTCATATGCACCGCATAAGGAAGAGTTTAAGACCATCTTTGAAGTGGAGTCAGAACAAAAGATGGAGGAAGATTTAGATAAAACAGCTACGCAAACCTGGACGAGCAAGCAAGCAAACAAGGTGATCGATAGTTTACCAGCATCACACAGGAATATGGCTTCTTTGTATATTCATTTTCACCTCAGCATACCAGAAATTATAGAAGTAACTAAGCAGTCGAGTAGCAAGGTGCATCAGGTAATAAATTCGATTAAGGATTCTTTAAAAAAAGGTTTGTTTAATGTATAATTACTTTTAGTCTTATTTTATCAATCAAATAATAAGCCTTTATTCGTATTTTTGAGATATGGGGTTTTTTGAAGAAAGTATAGAAGAAGCTTTTCTTATTTTATTTGAAGGTGCTTCAGAGGGAATTGTGGTAGTCAATTCTACTCAAATTATTGTGGCTACAAATGCCTCTGCGAGAGCAATTTTTGGATATAAGAAAAGAGAATTAGAAGGACAGCATCTTCACACACTTATTCCTAGCTCTTATCATAAAGAGCATCATTCTCATTTCCATGGTTTTATGGATCACAGTCAGAAACGAGAAATGGGAAAAGGTAGAGACCTTTTTGGATTACGCAAGGACGGTACTAAATTTCCTGTTGAGGCAGGTTTGAACCCATTCATATTGCACAATCATCGTTATGTGATGTCCCTTGTAACAGATATTACGGTACGCAAAGAAAACGAAAGACAAATAGCAGACCTTAATGACCACCTTGCAGACCTTAATGACCACCTTGAGGAAAAGATAGTAGAACGTACCAATTCCTTAAATAAAGCGGTAGACCTATTGCAGCAGGAAGTAAGCTTGCGTATCAAAGCAGAAAACAACGCTAAAGAGGCCTTACAAAAAGAGAAAGAGCTCAATGAGTTAAAAACAAAATTCTTATCCTTGGTTTCACATGAGTTCAAAACTCCTATTAGTGGTATTCTTACCTCTGCGACACTGGTTGGAAAATATACGACAGAAGAGCAGCAAGAAAAAAGGGAAAAGCATCTCAACACTATAAAAAGTAAGGTAAAATACCTCAACACGATAATAGACGATTTCTTGTCTATAGAGCGATTAGACACAGGAAAGGCTAATTATAAAGCCTCTTCATTTCCATTAAGTAAAGTACTTAATGAAGTCATTTATGATGCAAATATGCATCTCAAAGAGGGCCAAAACATTCAGTATCCAAAGAATGCAGACGATATCACCTTAGTGTTTGATGAAAAAATTCTCGAACTTTCTCTGAGCAATCTCATACATAATGCGATCAAATACTCTGGAGAAGGAAGTCTGGTGTCCATAGAAGTAAATGAACTTCTAGAGCATCTAGAAATTAAGATTAAAGATCAAGGAATAGGTATTCCAAAACAAGAGCAGCGCTTTGTTTTTGACCGCTATTTTAGAGCAGAGAATGTGCTGCTCACTCCAGGAACGGGAATAGGTCTTAATATCGTTCAAAACCATTTAAAAAACCTAAACGCTACTATTTCATTCATAAGTACCGCAGGTAAAGGTTCCACCTTTAGTATTTTAATACCAATTGTAAACAGTACCATATCATGAAAAAAGTACTCATTATTGAAGACGATACTGCCTTAAGAGAAAACACGGCAGAGTTACTGGAACTATTAAATTTTGAAGTGGCTACAGCACCTAATGGTCGCATAGGTATCACTCTTGCAAAACAAAACCATCCCGACGTGATTGTTTGTGATATTATGATGCCAGAAGTAGATGGGTATGGAGTGCTAGAAGCATTATCATCAGACACGAGTACCAATCAAATTCCCTTTATATTCTTATCTGCAAAAACAGAGCATAAAGAAATACGCCAAGGAATGGATCTAGGTGCTGACGATTATCTCACGAAGCCATTTGAAGAAGAAGAGCTTATAAGCGCAATAGAAAGTAGAATAGCAAAAGCTACTATTCTTAAAAACCTATTGTCAGCAACAACATCTCCATCTCAAGAAGATCAATTGCGCAACCTTAACGAGTTGAAGAACTTTTTTGATGATGAGGGAGAAGAATGTACCTTTCAAAAAGGAGCGCATATTTATAAGGAAAGTGGTCGTTCCTTTAGAATTTATCTCCTCTTAAAAGGTATCGTTAAAACATATAAAATAGATAAAAGTGGGAAGGAGTTGATCACCGCACTTCATAAAGCTGATGATTTTTTAGGCTTTACATCCCTTCTGGATAACGTTGCTTATCAAGAATCAGCACAGGCGCTAGAAGATGTAACAGTTGTAGGAGTGCTCAAATCAACACTCAGAGAAATACTGGGCAACAGTAAGAACATTTCCATGGAACTCTTGCAGCTTTTAACCGATGATGTTGCAGGGGTTAAAAACCAATTATTACAAATGGCCTACAGCTCGGTACGAAAGAAAACAGCACAAACCATTTTGCAATTTGCACAAGTACTGGATAAAAATACCGAAGAAAATATATGTATAGCTCGCAATGATCTGGCCAGTGTTGCCGGTATTGCCACAGAGAGTTTGATACGTACCTTATCTGGATTTAAGAAGGAAGGTCTTATTGAAATTGAAGGCCGTAATATTAGAATTCTCAATTTAAAAAAGCTAGAACTTCTGGAATAGTACTATTTTAAGGGTTTATTTAGTACTATATGACCCACAACTGATTTTTATCATCTATTCATAAGGCTCAGGCAAATACATTTGTGTTTAAAACTGTGTTTGCAATGAAGCATGTCCTTATTCCTATAGATTTCACAAGTCCTTCATGGAAGGTCGTTAGCTGTGTACTATCCATGTACTTAAAGGCAGGAATGCGTTTTTACCTCATCTATTCAGCTGCTGTAGACCTTAAAATAGATGCCCATGTTACTCAACGGGAGCTTAAAGAAAGAGATTTAAAAATACAGCTAAAAGATCTTGAAGGGCTTTTGGCTCCTAATCAAAAAATCATTTCATTACCTTGGAAAGGAAGCTTTATAGGAAATATTAAAGAAGCCGTTGTGGAGTATGATATAGATTTAATAGCACTAAATGCTGGATGCTCTCCTGCTTGTTATAAAGGTATAAAGGCAAATCCAGCTAAGGATATCATTACTAGAGTAAAATGCCCAGTTCTCATGGTGCCACTGGATTTTAAATGCAAACAGGCCAAAGAAATAGTACTCTTATCTGATTTTAACTTTATACATCGGGCGCGTTCAACAAATACTTTAGTACAATTTGTCAAGGATAATCAAAGTCATCTCCATATTTTACAACTTCATAAACACAGCCATGCCTTAACAGAAACTCAAGACAACAATAAGTTATTTTTGCAAAATACCTTGGGTGATCTTTCACATAGTTTTCATTTTGTCATCGATAAAACTATGAATGAAGCATTACAATTCTATATCAATAGGAATCAAGTAGACTTGGTCATTTTATTTGCAAAAAACATCAATCTTTTAGAACATATACTATTCTCAAAAACTCGAGGCGGAGGTTTTGATTACCATAAAAAAGTTCCCTTTTTGATCATTCATGAATAACTCCCTTTCATTCAAATAGTAAATGATGTCACCCAGAACTGATTAAAATCATAGTTTTAAATTGGGATTGCCTATAGTTTTGGAATCATATAAATCCAATCTTACTATGAGAGTTATAATCATCCCTACCGATTTTTCAGAGAATGCTTTTAACGCTTTAACTTGTGCTATACAGTATTTCAATAATGAAGAGGCCACCTTTTTTATAGTCCATACTTGTGAAACTAAAGAAAACCATCAATCAAAAGAATTTGAAGAACAATTGGATCATCTACTGGAACGCGTGGAGTATTTAACTTTTAACCCGCTTCATCATTTTGACACTCAAGTGATTTATGGAAACTTAATGACCCAATTGGACAACCTTGTAGATGTTCAAAACGCCGACTTGGTAGTTATGGGAACACAAGGTAGGACAGCAGACCGCAAGATGAGCTTTGGCAGCAATACCTTAAAAGTGATTAAAAAGGTAAAATGTCCTGTACTAGCCATTCCATTAGAGTTGGAGTTTAAAAGTCCAGACCGAATATTATTTCCTTCAGAACTATTGATTCCTTTTAAAAATAGAGAGCTGGATCTTTTAAGTAGTATTGCTTACAACCATGGTTCGGTGTTGAATTTACTTCATATCGCAAAGTTCGATACTTTATCCCAACGACAACAAGAAATGAAAGCTTTGTGGGAGTCTCGCTTTCGCGAAAGCGAAATAAAATACAAGCGTCAAGATCTAGGAGTTCCTACTACGGTCATTAATAACATCATCACTCAAAATGATATTGATTTACTGGTACTCGTAAATTCAAAGCATTCTTTTCTGGAGTCTTTTATACAATTACCAACTATAGATTCTTTAAGCCTGAATTTAAAAATTCCATTTTTGATACTTCAAAATCTACCTAGATAAAACGCTCCAATATGAAAAACATCTTGTTACCTACCGACTTTTCTAAAACTTCTCTCCATGCTATTGAATATGCTGTCCAGCTATTTAAGGAGGAAGATTGTACTTTTTATGTGCTCAACACTTATGAACCTGTAGCCTTATATTCTGCGACTGCCTATGGAATGGATCCTGCTCTTAACATGGATATAGGAGAAATATTCAAAACGACCTCAGAAAAAAGGGTGCAAAAAATAATAGATAAAGTTGCTTCAAAGTACCCCGATACCAAGCACATTTTTCAAGGAGTTTCTTCCTTCAATATGTTGAATGCTGAGGTGGAAGAGCTCGTAGAAGACTATGCGATTGATCTTATAATTATGGGTACTAATGGGGCTTCAGGATTAAAAGAAGTCTTTATAGGATCTCAAACCATGCATGTCATAAAGGATGCAAAAATCCCTGTAATAGGAGTGCCAGCTGGTTATTCTTATAAGAAGCCCAAGGACATACTCTTCACAACAGATTTTAAAACAGACACTAATCAAAAGGGGTTGGCTCTATTAGAAGAGCTGTGTTCAAAAAACAGCTCTAGGTTGATCTTCTTAAATATCTTTCAAGGGGTACGCCTTACAGAGCAACAAGTCAAAAATCAACAAGCCCTAGAAGCCCATTTTAAACGAGATGCTCCTATCACACAAATTGTAAAAGGAGTGGAAGTATTAGATGCGATGGAAGAATTTCAATCTAAACACAGTATAGAATTACTGGTACTGGTACATAACAAACACAACTTTTTTGAGAACTTACTTTTTACACCAGTGGTACAAAAGATCGTTCATTATTCTGACGTTCCTTTCTTGATTCTGCCACATTATAAAACAGAATAATCATGTTACGAGTTCTTCTACCTACAGATTTTAGTACACACTCCTATAACGCATTGTCTTATGCGCAACAGCTGTTTTCAAAAGTAGCGGTAGAGTTTACTTTATTTCATGCTTATGAGCCCACTGTCCTTCAGATGCTGGGGAATATAAGTCCACAACGATTAGCGTCCATCTATCAAGACTGGAAGCTAAAGTCTGTTCATCAATTAAACGCTCTTCAATCTCAAATTCTTCAAACAAGCCAGCCAGAATTCCATCAGTATGCAGTGGAGGCTTATGAAGGACATCTCACGGAAGGCATAGCTGCTTTTGAAAAGGGAGCATGCGACTACATCATTATGGGAAGTAAAGGCTCTACTGGACTTAAAGAAATATTTCTAGGCAGTGTTACCTATAGCGTAGTCTCTTTACAACAAGAAATACCTATCCTTATTATACCAGAAAATGCAAGTTTTAAAACTCTGGAAAAAGTAGGGTTAGAAACAGATTTTAAGGAAAGTTATAGCAAAGCAGTGTTGCAGCCCTTACTGCTACTCACAAAAATATGGGGGGCAACTTTACATCTCGTTCAAGTTTATAGCAATCCAGACTTGAGTACTTTAGAAGAAAATCACTTACAGCATTTAAAAACCATACTAAAAGATATTCCGTGTAGTTTTCATGTCATTCCTAAGTTTTCTTCCTTAGAGAATTGCATTCATGTATTTGAGGAAGACTTAGAAATTGACATAATGGTTTTAATCGACTATCCTTTGAATTTCTTTGATCGTTTGATGGGGAAATCCATCGTTAGAAACATCACTTTTCACACTTCGTTACCATTTTTAATACTACCTACTCCTAACTGATGATTATCAATAAAATGAAAATAGCAGTGTATAGCTTTAACTCTTAAAACAACTATTATGGCATCTATAATTGTACCTACCGACTTCTCAGATAACGCCTATAACGCTTTATTTTATGCATCGAGATTAATTTCTAGTGAAGTTTGTAAAATTTCATTAGTTCACTCCTATGGAGACCAACTTTCAGAAGCCTTAAGCAGATTGGATAACAGTGTAAATGATGTTATTGCAAATGAAATAAGGGCTAAGATTTATGATCAGCTAGAAGTTGTAAAACATAAAATTATAAGGGATTGCGAAGGAACAGCTCTTGAGGTTGAATTGTTTTATGGCGCATTAGCATTGAATGATATTATCAATGATTTAATCGATAATATGGATGTGGACTTTGTAGTTATGGGGACTAAAGGAGCCTCTGGCTTAAAAGAAGTTTTTATGGGAAGTCAGGCCGTAAGTGTTATTAAAAATATACATCCTATTCCGCTGTTTTTAATACCTGAAAAGTCAGACTTTAAGTTGCCTAAAAATATCGTTTATGCAACAGACCTAAAAACTGATTATCAAGAAAATGAGTTTGCTTTTCTAAAAAATATAGTAAAGGAACAACAGTCAAATTTTCATTTGGCACATGTTTACCATCCATCTAAGGCGGCTGCAGGGGTGGAACTTCATTACACAAATCTTAAAAACAGATTGCAAGATGTAGCTTATACCACGCACTGGATCTCTAGTGATAAAGAAATGGAAGAAACGCTTACTGAATTCTGTAAGAGTCACCATATTAATTTATTGGTACTCAGGTACCACAAGTACAGCTTTTTAAAGAGCATTCTCAAAACGTCATTTGTAGAAAAAGCCAGTTTTCATTTGGATCTACCTCTTCTGATACTGCCAGATAGCATCTGATAAATATCATAGTAAACTACTTATGGGGGGATTAATTTTATGTCTCAATCAAAAGTCTTAACAATGAAAAAGAAAATCCTCATTCCAACAGATTTTTCAAAAAATGCATGGAACGCCATCACTTATGTTGCAGATCTTTTTAAAGACCAAGAATGCGATTTTTACTTGCTTAACGCTCATGGATCAACCGCATACAGCACCAGTGAGATGATGGTGTCAGAGCCTGGAACTCTTTCCTATGATACGGCAAAAATAAAGTCAGAAGAAGGACTTTCTAAGCTTATGGATATGCTTGATTTTAGAGAAAAAAACCATAAACACAGCTATACCACCCTTTCTCAATTTAACGACCCTTTAAGTGCTATCAATTCAGTGGTAGAAAAGCGAGACATTGAATTGGTGGTTATGGGAACAAAAGGAGCAAGTGATTATGAGAACAGACTTTTTGGCAGTAATACCGTTAGGGTTATGGAAGAATTACGCACCTGTCCCATTCTGGGTATTCCGCAAGATGCACGTGTGGTACATTTAAAAGAGATTGTTTTTCCTACTAGTTTTAAAACACACTATAAAAGAAGAGAGTTGATACATCTGGTAGCGCTCGCACAAATTCAAGATGCTCATATTTGCGTCTTGCACGTCAGTGAACACCAGGAGTTGGATAAAGAGCAAAAGGAAGACAGGAAACTTCTAGAAGAATGTCTTGAAGGAGCGTCATTTAGTTGGCATCAGATAGGTGGTTCAGACGCTGCAGCTGGCGTACAGCGATTTGTTGAAAGTCGCAACAGTGATATGGTCGCTTTTATCAATAGAAAACACAGCTTTTTCACTAATATATTTTCAAAACCTATGGTAAAAGAACTAGGTATGTTTAGTAAAGTGCCCTTACTAGTGATGCACGATTTGCGCAATTAGTTAAAGAGCTATGATGTCCAGGATTTTATACCGCTATACTTGGACATGCTCACCACAATGGATTGCGGCCTATAGTTTTGTAAGGTGTTACGCTTTCGCGAAAGCATAACAAAGCATATAAACCACTTTATCTATCACTATTGTCTAGTTCTAATATGATCATCGAAAAATCATCTGGAGAAAAGGTAGCTTTTTCTCTGGATAAATGGAGGTCGTCCCCAAGGCACAGTGGCGCAACTGAAAAGGATGTACAGCACATCCTTGATATCGTTAGAGACGAATTGTACCAGGGGATCCTACCAGCGAAATTTACAATAAGGCTTACGAATTACTCAAAAAGAAAAAAACTGGCGCATACTTATTCCAGCACTTAATGAAGTGGTAAGCATTGAAATTTACGCTTTATGGTCAGTGAATTTACATTCCTATAATCGATCAACCAACTACTGATTTTTATCATATTTTTTAAAGGCTACACTCGTTAATTTTAGGGCAGTTAAAAAGATCAATTATCACAGACTCATCCTACCTGTATTAAATGCTAGGGAGATGGAATAGCAGTTTGGTCTGATCCGTATGTGGTGTTTCATACCTAATAAAACATTATGGAAAAAACAGAATATTCTAAGATGTATCGCATCATTCATTGGGCGATAGCGGTATCATTTTTATTGCTTTTGATCACGATTTTTTTGCGATTGACCTGGATGAATAAGTACCATGTCGCTGCTATCATAGGGGAGTACTTGAATGGTGCTGGGCAGGATTTATCTCAGGATCAACTCATAGTTCTTGCAAAAAAAATAAGACAACCCATGTGGGATTGGCATATTTACATAGGTTATGTACTTGTTGGGTTATTTAGTTTTCGCTTTGTAATTCCTGCATTTGGACAAATGAAATTTCAAAACCCTGTGGATCAAGCACTGTCTATAAAAATGAAATTTAAGAAATGGACTTATTTGGTTTTTTATCTCTGCGTGGTGGTGTCTCTTGTCACTGGACTACTCATAGAATTAGGTCCCAAAGGATTTAAAGAGCCTATGGAAGAAATCCACCTGCTAGGAATTTACTATCTGACTGCATTTATTATAATCCATTTGGCAGGTATCTTAATATCAGAATTTACTGATCAAAAAGGAATTATTTCAAGTATCATAAGTGGCACTAAGGCTAATGAGTAGATGTATAAAAATAGAGCCTCCTAGTTGCCATACAATCCTCCTATGGGATGAGTGAGGAGACAGTTCCTATTTTAAAAGGGAGTAGGAACTGGTCTTCTTTTATTATTTCTATGATATAGGGAATGGTAAAAGAGCAAGAAATAATCAATATCAAGGTGTGTATTTTTATTTTTTTAAACAAACATTTTTGTAATGAAAAACCGATTCCTATATGTTGCAGTATGGTCCTGCTTTTTATTATTTAGTTGCTCAGATTCGGAGCTAGTAGAAAACTGGAAAAATCCAGATATAGATTCCTTTCAAGCACAAAAACTACTTGTGCTTGCGATATCAAATGATACAGAAAGCAGAAGTTTTTTTGAAAATAAACTCGTAAGTGACCTTAAAGAAAAAGGTGTAAATGCGTTTAATAGCGATGCGTTTTTTGATGATCAGGAAACCAAAAGACCCTATGCGGAAGAAGAGTTGGTAGACTTAGAAAGTCAACTGCTTATACAAGGTTATGATGCTGTATTAGTTTCTAAAGTAGTAGGAGCTGAGGACAAGGTAAGCTTGGTGCAAAGTTACCGCAACTTAAATAGAACGTTTGAAAATTTTGGAACTGACGATTATTTCAGCCAAGAGGTGTACAATCAAGAAGGTAAAATAGAGAAATATGTTGTCTATCATGCACAAAGTGTGCTCTATTGTATCTGTCCAGAGAAAGAGCGACAGGTGATATGGCGAGCATCAATAGATGTGACCAAATTAGATTCTGATAAAAAGGCTATTAAAGAATATATAAAAATGCTTTTATGGACTCTAGAAGAACAAAATCTGCTAATCAGCAGCTCTAAATTTTAATTATGAAAACACTCATTTACTCTGCAAAAGATTTTGAAACTCCTTTTTTAGAAGAAGCAAATAAGGACGTACACTCTTTTAAATACAGTTCAGATAGGCTGACGACAAAGACCGCCATGATGGCATTAGGATTTGAAGCGATCTCTATTTTCTCTGCAGATGATGCCAGTGGAATTGTTCTGGAAAAGCTCAAGGATTTTGGGGTGAAATACATAACGCTGCGCTCTGCGGGACACGATAATATCAATCTTAAAATCGCAAAACGATTGAATTTTAAAGTTGCAAATTCGCCAGATTACTCTCCATATGCCGTTGCAGAGCATGCTATAACATTGTTATTAGCATTAAATAGGAAGGTGACGCTTGCGCGAAAACAAACTCAAAACTACAACTTCACCCTTGATAAGCTTATTGGATTTGATCTACACAATAAAACAGTAGGAGTTATTGGAACAGGGAAAATAGGAAGTATTATCGCACAGATATTAAACGGATTCGGTTGTTGTATTATGGCTGTAGACCCTTTTGAAAAAGAAGATCTAAAAACACGGTTTCAGGTATCCTATACCCACTTAGACAACTTGTGTAAAGAATGTTCGGTAATCATTTTAAGCATCCCATTAACTTCAGATACGCATCATCTTATAGATAAGTCAAAACTGGATTTGATGCATAAAGAAACCTTATTGGTTAACGTAGCAAGAGGAGCGGTTGTCCACACCAAAGATGTTCTGGCGTATGTAGAAAAAAAACGCATCGGAGGCTACGCAACAGATGTATACGATAAAGAAAGCGGTGTGTTCTTTTATGACAGGTCACAAAACAAACCTCATGATACGGATCTAGAGAAAATGCTCACACATGATCACATTCTTCTTACACCACATCAAGCCTTTGCCACAAAAGAAGCGCTAGCAAATATTGCGCAAACCACTGTTGATAACCTGAGTAGTTGGCAAGAAGGCAGTAATCCTAAAAACAGCTTGATACCGCTAGATGAAAAAGAAAGTTGATGACTACTCCAACCTAATAGCCTAGTGTCTTGAGCTTGAAGCCGTGGCATAGTGTTGAGGTATACTATTATTGAAGTGATTTGATTTTATTCCGCTTTCTCGCTAGGGCTGCCAGCAGGAAAGCGCAAGCTATAAAAACACAAAAGCACATACTGTAAAAGTATGTGCTCAGTTTCCCCCCTAAGGAAATAGCCTTGCGACTAAGTATTGATATAAACATAGGAAACTATATATAAAATAACTTACGGGTTCCCTCAATTGGACAAATTAAATAAGACCGAGGTCTTTGACAATACCTATCAGATGCGCGGCGTTATTGGCACTAAATTGAATAAATAGTTTGCTCTGCCTTTTTTCTATAGCACTCAAACTACTCGGTGAAATACCATTATTTTTAAAAAGCTCGCTGATAGATTCTTTGGGATGTCCTAGAGCCAGTTGTTTTAGGAGTTCTATGTCGTAATCATCTATTTCCAAATTGTTCTTAGGTTGCAGTGCTTGTTCAATTTGAGGAGATAAAAATAAGTGGTTTTCATAAACAGCTGCAATGGCTTTTGATAAATCAACTAATCCATTTCTACCTTTACATACATATGCATTTACTCCGAGTTGATTGACCAGCTGTCTGACTTTCTGCAATCGATCTTCTACTTCATAATCACTTAATCCATACCAAATTTGCAAAAGACACATCTTAAACAACAACAAGCCGCTATAGGAAGGCTTGCCCACAGCACTTTTTCCTTTAGAATAATCGGAATCTATTAATTTTTCGATGCTGTCCCAATCGATCAACTCGTTTATTTGAGTGAAAAACGTTGTCTTTATCTTTCTTGCTCGCAAATCACAAATTGTGTCTGCTAAAGTGGGCTGTTTCTGTGATTTCATGTAGTAAAAATAAGACTCAACAATTTGAATAACAAATAATTAGACTTGTTTTAATTGCTGGTTTATACAGTTTTTACCCTGCAACGGTCTTATAGTTCTGTCAGAAGGAAAACGGCACAAACGATCCTCCAGTTTGCCTCGATCTTGAATAATTCACCTCGAGAAGGCATCAAGATTGCTAGAAACGATCTGGCAAGTGTTGCAGGAATTGCTACAGAAAGCCTGATCAGAACGCTGTCCAGTTTTAAAAAGGAAGGCCTTATAGAAATCGAAGGTCGCAACATTCGGTTGATGGACAAATCCGGCTTAGAGTTGGTGGATTAGATTTCCATATTGGGATTTGTGCTATGACTTTATAATTGGTGCTTTCGAGTAGCCTTACGACGCAAAGGTTTACGCAGAGCGAAGTCGAAGTAGGAAAGCGGAACAATGTAAATAATAAGGACGCAAATTCGGCAATACATCCACTTTCTAGAGTTTAATTACAAGAGGAAATTAGAGGGAGTTTATTTTCAGACCGCTGGGGATCTACACATCGAGTTTTACTGATATTACCATAACTGACAAAGGTCATAGTTAAGAAGGAAAGCACTTTTTAAATTTGAGCATATCTAGCTACTGAGTTATGCGCATCATTATAGTTCCTACCGATTTCTCAGAAAACGCGTTCAATGTGTTGAGTTGTGCTGTGGAGTACTTTAAATATGAGATCACAAAATTTATCCTGATCTACGCTTATGCAGATGAGGTTTATGACAATACTGCGATATAAACCAAAGAAAACCTGAAGCAGAATAAGCAGGAGAAACGAAAGATGTATGAGCAAAAGCTGATGGATTTAAAGGATAGAATCACAGAATTTTCGCCTAACCCTTCTCCTGAAATTTGCACCATTGCAAAATTTGGTACTTTATTAAATGAAATCAACAGGATCGTCATCAAGGAAAACGCAGACCTAGTTTTGATGGGAACTCAAGGGATGACAGCAGACCCTAAGGGCAACTATGGCAGCAATACCTTGCTAGTGATTAGGTATGTGAATTGTCCAGTTTTAGGTATTCCCAGTAAGTACAAGTTTTCTAGACCAGAGCGTATTTTATTTCCTTCAGAATTAAGTCTTGGTTATCAATGTCGGGAACTGAAAATGATCAGTTTTTTAGCAAATAGCTACCGTTCAAAATTGCACTTGCTCTACATCTCTGATGTTGACCAATTATCACTGCGGCAGGTTGACGTTAAAGAATACTGGGAATACAGATTTAGAGAACGCGAGCAAACCTACTTCCATCAAAAGAGCGGTTGCATTCCTGAAAACATAAACGGTTTCATCCATGATCACGATATTGATCTTGTCGTTATGGTGAATTCTACACATACCTATATAGAAAATTTAATCCGTACCAGCACCATTGATAGGGAGGGTCTCAATACTACTATTCCATTTTTAATCCTGCAAAACCTACCACGATAAATTCAAAAGCCATGAAAAACATCCTACTTCCTACAGATTTCTCAGAGGCATCTATCAATGCTTTGGAATATGCTGTACAGCTTTTGAAAAGTAATGTTTGTACATTTTACGTCCTCAATGTGTACACCCCTATTTATTTGTATACGCCCTCCATTTATGAAGATTTCACGACTGTTAATGTTGATATAGGGGAACAATACAAATCGCAATCAGAGGAAAATATTAGAAAGGCGATTAGAAATATAAAAGATAAGTTTCCATCAAAAATTCATACCTTTCTAGGAATTACATCTTTTAATACGCTGGCATCTGAAATCAATACTATCGTTGATGACTATGATATTAATTGCGTGATTATGGGAACTAAAGGAGCTACTGGACTCCAGGAAGTATTCATAGGTTCAGAGACAATGCACACGCTTAAACACTGTAAAGTCCCACTGTTGGGTGTTCCTCAAGAGTACAGTTTTATAAATTTAAAAGAGGTGTTATTTGCTACTAATTATGAAAGCGGGAATCAACAAGAAGGGCTCACTTTCCTTAATAATTTATGTTTCAGTCACCTTTCTCGATTGGTTTTTCTGAACGCCTATTATGGCATCGCGTTGAATGATGCTAAAAAGAGAAACAAGAAAGAGCTGGAGCTTTTTTTTGAACGAGATGCGCATGTTACTGAACTATGTAAAGGTATGGACGTTTATGAGGCCATTGAAAATTATCACTTGCAACATGTTATTGATCTTTTGGTTTTAGTGCATACCAGTCATAATTTTTTTGAGAACCTTTTATTCACTCCGGTAGTTAAAAAGATTGTTCATCATGCAGAAGTTCCTTTTTTGATATTACCACCTGCAAAAGCTATATGATATGATACGGATCCTTATACCTACTGATTTTAGTGATCACTCCATCAATGCCTTGAAATATGCACAATTACTTTTTCAGAAAGAGGTGGTCGAGTTTACTGTGCTGCATGCTTATGAGCCTTCTGCCTTGCAATTTTTAGGAAATAAGAGCCCGTCTGCTTTGAAGAGAGTTTACGGGAGGTTAAAAATTAATACTCTCAAACAGATGGAAGATTTAAAGGCAGGGGTTTGTGGGAGCAGTCAGTTTGAAAATCACACGTATAACTGGGAGGCGAGAGAAGGTCATCTCAGTAACATTATTGATGAATTACTAGGGTCAGATTATGAGTATATCGTCATGGGAAGCAAAGGAGCTACAGGGTTGAAGGAGATCTTCTTTGGCAGTACCACTTTTGATATTGTATCTCTACGTCACACTATTCCCTTGCTTATCGTTCCTGAACATGCAGAGTTTGTGGAGTTGAGCAACATAGGTTTTGCAACGGACTTTCAAAATTTCTATTTCAAGGAAGAATTGAATCCGCTATTAAAACTTGCTAAATTATGGGAGTCGACCGTTAGAACCATCAAGATCTATGATACACTAGAGATATCTGAAAAGCAGAAGCGGCATCTACAAAAGTTAAAGGGATTATTGAGCGATGTAGATTTTAGCTTTCATGTGATTGAAAAGTATTCCTCTATAGAAAACTGTATTTATGAATTTAAAGAAGACCTAGAAATTGATCTGATGGTAATGATTGATTATTCTAAAAGCTTTTTTGAACATCTGGTAGATGAACCCGTTATAAAAAGAATCTCATTTCATACGAAATTGCCTTTTTTGATCTTCCCAGAGGCGAACTGATAAATATCATAGTTCATCATTCTATTGTAGATTAATCTTATTTCAACTTAAAAAGCCATGCTATGACAAAGAAAATCCTTATTCCAACTGACTTTTCCAAAAATGCCTGGAATGCCATAACTTTTGCGACTAGTTTGTTTAAAAATCAAAACTGCGTTTTCTACTTAATGAATTCGTATTCCATTAATGAGTTTGATATTGGTGATATAAAGGCTTCAGAATTTGGGGTTACTTCTATTGATAAGGCCAACAATTTATCCAAGCAGGAATTAAAAAAAACATTGGAGACCTTAAAATCCCTCAATCCAGATGTCAAACATACCTTTAAGACGATATCTGAATATGGCGCTCCTATAGACGTGATGAAGTCCACTATTTCAAAAAAGGATTTGGAACTGGTCATCATGGGAACAAAAGGGAGAAATAATCACAGCGGTACTTTCTTTGGGAGCAATACGGTTACCGCCATGGAAGAAATACGCAATTGCCCTGTCCTGGGTGTTCCCATGGATGTAAAACTGGGAACATTGAATGAGATTGTTTTCCCAACTAATTATGAGGATAGTTATAAAAAAAGAGAGCTGGCGCAGCTGGTGCAGATAGCAATAAAACATGAGTCAGAAATCTGCGTGCTTTATGTAGATCCCCAAAAAGAACTCTCAGCAAATCAAAAGGCTAATATGGAGGTGTTGTCAGAATGTCTGGAAGGCTCAAAATTCAGCTTTCATCACTTGAGCAGTACTAACCGTAGTCTAGCGGTACGCAGTTTTGTGGAAAGTAGGGAAAGTAAATTAGTAGCTATGGTCAATAGAAAACATGGCTTTTTTGAAAAGATATTTACCACACCTATGGTAAAGGACTTGGGAATGTTTGATAAAGTACCACTACTGGTCATGCATAATTTGCGCAACTAGAGAATTCATATGTGTCCTTAATAAGTCATAGAGTAGCTAATTAATGGAGGCAGAGATAATTTTGTGCGTCACATCAAGAGATTCCATTAGAACGTAATACTTATAACAGTCAACTAGAAACCCACTGCGATGAAAAAGAAAGTTGATGACTACTCCAACCTAATAGCCTAGTGTCTTGAGCTTGAAGCCGTGGTATAGTGTTGAGGTATACTATTATTGAAGTAATTTGATTTTATTCCGCTTTCTCGCTAGGGCTGCCAGCAGGAAAGCGCAAGCTATAAAAACACAAAAGCACATACTGTAAAAGTATGTGCTCAGTCTCCCCCCTAAGGAAATAGCCTTGCGACTAATTATTGATATAAACATAGGAAACTATATATAAAATAACTTACGGGTTCCCTCAATTGGACAAATTAAATAAGACCGAGGTCTTTGACAATACCTATCAGATGCGCGGCGTTATTGGCACTAAATTGAATAAATAGTTTGCTCTGCCTTTTTTCTATAGCACTCAAACTACTCGGTGAAATACCATTATTTTTAAAAAGCTCGCTGATAGATTCTTTGGGATGTCCTAGAGCCAGTTGTTTTAGGAGTTCTATGTCGTAATCATCTATTTCCAAATTGTTCTTAGGTTGCAGTGCTTGTTCAATTTGAGGAGATAAAAATAAGTGGTCCTCATAAACAGCCGCAATGGCTTTTGATAAATCAACTAATCCATTTCTACCTTTACATACATACGCATTTACTCCGAGTTGACTGACCAGCTGTCTGACTTTCTGCAATCGATCTTCTACAGAGTAAACTATGATTTTAAGCTGCGGCACTTCTTTTTTTAATTGTTCAATAATAGCTTCCCCTGAGGAGTATTTTTGTTCCCGATGATCTATTTTAAAATTGAGATCCGTAATGAATAGGTCAAAAGGATCCTTATTCTTTTGAGCACTCTTTACTTGTAAATAGGCATCATCACAGTATTGCACTTGTTTTGCATCTGGAAGACCTAATTGCTCTAACACTTTTAGCACGCCTTGGTTAATACTGCCAAAGTCATCTGATATCAATACTTTTTGAAACATGGTTAAATTGTAATTATTACTTTAAAGCCTTTACCTTCTTCTGAATCAAAAATAATGGTTCCATTTATGGAAGCGATACGGTTTTCCGTATTATGAAGGCCATTTCCTTTTTTTATTTTACTACCTATCCCATTATCCTTGTATCTCATGCTGATTTTTTTATTTCCCTGGGAGAAATTGAACACAACAATAGAGGCATTGCTATGCTTTTTCATGTTGGTCAGGAGCTCTTGAAACACCCGATAAACAGTTGATTTTTTGAGATCACTTATTTTATCCCAATTGATCTGATACAGGTCTTTGGTAATAATAGCCACCTGCTTATTATGGTAACTAAGAAAAAGATCGTTTAAAAGTTCTGGATAGCTCATGCTGAGATCAATGCTACTGCTCTCCTTAGAAATGTCTCTTGTACGGTTGTAAATATGTTCTAAATCGTCCAGAACGTCTTTGTTTTCATTTTGAAGTTTGGTCATGACATGATACACATCGTTTGCTACTTCGTCATGAATTTTTCTAGAAATACGAGTTTCTGTCTTATAAATTTCTTCTAATTTATCCTTTTTGTGTTTGTATTTAAGAATAACATAGACTGCAATAAAGATAAAAGCACTACCTATGACCAAATAGAGTAAGCGTTCACTTCTCAAATTACTAATTTTGAGATCTTTTTCTTTTTTGTCATATTGGTAAGCATAATAATTAAATTTGTTTCTTGCTAGATTATTGGCAGAATTGATACTGTCGTTAATGGCTATATATTCCTCAGCTGTGGTGTCATCTCCAATTTCTATTTTGAGCTTTAGTGCGTTTCTAATTTGTTCAGAAATCCCAGTTTCTTTTGCTAATTTCAAATATTTATCGGAATATGAAATTGCTTTTAATGTATCCTGTTGAAGTTCATAATGCAGTATTAAATGTCCATAACTTGTACCGATGCCATAGGAGAAGTTTATTTTTATTCTCATGTCTAAAGCCTCTAAAAGACCTTCTTCTGCATGAGGTAAACTCAATTTAGACCTTATAAAGCTTAAATTATCCAAGGAACGAGCGATTTGCTTTACATCCTTACTTTCTTTGGCGGTTTCATAGGCTAATTGATATTGATCTAAAGCTTTATATAGCTCATTTTTATATAAGTATACCACTCCCTTATTGTTTTGAATCATACTCTTTGCAGTTGGTAGATTCGTCAACTTTAAAGCTCGGTCGTAGATTTTAATAGCTTCCTCATAGTCCTTTTTATCCCTATAAATGATAGCCAATTCAATCAAGGTGGATGCTTTTGAACTGCTAACCCAAGGGTCATCTTTCTCTGATTTAATTAAATCTATAAGCTGTATACTTTCAATATTTAACTTTTCACTTTCATCATAATAGCCTAGTTTTTTTTGAATAACGGCTAAGTTTTGAGTCGCATATACTTCTGCCTTATATTTTTTTGTACGAGCGTATTCTAGTTTTTTCTGAGTGAAAAACTTGTAGGCCTTTGTTAAATGATCTGGTTCTTTAGGATTGTAAACTAAGCTAGAATAATAGCTAAGGCTGTCACTTACTTGGGCATTTAGATTATTGATAAATAAAAGGTATAAACAAAAAAAGAGGAATGAAGTGAGGTTGGTTTTCATTCCTCGAAAGTATTAATAAAATTTAGAAATTTATCTAACCTCCAGTACCTTCTTCAGGAGGTGGAGGAGGAGGAGGAAGGTTTCCTTCATCATCACAACAAGCCTGTGGCTTAGAAGTGTTGTCTACTATATGCTCAGGTGTGCAAGAGAATAAAGATAGATTAAGGATCACTGTAACGAATACTAACATTAATTTTTTCATATTTGATGTTTAAAATTTGACATAAGTGTTGCTGTCCGAGATGTTCTCAGATTTTAATTTATGTAGCAACAGGTTCTTTTAATAGAAGAGAAAACTCTTCATTGGGAAGTGTGGAGAAGCAGGAATGAAAGAAGTAATTACTTCCCAAATGGCAACCTCGTTTCACTTTGCAACTCCATTATAGATTTGATTTTCGTAAGCCCTATTACGAGTAAGGCAGTAATCAATTCTAAAACAAATGAAGGAAGATTGTCTTGTAGTAATTGGAAGAAGGTTGGAAATGTTTTGGAAATTAATTTCCAATAATTTTCCAGTAATTAATAAATTGAATATCAGTTAGATGAATAAAATATTAGTATTAAAAGCTTTTGATAAAGCAGCGATGGAAATCAAAAAAAGAGGTATTCAAAAGCCTTCTCGAACTGAGATTGCTTTAGAACTTTCTATTTTTATAGCAGATAGGGAAGACTTTGATCTAGGCGAGCGCAGCTTAAGGGATTATCGAGCTGCTGCAGAGAAGTGGAAAGAAGAAAATAAGGATATAAGTATCAAGCAATTGGCAGTGATTAATGGTTTGTGTCGCTACTTAGGATTTGAAAATTATCAAGGTTTTGTAGAAAGTATTGGCCTACCGGGAGATCAAATAAAAGAGGTGGCCAAAGAAACTAAAGGATGGCTACCCAATAAACTACTACTATTAATCAGTATGAGTTTGATAGTGCTCATTGGTCTTTGGACCTACCACTATACACAAAGACAAAAATGGATGCTTTGGCAAGAAAATCAATATATAGAAGTTGATTTTGATGCCAATAAGTACCGTATAAAACAACTCCTATTGTACAACGAAAACAGAATTTCGTCATTTCATAAAGTAGAAGTCAGCTGCGATACCCTATTCTTTAATACCGATGGCAGCGTTCGATTTTGGTATGGAAAAAACAAAAATAAGAAGGTAGAATATTTTACGGGGTCGGGAGTTCACCCAGAGACAGGAAAGACATTAAAATCTATAAGTCAATATATGATTGACAAATATGTGTGTGGGAAGAAGTAGAACTAAGTTTAAGGTCACCTAGTTACACATAAAAAAAGCCCTGTATTAGAGGACTTTTTAGTGGTTTAGTACTGGTTTCTTATTTGTTTGTTTTGTAGGGTTTACTTCCCAATACAAAACTGAGAGAATATATTACCAAGCAGTTCATCATTGGTAATTTCTCCGGTAATAATGCCTAAAGACTCTGCTGTAGCGCGTATGTCTATGGCTAGAAATTCGCTGGAGATATCGTTCTCTATTCCTGTTTGTACTTCTAGTAAGGAGCTATAGGCCATTTGTAAGGCATCGTAATGTCTGGCATTACTTACGATAGAATCATCTTGAGAAAGGGCACCGCTATTAAAACTTTGTACCAGTGCAGTTTTTAATTCTTCTACACCAACATAAGATTTGGCACTGAGCGAAATCAGAATGGTGTCTGGTGATTTTTTTTGAATTTTTTTGGTGATTTCAGCATGTTCAAGTCCTGATATCTGATCGATCTTGTTCAAAATAACCACCAAAGGTTTATCAGGAAATTTTTCGCGCATGATTTGTATGCGCATCAAGCAATGAATAATTCCAGGAGCTGTATTGAGTTGGGTAGCGTCTAGTAAATACAAAACCAGTTTGGACTGTTCTGCCTTTGCATAAGAACGCTGTATACCCATTCCTTCAATAGTATCTGTGGTTTCCCGCAATCCCGCTGTATCAATAAGTCTAAAGCGTATCCCTTCTATATTGATTTCATCTTCAATAGAATCACGTGTAGTTCCCGGAATATCGCTTACAATAGCTTTTTCTTCATTGAGCAATGCATTTAATAAAGTCGATTTCCCTACGTTAGGTTCGCCGACTATAGCAACTGGAATACCTGTTTTTAATACATTTCCTAAAGCAAAGGAGTCGATGAGTTTTCTCAAGGTTTGCTGACTGCGATTCAATAGTGTTCTAAGCTCATCACGGTTAGCAAAGGCTACGTCTTCCTCACTAAAGTCCAGTTCTAACTCTATCAAGCTGGCAAAATTGAGTAATTGTGTTCTCAAGTCTTTTAACTCACTAGAAAAACCACCTCGCATTTGCTGTATGGCAATCTGGTGCGCACTCTCACTTTCACTAGCGATTAAATCGGCTACGGCTTCTGCTTGTGAAAGATCCATTTTTGCGTTTAAAAAGGCCTGTAAAGTAAATTCTCCAGCTTGTGCCATGCGTGCGCCATTCTTCAAGCAAATCGCTATGACCTCTTGTTGGATATAGATGGAACCGTGACATGAAATTTCTACCACATGCTCGCCAGTGTATGATCTTGGTGCGACAAATTTGGTTAATAATACTTGATCTATCACTCGGTCGCCATGGTAGATGTGTCCGAGAGTGACCGTATTTGCTCCTAATTTATTATAGGTTTCCTGTAATGATTTGGATTCCGCTTTCGCGAAAGCGGGAACAAAAATAGCCCCTGCAATACGATGCGCATCCGAACCAGAGATTCTAATTACGGCTATAGCACCAGAGCCAGCAGGAGTTGCTAATGCAACAATAGTATCATTTTTAAACATACTACAAAGGTAATGGGAATCTAAAATAATGAATAAGGATTACCCAATTATATTTTAAAGCAGGCAGGTACAGAACGCTCTATTTTTTATAAGAGCCTGTTATAATGTAAAAATTCATTAAATTGTGATCCTTATATCCATCATCAAAAGCTTATTATCATGAATAAATCCTATTGGTACTTTTTTGTATGCGCCATTTTCATTTTCTCTAAAGCGACATCGCAGGAAAAATTAAACTACCAGCAGCCGTCTGAAGAAATAATGGCACTGGTGGATTACGATCGACCACCAACAACACTTATCGATGACGCTACTGAAATTATGGTATTGCTCTACAGAGATACTTATAAGTCCATTGAAGAGCTTTCAGAAAAAGAAATGAGACTGGGTGGCCTGCGCATCAATCCAGCTACTCAGATAGGTAGTCGTGTGACCTTTTACGATAAAGTTGCCGTTCAAAAAGTAGGCAGTAAGAATCTACAGTTTGTTACTGGCTTGCCAGATCAACCAAAACTATCCAACATCAATTGGTCGCCTGACCAGTCCATGATTGCTATGACGCATACCGCCAAAAGCGGTACCGAAGTATGGATTCTCGATACGGAAAAAGCTATGGCAACAAAGCTAACCAGTGCGACGGTAAATGCCAATATGGGAAACCCTATACGCTGGTTTAAGGATGGGAAATCATTGTTGGTAAAAATGCTAGCTGACGATAAGAAAGCATTGATAGACACCAGTGTAGAAGTACCATCTGGACCTACTATTTCTACCAGCGATGGGTCAAAAGCTCAAAATAGAACCTATCAGGACCTTCTTAAAAACCCCTCTGACGAGCATAATTTTGAGCAGTTGGCGTTAAGTAAGCTCGTACAAGTACAACTAGACGGTTCTAAGAGTGCTTTTTTACCTAGTGCTATGTACAGTGAAGTTTCTTTCTCACCAGACGGTTCTCATGTATTAGTGACGCAGCTTAAAAAGCCGTTTTCTTATATCGTAACTTACGGTAGGTTTCCAAAACAGATGGATGTTTATGACAGCAGTGCAAAGCTTGTAGCACCAGTTAATGATGTCCCACTTATAGAAGAGATGCCCAAAGGTTTTATGTCGGAGCGGGAAGGAATACGAGAGCTTTCTTGGCGATCTGACCGACCACATACCTTACATTATGTGCTGGCGCTAGATGGTGGAGACCCTGCAAATGAAGTAGCCTATCGCGATGCACTCTATTCTTGGGAGGCACCATTTGAAAAAGGAACTGCAGTAGAGTTATTGAAGACTATAGATCGTTTTAGGGGTGTGACTTATGGCGATGAAGATACAGCCATTGCTTATGATTACTGGTGGAACACTCGCAACCAGCGCACCTATGTTTTTGATCCTAATGATCCTAATGAAAAACCAGTGATTATCAGCGACCGCAACTATCAAGATGTGTATTCTGATCCGGGTAATTTTGTAACTACAAAGAATACATGGGATCAAAATGTTTTAAAGTTAAATGGAAATAAAGCCTTTCTTATTGGGGAGGGGTATTCTGATAAGGGACAGTTTCCATTTATAGATCAAATGGATTTGAAGACGAAGAAAACAAAAAGGCTTTATGAATCTGCTTATACAGATAAAAAGGAGAACTTGATGGAGGCTATAGATATGGATAAGGGTGAAATTTTAGTTCGTATAGAATCACCTACTACTTACCCAAATTATTACATCAGGGATATAGATCGCAAAAATGATTTAAAGCAAATTACGTTTTTTGAAAATCCATTTGAAGGATTGCAAAATGTTCAAAAAGAATTGATTACCTACCAAAGAGATGATGGCCTGGAGTTAAGCGCCACTATGTATTTACCTCCTAATTACGATAAAAGTAAAAAGGAAAAGTTGCCGATGCTTCTTTGGGCATATCCACGAGAATTTAAGGACAAAGCTAGTGCAGCACAAAACACCCAAAACCCTAATGAGTTTATTTATCCTAGTTATGGAAGTTTTGTATACTGGGTGATGAAAGGTTATGTGGTCTTGGATGATGCTGCATTTCCTATTGTTGGAGAAGGAGATGAAGAGCCTAACGATACCTTTATAAAACAACTGGTAGCAAATGGAAAAGCAGCAATCGATGCTGTGGATGAATTGGGCTATATAGATAGAAATAGAGTAGCCGTAGGAGGTCATAGCTATGGCGCTTTTATGACCGCAAATCTACTGGCACATTCAGACCTTTTTGCGGCCGGAATTGCGAGATCAGGTGCTTACAATAGAACCTTAACACCATTTGGTTTTCAAAGTGAAGAACGCAGTTACTGGGATGCGCCAGAGGTCTATAACACCATGTCTCCATTCATGAATGCAGAAAAGGTAGACGAGCCTTTACTTCTCATACACGGTCAAGCAGATAATAATTCAGGAACCTATCCATTACAAAGCGAGCGTTATTTCAATGCCTTAAAAGGACTAGGAGCAACGGCAAGACTGGTGATGTTGCCTAAGGAAAGTCATGGTTATCGTGCAAAAGAATCTATACTGCACGTCTTATGGGAACAAGATATGTGGTTGGAGAAATATGTAAAGAATAGAGTCGTAGAAGAGTAGGCCTAAAAGAATATAAAAAGTCTTGATGGGTGTATGTTATTAAATAAAAATCATAAAAACTCTGTAGTATTTTCTGCAGAGTTTTTATTTTTTAGATAAAATTCTCTATCAAATTCGTTAGTTGATCTCAAAGAAGAAATAAAAAACATAAGGCGAGTTTTTGGGCCATGTTGGGTAAGCGACAGGATATTCACTTGAATGATAAATCGCTATATACAGCTAGAGTAACAACAGCCTTATTTCTAAATATAGTAACAAGCCATTATAAAAGTAGGTGCAGGATATAATAAACCATTAGCGGAAAATATTTTAATTCTTGCATATGTATGGGTCTTGGTCAAAAATTTTCCAAATAAAAAACCCCTTGAAAGTCATTTCGAGGGGTCTTATGGTTTGATGTGAACTTTATTTGATTAGTAACTTCTTAGTAGTTGATTGATCGCCAGAACGAACTTTAATAAAATAGATTCCAGTTCCTATTGTTGTAAGATCTAAAGATGCAGTTGTCTCGTTCATCTGAGCGGTATAAACCAACTGACCTAAAGTGTCATAAATATTTAAATCAGTCCCAGGTTGAAGTCTATTCAGTTTTAAAACAATCCTACTATTTTCTGTAGGATTTGGATAGAAACTAAAGAGATCTTCTTTTTTATCCATCTCGCTTAAAGTGGTATTGGTAAACTGTAATGAAAAACGGTTGGTTGCTGTAGCACCAGTAATTGCTGGGTCTGCTATAAAAGAAATTGTATTGTCACCATCATTAAGATCATGATTGGTATTCAAATAGCTGTCATGTAATTTTGCACTGATCCCAGCGTTTAAATTGTTCAAGGCTATGCTAAAAGAATAGGCTGTAGTTCGGTAGTTTTGAATATCGAGAGCAATCACTTCTCCATCCACTGGTATTGCTTTGCTTTCAATACTAAAGAGTTGTCCATTTTTATTGCAGGATAGACTTTCATCAAGATTTTGAAGTTTTAAAGCGTCAAATGTATTTACCGTATTATCACCATCCATGAAAATTCTTAAAAGGTCGAGTCTATTATTTATAGTTCCAGTTGGACTTAAAGAGATCGTTATTTCTGGTCTATTATTAGAAGTAGAAAATAAGCCTACTGAATTTTGAGCAACTACTTTATCAGCAGCTTTAAAATCTAGTGCAGCAGGTCCGTTTGCCACCGTAGTAACGAAGAAGCTCTGTCCTGGTTGCACGTATTGATTCGCATCTGGATTCATTCCGTCTACTAATACGGTTTCATAAGCACCTCTAGTGCTAGCGTTAGGATTCCAAACATATATAAAATTAGGGTTGATATTATTTTTACTAACTAGATTCATATCAACTGTTGCTTGATAAGGGTTCCCTACAAAGCTAAAATCACCTGCGCTAGAATTTAAGGCTCCAGAGTTTACGGTAGCTGCTAGGTTTAATGTTCCAGTAACTGGCAATATAACATCACTATTTACTGGATCTGTCGGTGAAGATAAAAGGTTATAATTACGATCTCCCCTAATGAACAAGCGATACGGCTTTCCAGCAGCCAAGTTTGCCACATCGGTATTTGCCACCTCATACCAGTCTAAGGTTCCACTAACTGGATGGATGCCATAAGTAAACATAGATGGTTCTCCAGAAATAGTCGTATCAAAACCGTTGGCACCAGTTGTAGATCCAGTAATATGAGTTCCCACACCAGGTACAGAAGCTCCAGCAGTTTGCCAGTTATCGTAAATACTTCCAGTTGTGGTTACTGAAGAAGTCACAAAACGGAAGGCACGACGGGTATGAGTCAAAGCAGGGATAAATCGATTTGCATTTACAGGTTGGGATATGCTCGCACTAGTTCCATTAATAAATTGAGCACTTCCATTTGCATTACTGTCAAATGTAAGCTGGCCATCATTTTGTAAGCTGCCATTTAGAGTTAGTGTTTGATTGGCAGAAATAGTTAAGCTTTTGGAAGCATTGATGATCATTTCATTATCAACAGTTACCGGAATATCTGTGGCGATGGAGTGATCGATAATGATGCGATCTGTCGCGGCAGGAATATTGCCGTTTTGCCACACCAAATTACTATTGTAAAATCCAGAAGCAGAAGTTCTTGCGATACCGTAAATAGCATCATCTGGGTAACTGAAATAAGTTTCAAAATTTAAGGGGGTACGCTGGTCTCCATGGTTGCTGGAAATAAATCCTGTTCCATAACCTTCATTAGATAGGAACCCGTTACCTCCGTTGAGGTAAGTAGCAACAAAGTCAAATCCATCAGCAGTATTTGTGATGCCTAAATCGGCATAGGTAAACGTCATTTGAAAAAGACTTGATGTATTAGATGCTGGCTGTCCTACAGCAGTTACAAAAGGGAGTCCGTCATTACCGACAAATCCAGTTGCTGGAATACTCCATAAACCACCAAATCCAGTATTTACTGCAATAGCGTGAGTGGCTTCAAATCCTGGAGGAAAAGTAATAGTTGAAGAATTAGGCCCCGCAGATGAAATGGCTTGTCTGTTTTGATCTTGAAAATCTTCTACATCGCTATTGATGACGGTTCTTCCAGGAGCACCGGTATCAAAATAGATCACCATAGTGTCATTAAAATCGGCAGTTCCCTTAGTTATGTTGATGGTAATGGTACCAGCAGTTTCTTGAATAACGATGTTTCCACTTCCTATAGCATCACCAAAACCACTATTCCCATTACCAAAGAAAGTAACTTGAGCGATTCCATAGGAAACGATTAAAAATGTAATTAAGCTAAGTGCGTATTTTGGCTTCATAGGATATGGGTTCTTAAAAGTTTTAACAATCTAATTGCAAATTAAATTACTTATCAATCGGAATGAAATGTTTTATATAAAACTAACGAAAACGATGTAGTAACCTGTCGATTATCAAAATTATAGGATATATTTGACTTTTATCGATTAATTATGTACTCTAAAGAACAAGCAAAGAATATAAGACAACAATTCTGGACCATGTTTGGGAAGCGATACGATCGCAAATGGTTGTTGTACGATACAAAGCTCAAGGATGTTATACTTAAATTTTCATTTGAAGATCGTCGGGCTTTGGTGTCTATAGAAATCACTCCTGATGACGCTATTTTTAGAGCTTATTACTATGAAAAACTAATAAGCCTAAAAAATATAATGAAGGAAGAAGTGAGTGATGAACTTATTTTTGAAGAGAATTATATATTAGAATCCGGGAAGACAATTTCGAGAGTATTTGTGATGTATGAAGGAGTCAAAATACAGAAGCAAACCGACTGGCCTGAGGTCTATGATTTTTTTTACACCTATATGGATCGCCTAGAATTATTTTTTAGAGAATACAAAGATGTTATAGAGAGTTAAATTCTTTAAGAAGGTCGAATTAGAAACTGCACTAGGATCCAATTGCCAAGCTCCTTAAATGTGGTGTAGAGGAATAGCACCGGTACAACAAGCAGCGTTTTGATATACACCTGGTTCAAATACTTAGGTAACGGCAACTGTCCCGTTATAGGTATCAGTATTGTCGATGATTCGTACTGTTGGATTAGGGCTCGCAAATGTGGATCCATAGTTTACAGTCCCGTCAGTATCCGTAAATTCAAAACCAGATAGGGTAATGAGTTTGCCATCCTTAAGCTATAAAGAAAATAAGATAGAGAAAGTAAAAAGAAACTAACCCTAGGCATTTTTATTTTAAATGAGATAACTTTAAGAGTGTCTAAAGATGTTCTTTGGTGTACAAGACTTGCGCATTAATTTGCTCATAATTTTCATTAAATTGATGGAGTAAATTTGGAATATCCTGCATATCTTTTTTGTTTTTTGCACGATCTTCTATTCCTTGTAAAATAGTTGCCATTTTTGTAATCCCTAAGGTTCTATAACTAGATTTTACTTTATGAGCTTGCATTCCTGCAGTCGTGTAATCGCCACTGTTTATACTTTGTTGCAGCAAAAGACAATCTTCAGGCACCTCTACCATAAAAATATCTAAAATCGCGCCGAGGATGTTTTTGTCATTTTCAAAAGACTCTCTGAGATCAGTTAGTGGAAGTATAGTTAAGGGCATGTATAAAAGCTTAATAATTATTAAAAAGGCTACAAAGTCAGTCAATGTACATAAACTGTTAGAGTAATCGAATTAAAACTGGAATAATCTTCTGTAAAAACATTTCCTTAGCGATGTTTTGTATTTGTTAACCCAGCCAGCCCTCACGATCTAGGCTTCTGTATTGAATAGCTTCAGCAATATGTGCTCCATTTAATTGTTCTATTGCTTCTAAGTCAGCTATAGTTCTAGATACTTTGAGAATGCGATCATATGCTCTGGCGCTTAGATTTAATCGTTCCATGGCATTTTTAAGCATTTGTTTGCTCTCCTCATCAAGGATACAGTATTTCCTGATATCCTTAACTGTCATTTGTGCGTTGTAATGTGTTTTTTTATTTTCGCTGAAGCGTGCTGTTTGTATATCTCTCGCAGCAGTAACACGTTCTCTAATAACAGTTGATTTTTCTGCAAGCCGTTCTTCCGTTAGTTTTTCAAAGGGTACAGGAGTTACTTCTATATGAATATCGATGCGATCCAGTAACGGACCAGAGATCTTTCCTAGATAGCGTTGCATTTCTGCTGGACTGCTTTGTACGGGAGCATTAGGATCATTAAAATAACCACCAGGACTAGGGTTCATGCTGGCTACCAGCATAAAACTGGACGGATAAGTAACGGTAAATTTTGCTCTTGAAATGGTCACCTCTCGATCTTCTAGCGGCTGGCGCATGACCTCCAGCACCGTTCTTTTAAATTCTGGCAATTCATCTAAAAACAACACGCCGTTATGACTTAAAGAAATCTCACCGGGTTGCGGGTAGGCTCCACCACCCACTAAGGCTACATCGCTTATCGTATGATGCGGACTTCTAAACGGACGTTGTGCCATTAAGCCTGCTTTTTCTTGTGTACGACCAGCAACGCTATGAATCTTAGTAGTTTCCAGCGCTTCCTGCAAGGTCATAGGAGGTAAGATGGAAGGCAACCTTTTTGCTAGCATGGTTTTTCCAGCACCAGGTGGACCTATCAATATGATATTGTGTCCACCAGCAGCGGCAATTTCCATACATCTTTTAATGGATTCTTGTCCTTTTACATCGGCAAAGTCAAATTCTGGATGTTCTAGGGCTTGAAAGAATTCATCTCTTGTATCTACAATAGTAGCCTCTAGTTCTTTTCCTTCATGGAAAAAGTCAATTACTTCTAGAATGTTATCTACACCATACACATGAAGTCCATCAACTATTGCTGCTTCTCGGGCATTTTGTTTGGGTAAAATAAACCCTTTATAACCTTCCTCCCTTGCTTTAATCGCAATAGGCAAAGCTCCTTTTATGGGCTGCAACTGTCCATCGAGAGAGAGTTCGCCCATAATGATGTAATCTTTAAATAAATCACTGTTGATTTGACCAGAGGCATTGAGTATTCCTAGAGCTAATGGTAAATCATAAGCACTTCCTTCTTTCCTCAGATCGGCTGGAGAGAGATTAAGTATTAATTTTTTACCAGGCATTTTATAGCCCACGTTTTTAAGAGCTGCCGTAATGCGGTAAGAACTTTCACTTATGGCTTTATCAGGAAGTCCTACGAGATGGTAGCCTATTCCTTTGTCTGCATTTACCTCTACAGTAATGGTAGTGGCTTCAACACCAAAGACGGCACTTCCGTAAACTTTTGTCAGCATAAGGCAGATTTATTTCTTAAATGTAAGAAAGTTGAACGAATTTTCAATTATTTGCACAACTTCAAATGGAAACTAGAAACGAAAGTCAATGACAAAAAGAGAAATAAAACTAAAAAATAAATGGAGCCGAAGCTCCATTTATACAACACCAATTAATTGGGTTGCAATGTTGATCGATAATTAGCAGTCCCCTAACTCTCCTAATTACATTTTCAATCACTAAGCTAAAAATAGTTGATAGTATCTCATAAAACAATAGGCATTCCCAGATAATAATCAAAAGCCTTCTTTTTTAGATAAAATGTCTTATTTTATCCATTAAAAACACATTTAGGCTTTAAAAAGTTTAAATATTTCCATAAATTGCTGGTTGTTTTGCTTTCGCGAAAGCGAAACTTCTAAAATAATAGCACAAAAAAAATGGGACCGAAGTCCCATCTATTTTCCATTCCCTAAAATGGAACTCTTTCAAAAGGTGATGTAAATTGTCCCCTGAACTACAATTTACTTCCCTTTTCATTTGCATTGTAAAGTTAATGCTCTTGATAGTACTGTGCATGAGTATAAATACCCAATTTAGATCTAATAATTGTTATTTAAAAGGTACCAGACTGTTTTGAATAGCAAATGCTACTAATCCAGCAACGTTACGAGAATTTGTTTTGGTTAGTAGACTATCTCGATGTCGATCAACAGTACGATGAGATAAAATCAATTGGTCTGCTATTTCTTTAGTAGTATGTTGTTTACAAATGAGCTCTAGTACTTCTTTCTCTCTATCACTAATGAGTTTATTATCTAGCGCACTCTTTTTAAAATTCTGATTTTGTGAATTTTGATGTAAAATACTTAATAATTTTTCATTGTAATAAAATCCCTTTTCATGAACTTCTTTTATCGTTTTATAAACTTCTTCTGGTTTAGAATTTTTTACCAGATAAGAAGTTGCACCTACGCCTAGCATATTAGATATAAAAACATCTGTATCATAACTAGATAGGGCAATGATTTTTATCTCAGGAAACTCAGTACGTATTTTCTTTGTTGCCTCCACTCCATTTAAAATAGGCATTTTAAGATCGGTTAGAATCACATCTGGCATGATGGCGCAATCACGTAGCTGGTCTACGAGCTCTTGCCCATTAGTTGCTGAGAAAAGTACATTAAATTCTGAATGCCTATCCAGCATAAAACTCAGTGTTTCTAGAAAAAGAGTTTCGTCATCTGCAAGAGCAAGGTTAATCATATGTCATTGGAGCATTGGTTTGAAAATCAAAGATATAGAAAACACCATTGTTTATAGAGGTTTCTAGAGTCATTATTCCGCCTAGAATAAAAACACGACTATTTATATTACTCGTTCCCAATCCTACGGAACCGGTTTCTTGAAATCCGATACCGTTGTCACGATACGTCATCCTTCGATTCACGGCAGTTATGAGGCTTAGCTCTATTTGAGTGGCCTCACTATACTTAATGGAGTTATTAAACAGCTCTTGAACGATTCTATAGGTGTGTAATTGATCCTCAGTTGTTAGGGTCTCTTCATCCCAATCGCAAGTGTATGTTATGAGTAGTTGCCCATTATGTATGGAGTCTACGAACTCAGTAATTGCTTGACATAATCCAAATTTTTCTAATACGGGAGGTAACAAATCATGAGCTAGCCTACGCGTATTTTCTAAAGTCTTTCTAGTTGCAGTTTGAATACGCGCTAATAATAATTCACGGTCTTGATGTTCCAGCGTCTTGTCGTTAAGTAAACTGGCATTTAAGGAAATAACATTCAGTTTAGCACTAATTTCATCGTGTAATTCTCTAGCAATACGGGTGCGTTCCCTATCTTGAGTTAATAAGGTAGCGGCAAGCACATCTTCTTGTGCCTTAATTTTAATATCTCTAACGTCTAAATCTGCAAGAGTGATACGCTTTCGCGAAAGCAGAAAAAAGACCACCATCCCGACGGAAAACAAAATGATAAAAATCATCAGCCCTATCGCAACGTAGTTGATGGTTGTATTTGTGATTTGAATTATAACAGACATTCGTATAAAAATAGAATATGTAGGCTTAGCAAAGGTAAGGTATGTAACAAAAGTTTTAAGTCTCTAATAGGTTCGGCAAGGCCATCATAAAAGCGAAGCGAAACAAAGTTGATAAAAGAAGATCCCATTATTAGAAATATTCCAATAATAATAAAGGGATAAGCATTTTTATGTTACAGTAAATCAATAAAATAAATAGTACTCCATTCATAATAAAACCGGTAAGCTAACCAATGTTGCCCATGCTGTGTAAGTCATAAGGCTTTTATAGTTTAAGGCATAGGGCATGATGCATATTACTAAGATAGGGACAGCAAGCCATGTAAAATACGGTGTCCATTTTTTTTTCTTTATAACTTTTTTACAGAATAAGGAGAATGCAAAAAAATGTAAAACGACAAATATAAAATAGAAGGGAGCGTTCGTTTTCACACCTAGTACAGTGATGATGTCAACAGCAATTAAATAACTACATAATTCTGTAGCCACCGCTGCGACTAAATAAAGGAATACATATGTAAATACCTTTATTTCCCTTAAGAGCAATAAACAAATAGAGTAAAAGCTTTATTCCAAGTATAGCAAAGTAACTGAATTTTAGAATATCATAAATTGGAATCAAAGGTTTTGAATTAAATTTCTAGTTTCTAAAGATATAAAAAGATGCTGCTTTACATAAAGTAAAATATAGTTCAACTGCCATCAACAAATCAACTGATTCTTGCAACAGTAAGGAGTCCTTTAAGCCAACTATTGCGATTTAATAGAGAATTCTTTTCTGGATTTAAAGAATAAAAAACATTCGTAAGTAAAAAGAAACTGCATCATGATCAAGGGGATCAATAATAAGAAGCCTTTCATTCTATAAATTTCCATTGGTACACCTTCATAAAATGGCGATGTGCTGTCTCTGACCATGGAGCTACCTAAAATTAAAAACAATCCTATGTTGATGTACGCATATCCTTTTTTTTGACGTAGTAATTGCAAGAAATAAAGAGTCGAAAGAAAAAGCAAAACAGGAATAGTGATAAATGATATCCATGGATTGTGAAAAGCAATGTCAGATGGAGTTAATAAATATGGAGCTATTGCTATTAATATTAGGAGCACCATTAATAACACGTACCATTTATTCAACCATTGGTAATTTAAAGATCTTTTAAAAAAATATGAAATGGTCAAAAATTGAATGAGGTCATAGATCACTTTTACAGGGGCATTTGTTTGTTGTCCAAAGAACAATAAGTCATTATTTAAAATTAAAATAGTGATGTGCTCCGTTAGCAACCCTGTGATTAAGTAAAATAAAATGGGTGCAAATAGGTACTTTCTAAGGAATACAGCTCCTGAGAATAAGAAAATGTTGAGCACCAACGATATATAATAAATATCAAAGGAGAAATCGAATATAGATTTCCACATAAACGTCTTTAATTCAAAGGACTATTATTATCTCCTGCTGGTGGAATAGGCTGTGAGAAATCATAAATATACCATTCTTTACTTTCATCAATCATGTCCTTACCATTAGCATCTACGGCAACAATCATTAACTTAAGAGCTGTTCCATTTAGCCCTAAATACATGCGACTGTCCACAGCTCCTTCTGCCATTACTTGAGAAAGGTCCTCTCCTGGAACAAACCAGCCTTTTAATTCATTCACATAAGGAGATGTATCTTTTAAACTTCTCCAGCTGTTTGCCCAGTCTTGAGCTTTAAGTAATGTTATCGTGTTTTTAGCCAAGGTTGTTCTTCTTTTGAGGGTTTCCAATGAGCTACTAAAATAGCACATAAATTTTTAACCTTAAAAGCTCGTGGCTTTCTATAAATAATTAGTGTGCGCAATCCTGATTCACTTTACTTTATAGATCTTAGTATAGGTGCAACTTGTTATTCAAAAATAGAACAGAATTCTGCCAGGACAGGGATCTGTATCTTTGTTTTTAGGAGTGTTGATAATTGTTTATAGCATCTAAACCGATAATGGTTGTCGAACGAGCCTTTTTAACAAAAATTCAGCAGGCTTAACTAGCAATAAGAACCTGTCAGAACAATCGCAATCTGGAAATAACTTTTAGTGCTGGAACATGCCTATCTTTACAGAAGAGAAAATAATCTCAAAAAAAATACATTTCTTATTGTAGGTAATATAAGAGTTGCTATATTTGCAGCCGATTAAAAATGAAGGTTTTCAAACCTTTTTATATACAGACACAGATTTCAAGCTATGGCACAGAAAAGAACATACCAACCAAGTAAAAGAAAAAGAAGAAACAAGCACGGTTTCAGAGAGCGTATGGCTTCTGTAAGCGGTCGTAAAGTTCTTGCTCGTCGTAGAGCTAAAGGACGTAAAAAACTATCTGTTTCTACTGAAAGAAGACACAAGAGGTAATGAGTTACCTTTAATTATATATTAGGCGTTAATTCTTTGGAATTGACGCCTTTTTTTGTACCCAAAATTTACGATATTTAAGTTCTAGAAAAACACACTACAATGCCAAAAAGAAAAGACCTCAAATCCATTTTATTAATAGGTAGTGGACCGATCATTATCGGTCAGGCTTGTGAGTTTGATTACGCTGGTTCTCAAGCACTAAGATCCCTCCGGGAAGAAGGTATTGAAACCATCTTGATCAACTCAAACCCAGCGACAATTATGACTGACCCAAGTATGGCAGATCATGTGTACCTTTTACCATTAACAACAAATTCTCTCAAACAAATCCTTGCCGAGCATCCACAAATTGATGCAGTATTACCTACCATGGGTGGACAGACGGCGCTCAACCTTTGTATTGAAGCAGATCAAAAAGGAATCTGGGAAGATAATAACGTAGAGATCATCGGTGTGGATATCGATGCCATCAATATAACGGAAGACCGAGACAAGTTTAAAGGTCTGATGCATAAAATAGGAATACCGGTGGCTCCTGCGGCAACGGCAAAGTCGTTCTTGAAAGGTAAAGAAATAGCTCAAGAATTTGGATTTCCATTAGTAATCCGTCCTTCATTTACGTTGGGTGGTTTTGGAGCCAGTCTTGTACATACAGAAGATCAGTTTGAGGAATTATTGACTCGTGGTCTAGAGGCATCTCCTATTCATGAAGTGCTTATTGATAAGGCTTTAATGGGGTGGAAAGAATACGAATTAGAATTATTACGGGACGATAATGACAATGTGGTTATTATCTGTACCATAGAAAATATGGATCCCATGGGAATCCATACGGGAGATTCCATAACCGTTGCTCCTGCGATGACTTTATCAGATCGCACCTATCAAAAAATGCGTGACATGGCGATTCACATGATGCGCAGCATTGGCGAATTTGCCGGGGGTTGTAATGTACAATTTGCAGTAAGCCCAGATACAGAAGAAAATATTATCGCGATTGAAATCAATCCGCGAGTGAGTCGTTCTAGTGCATTGGCTTCAAAAGCAACCGGTTATCCTATCGCAAAAATAGCTTCTAAGCTAGCTATAGGCTACACTCTAGACGAATTAGATAATCAAATTACCAAATCTACAAGTGCTCTTTTTGAGCCTACTCTAGATTATGTTATCGTAAAAATCCCACGTTGGAACTTTGATAAATTTGAAGGAGCTGACCGTACTTTAGGTCTTCAAATGAAGTCAGTAGGTGAGGTGATGGGAATAGGTCGTTCTTTTCAAGAAGCGCTTCACAAGGCTACACAGTCGCTAGAAATTAAGCGCAACGGTCTTGGAGCAGATGGAAAAAGCTATACCGATTATAATCAAGTGATTGAAAAACTCACCAATGCGAGTTGGGATCGCGTTTTTGCATTGTACGATGCAGTAGCTATGGGAATTTCACTGGACCGCATCCACGAGATTACCAGAATCGATATGTGGTACTTGAAACAGTTTGAAGAGCTCTTCTTACTAGAAAAAGAAATTGGGAAGTTTGATGTGAGCACGCTTTCGCGAAAGCTACTTCTAGAGGCAAAACAAAAGGGATTTGCAGACCGTCAAATCGCACATATGTTGGGATGTCTCGAGTCAGAGGTCTATAATTTACGGGAGGAGATGAATGTAAACCGAGTGTATAAACTCGTGGATACTTGTGCGGCAGAGTTCACTGCAAAAACACCTTATTATTATTCGACTTTTGAAGCAGACATAGAAACGGCAGACGGGAAACGTTATGTGCAAAATGAAAGCATCGTTTCTGACAAGAAAAAAATCATCGTTTTAGGCTCGGGGCCTAACCGTATAGGTCAGGGAATTGAATTTGATTACTGTTGTGTGCATGGCGTTTATGCAGCACAGGAATGTGGTTATGAAACCATCATGATCAACTGTAATCCAGAAACGGTTTCTACCGATTTTGACACGGCAGATAAATTATATTTTGAACCGGTTTTTTGGGAACATATTTATGACATCATACGTCATGAAAAACCAGAAGGAGTGATCGTACAATTAGGTGGGCAAACGGCTTTAAAACTAGCCGAAAAACTAGATCGTTACGGTATTAAAATTTTAGGAACCAGTTATAAAGCGCTCGATCTTGCCGAAGATCGCGGTTTGTTCTCCAATATGTTACTAGAAAATGACATCCCTTTTCCAGAATTTGCAACCGCAACAACACCTGCTGAAGCACTTGTCGCAGCAGAACATTTGGACTTTCCAATTTTAGTAAGACCCTCTTATGTACTCGGTGGACAAGGAATGAAGATCGTGATCAATAAAGACGAGCTGGAAGAACACGTGGTAGATATTTTGAGAAAAATACCTAATAACGTGTTGCTACTCGACCATTATCTAGATGGTGCGATAGAGGCAGAGGCAGACGCGATTTGTGATGGAGAGAATGTCTACATCATCGGTATTATGGAACACATAGAGCCTTGCGGAGTGCACTCTGGAGATTCTAATGCGCTGTTGCCACCTTTTACCTTAGGTGATCTGGTGATGCAACAAATTAAAGATCATACGAAGAAGATCGCCCTAGCACTAGAAACCGTAGGATTGATCAATATACAGTTTGCCGTGAAGGATGATAAAGTGTTTATTATTGAAGCAAATCCAAGAGCATCGCGTACGGTACCATTTATAGCCAAAGCTTATAAAGAACCTTATGTCAACTACGCTACAAAAGTAATGTTAGGGCACAACAAGGTGACAGATTTTGACTTCAAGCCACACCTAGAAGGTTATGCGATCAAGCAACCTGTATTCTCTTTCAATAAGTTTCCTAACGTAGACAAACGTTTAGGACCAGAAATGAAATCTACTGGAGAAAGCATCTTGTTTATAGATAGTTTAAAGGATGATGCCTTTTATGACCTGTATGCGAGAAGAAGAATGTACTTGAGTAAGTAGCGATGCCAGTTGGAGCGATAGTCGAAAACGATTACCTATGAACAGATATTGTGCTCCGTAAAAAGGTTTAGACGAAGCCTGTGCTGAATTTAGTTCAGTGCTCAGCCAAGTATTTTAAATAACCAAAGTCCTAAAAGTTTAAAGCTTTTAGGGCTTTTTTGTTTTTATGATTGTGGTTTCGCTTTCGCAAAAAAGTTTTCAGTGCGTTATGCGGAGTTTATCAAAGTGTCTAAAGCGCATAGATACCCATATAGATTTTGTAGAATTGAATCATTAATAAATGAAGCGAACTATTTAGATTTGACATGCCAACTAGTTGTGCTGACATGGTCTAAATCATTTCTCAAAACGCTCATCTTTCCTGCTTTTATTTAGAGATCTCCATAAAACAAAACATGCCAAAACAAAAACCTTGTCTAATAGCTTCTTAAAATTATCGAAGTACTGCATTTGATATCCTGCTGGCTTTAAAGATGTAAGAGTACCTTCTAATCCTTTGCTATATAGAATTGGATTTGTTATATTTCACCTATGAGTAAAAAAAAAACATTAGTGTCCGACTAAAATACGGTTCTTTGCTTTCGTCCTTTTCATGCCGTGTATGAGTGGGGTAGGTTTGCGTTTCTCCAGTAGCATGGTGTCCATCAGAACATTGTTAGCTGTATATCGGGTGGTTTGGTGGTCAGATAATCCCACTTTTGAGTAGGGTTTTCCATGAAGCTGAACATATTTATGTAGCTCATCAGGTGTAGCCTGATCATGGAAACCATATTTGAGTATGCCCATCTTCTTTTGGTTCTCTTTTGCTTCACAAGCATGAGTAGTTGGATAATGAGTCCGCACCATATCTGTATCTCAATGGCATTCTGGTTGTCCCCAAGAAAATACTTTAGGGGGAAGTTCTGTTTGAGGCGCTTGAACATGGTCTCTATCTGCCATCTGTGCTTATAGATATCACATATTTTATCTGGGCTCAATAGGAAGTTGTTGGATATAAAACTATAGATTTTTTTTGCCGTCATCCCAGTATGCTACGCGCCTGAGCTCTATTATCTGACCATTCTTCTCCACGGTAATGATCTCATCCCTAAGTATATTGTTCGGTGTATTATGTTGTGGATCGAACTCTTCCAGGTTTTTGTAGGAAGCATTTTCTTTTTGGCGGGTAACAAAGTAGATATCCTGCTGTGTCCACTCAAAAAACTGTCTGTAATCGGTATAGGCCTTATCAAAGACTACAAACGAGCCCTTCTTCAGGTCGAGCTCCCTGAGAAAGGTGTGGTCGTGCGTTGCCGCGCTACTGAAGCGAACCAGACAAGGAACGTCCTCTAGGGCATTTATCATTGTATGCATCTTGATGCCGCCCTTCTTCCTACCGTTGATCGGGTTGCGCCCAACACCCTTTAAAATATCACTGAATAGGCTGATGGTGCTTGAATCAACAATCTTTAGATGCTTTACGGGAAGACGCAGGGAATTGCTGTCCGATAAAAACCTGCCGTATTTATCCAAAAGGGAATAATAGATGGAGGCAAACACCTCACTGGTTCGATTTGCATTGGCATCGGAAAGGGTACTTCGCCTGGGGAAGCTCTCCAGTCCAAGGTGGCTGAGCTTTCCCTCGCAGGCCAGCATCACGGTAGATAGCTCTCGAAGTGAACTAACACCACTTAGAGCAGCATAAAGCATGGAGACCAGGTGCTCGTGGGTCTTACACGTTTTATAGTAGCGCTCACTATCAAATCAATCGGCTGTCCGACTAATAATGTGTCTGGGAATCAGATTTAAGAACTGCTTGATTATGAGGTGTCCGCTAAAGTGAGTACTTTTATTCATAGCCATTGTTTTGTTGCAAAACCAAAGTACTATAAAGCGGGAAAACCTATATGGTAATCCCGCTTTTAAAAAAGTTTAATCGGACATTAATGTTTTTAATAGAAATCTGTATCTTTCAATTTGATAAATACACATTTATGAATAAGCTATTACTTGCGTGCATTTTAATTATCTCAACCATCAATTCAATGATGGCTCAAGAAAACTACATGGTGGGAATTAAGGTAGGCGCACCTGCAGGGAGCATTTCTGATTTTTTTGCATTTACACTTGCCGGTGAGATGGCCTATATAAAACCGGTTAGCAGCAGCATTAGATTGGGTGCATCGGTAGGCTACACTAGGTTTTTTGGAGATAAGGTCGATGTACGTATTTCTAATATTGGTGTAGTTGAGGGAAGAGTAGAAGATCAGGGATTTGTGCCCGTAGTTTTCAAATCACTGTTCAATCTGGGCAACTCTGGTTTTGGTTTGGGCGCTGACCTTGGCTATGCGATAGGTGTGGATAGCATTAACGGTGGTGGATTTCAATATGAACCTAAGATTTTTTATGATACTGGAATGCTATTATTTACTGCCAGTTATCAAGGCATAAGTCTGACTGGCGGTAATTTCAACAATGTCCAGTTTGGCGTGGCCTATCAATTCAGATAGAGCAATAATTGTTTATATTTCATTGAAAACTAAGGTTCCTGGTGTGGTTCCGCTTTCGCGAAAGCGAAACAACCACTATCTTCCTACCTCAAAATCTACCTATGAAAAAGATTCTATTTCTCGCTATTCTATTTATTTCTACAGCTGTATTTGCTCAAAAAGTAGATTTCAAAGCGCTGGACAAATACATCTCTCAGACCCAAAAAGACTGGAACATTCCTGGACTGAGTGTCGGAATTGTAAAAGACGGTAACATCGTCTTTGAAAAGGGCTATGGTCAGATGGATGTGAATAAAAAGCAACAGCCAGATGAGCACACACTTTATGCTATTGCCAGCAATACAAAAGCCTTTACAGCGGCAATTATGGCGCAACTGGTAGAAGAAGGAAAGGTGAATTGGAAAGATAAAGTGCAAGATCATTTGCCGTATTTTGAGCTGTATGATCCTGCGATAAGCAGGCTGGTGACCATTGAAGATTTGCTGAGTCACAATGTAGGACTAGGGACTTTTTCTGGTGATGTGATCTGGTACAAGTCGGAGTTAAGTACAGAAGAAGTGGTCAAGCGTATGAAGTTTGTTCCCCAAGCCTACGGATTTAGAGATGGTTATGGGTATTCTAATTTGATGTTTATTACTGCTGGTGCATTGATAGAAAAAGTAACCGGTAAGAGCTTTAAAGAAAATGTGACGGAGCGTTTTTTGAATCCGCTGGAGATGGATGATACGGTAGTGAGTATTCAAGATTTTGGTAACAATACAAATGTGGCGACCCCTCACGCAATGGATACCAATAATAACAATTATGCAATTCCATGGGTAGGTTGGGATAATGTACAGTCGACAGGTGGAATTATCTCTAGTGTTCATGACATGAGCAAATGGATGATTCTCAACATGAATCACGGAGTGAAAGATCAGGACACTTTATTTTCTACTTACAGCCGCAATAACATGTGGAACTTGCACAACAGTTTTGGCGTGAATCAGGTAAAAAGAAATGCCACTGGATCGCAATATGCGGGTTATGGTTTGGGATGGTTCTTAGGTGATTATTACGGTAACTTTAGAGTGCGTCACGGCGGTGGCTATGACGGAATGATCTCTACAGTCCAAATGTTACCAGATGAAAATCTAGGAGTAGTGGTGCTGACCAATGGTGTAAAAGCACCAACCAATGCCATTGCTTATTACATATTGGATCGCTTCCTGAACAGAGATAAAAAAGACTGGAGCAAGGAAATGCTAGAAAGTTATGATAAGTGGAAAGTAAGCGACACGAGAATAGCAGAGAGACAGGCTATGCAAATAAAAGGAACCCAGCCTATCCTAAAAAAGGAAGCTATTATAGGAACCTATCATGCAGACATTTATGGAAACTTTGATGTGGTAGAAGAAAATGGAATACTCCAATTAATATGGGAACACACGCCATTATTGAACAGCAGCTTGAAGCATTTTAATTACGATGCTTACGAGATCCAATGGAAGGAACCACAGGCATGGTTCAGTTTTGGAACGCTAAAGTTTGAAAGTGATGCCTATGGTAAAGTGACCGGTTTAACCTTTGATATTCCTAACGACGATTTCTTTTTCTCTGAAATGAATGCTAAGAGAGTGGAGTAGGACTTTCTATTTTTTTAATAATTCTGCTTTTACGGTAATTAGGACATCGTCGGCTATTTTATCAGCAACTATGTTAGGTATTTTAATATCGTAAATTTCTGGATCGATACTAAAATTGGAACTGAGAAGGATGCTTTTTCCTGTTCTACTAATGACTACAGGTATGGAGATAGGTTGAGTAACTCCATGTAATTCTAAAGTACCATCTAAAGTAAATGTTTTAGAGATATTTTGAGAAAGAGCGGTTGGTGTAAACCCAGTGAGATTTCCTTTTATAGTCGCTTTAGGATATTCGTCACTTTCCATATAGTTTTCATTAAAATGCTCTTGCATGAGTGCTACAGGAAAACGAAATCCCTTTACCAAAGCTAGTGCTGCGATGTTACCTGATTCAAGATCGAGAACAACAGTTGTACTTTCATTGATAGCTTCGATAGGTTCAAAAGCTGGTACAGAAGCTTTAAAGCTAATTTTCCCTATGCGTGTTTGATAACGTTCGGTCTGTTCTTCAAGGTTTATGGAAGAGATGTAAGTTAATGATAACATACAAATTAGAAATACTTTCATAATTAATTTTCTAGGTATCCGTCTGCTTGCCATTGCAAGATCAGGTTGATACTGTTTTGAGGCAGTTGATTGCCTTGAGGCATGAGTAAAGGATCACCTACGCTTCTAGTGATTCGATCAATAACATTGCCGTTTTCAGTGGCGTCTCTAAATTGAGCGTAAGTGCTGTAACTATTATTTCCAGATGAAAAATTATCATTGTGACAAGACAAACACTGGCTTTCCACAATTGGAAAAATATTTGTAGCATATTTTACAGTAGTTGTGATAGGAGTGTCGTCTACAAGATCATCTGGACTCGTGTTTGTACAAGAGATGACTAGTAAAATAGGAAATATATAAAACAAAGAGTATTTCATGTCAATTATTCTGCTATAAATATAGGATTCTGTGATCAATATGTTATAAATTTAATTAATATTTGACATAACAGATGAAAAAAATAGTACTTATAGCTTTTTTTATTGTCATTATAGGCATTCTAGGGTACAACTATTTGTATCAGGACCATCGTGATGTGGCAACTAGTAACGCCACATCATCGTATACATCAACAGAGCTTTTGGCACTTTTTACGGATAATGACGCTAGGAATGATACCCATGCATTAGATCAGGTGATTGAAGTTTCTGGATTAGCGACTGATAAATCGGCTACCTCTATCACATTAGATCGTCAAGTATTTATAGAATTTACAGAGCCACATAAATTTTCATTAAATCAAACCTATACGTTAAAAGGTCGTTGTTTAGGGTATGATGATTTACTGGAAGAAGTTAAAATAGATCAAGCGATATTTATAAACCCTTCTAATTAAAAACAATATGAAAAAGAACTACTCATTTTACAGTATTTTAACCGCCATACCTTTAGGACTTTTGTGTCTTGTTAGTTTTTCTAGTGGCCAAGGAGGAAACTTTTCAGGGTCACCAGGAGATGCCGGTAATACGTGTACCAATTGTCATGCTCCAGGAGCAAACCATAATGGCACACCATCACTTACTAGTGTGCCTGCAGCTTATACAGCAGGTCAAACCTACAATATGAACCTTATGATAAATGGTTCTAATGTACCAAAATTTGGTTTTAACATCACAGCAGAAGTCGCTGGTGGAACTAAAGTAGGCACTTGGAGTGCAGGAGCAGGTACTCAATTGCGTAATGGCGGTACTGGATTAACGCACACTACTGCAGGAAATAGCAGTAACAACTGGACGATAAGGTGGACAGCACCAGCCTCAGATTTAGGGCCAGTGACCTTTTATTATGCCACTCTTCAAGCCAATAATAATGGAGCTCATAGTGGTGATCAAATGATCAATGGCCAGTCTTCTTCTGTGTTAACTAATGCAGACGAGTTGATCAGTTCCTTTAAATTGTTTCCTACTCATGTAGTAAACGACATGAATATTGAACTGGCAAATTCTGAGGAAGCAGCCTTAACCATTTACAACATGAATGGGCAACCAGTATTACAACGCAACATAGAGCGACAAAACCAAATTGATCTGACTTCTTTGTCTACAGGAATTTATATCAGTCAGGTGATCGTAGGTGATCAGATTTCTACTCAGAAATTTATTAAGAAATAAACCATAAACCTTTAATCAAAGCCGCTCTATTTGTTGAAGCGGCTTTTTTGATATTATGAAACATCTATCAACCTTATTTGTATTCTTGATGGCTCTAATTGCCGGAGCTCAAGAAGATCTATTAGAAGGACTGGATCCAGAAGTGGATAAGGAAGTTATTGCCACCTGGAAATCATTGAAAGTGGTCAATTTTGAAACTACAAAATTAGTAGCTCCTAAAGAATTTCAATTGATCATCTCTCACCGTTTTGCAAGTGTAGAGAATGGTATTGATGATCTCTTCGGTATGGATAATGCCGTGACTCGATTTCAATTTGCTTACGGACTTACGGAATGGATGCATGTGGAAGCAAGTCGCACGGGCTTTAATAAAACCTACCAACTTGCTTCAAAATTTAAGCTTAAAAAACAAGAACGCGAAGGCTTTCCTTTTTCTATCGCTTTATTTACAGCGATGGATGCCAATACAGAATTAGATAAGTCCATTTTCCCTAAATTAGAATTTATAGATCGACTCGGTTATACAGCTCAGTTTATAGTAGCTAGAAAAATATCTAAAAGACTGTCCGCTCAGTTAAGTCCTACCTTGTTTCATCAAAACTTTGTTCCTTTTGATCCACAAGACAATATGCAATATGCCATGGGATTAGGTGCTCGATATAAATTAACTAACAGGTGGAGTATCAACGCAGACTATGGTTATCACCTGAATCGCGCAGACGGTAGTCCATTTGTGAATCCGCTAAGTATAGGTGTTGACCTTGAAACTGGTGGCCACGTCTTCCAGATGCATTTTACAAACGCTCAGCCTATGTTAACCAATGGTTTTTTGAGTCAAGCAACAGGCGATTGGACAGAAGGAAGGTTCTATTTTGGATTTAATCTGGTACGTGTTTTCTAAAGATTAATTTCTACATTATAATTCTTTAACTCTTTTTTATAGCTCGCGTCAGAGAAATCGGCTGTTTCAATTTCTTTGGCGCTTTTTATTTTAATCTGTTTTCTTTTTATGGCTCTAGCAAATCTGCGTACATGAGTTTCATTACTTATTTTAAGTCCAGGAACAGCTACGGTTTTCCCTTGCTCGTCTTTTGCTACCATAGTAAAAAACGAAGAATTACAATGTTTAGACTCGCCAGTTTGAATATTTTCTGCATCTACACGTATTCCTACAACTATAGAAGAGGTGCCTACGTAATTAACAGTGGCTTTTAGAGTCAACATCTCGCCCACTTCTATAGGAGCTTTAAAATCGACCACATCTACACTGGCCGTTACACAATAAACACCACTGTGTTTGGAAGCGCAAGCAAATGCAATTTGGTCGATAAGAGAGAGGACATAGCCTCCATGTACCTTTCCTGAAAAGTTAGCATTGGAAGGTAACATCAATAGCGATAACATCACTCTGGACTCTTCTGGAGATTTGAATTTATCTTTCATAATTTATGGGTTGTTCAATAAGCTGGAGGAGTGTTCCGCTGAAGTTTGTATCGAGCCTAGTCGAGATGCGAAAGCGGGATTTCAATAATTAATCTCGATTAAAATGAGGACTGTTCTCTCTTGTTACTTCAGTAATAAAGTATTTGGTATCCCCCCAAAAAAAGAATGTACTAAATTTTTCTTCGTACTTTAATTGCACATATTCTCCTTGATATTCTTTTAATTTTTTAATGACTTCTGTTTTGTTATCCAGTACAGAAAAGGAGAAGATTTGTGCACCACTTATTCCTTGTGAGATCTCGCCCTCCCATGTTTTTACGATCACACCTTTGTGAGAAAACTTGATCAATTCACCACTGCGATAGCCGTCAGAATAGGTGGCAAAGTAAATAAATGAATACCATATCACTGCAAGCAGTACTATGGTTGCTAGTATAACCCCTAAAATCTTTTTCATATCACATAGTTTTTAAACAGTAGTCCGATAACAATTGCAATTCCAAAGCTAAGCAATGTGCCAATCAATACATACTCGGTCAACTTCATGTTTTTTGCCTTGCTCAGGTCACCAAATCTAAATACAGATTTTGCTGTTAATAACAACCCGACTGCACTGAAATGATCTGTAATGATAAAAAGAAAGATGAGTAGTCTTTCTAGCATTCCTATCCATTTACCAGCATTTTTAAGTCCGTAGATTCCAGTTTCATCATCGGTTAATGTCCATCTCGTAAAAAATATTTTTAACATAACGCCCACTGGGCTCGTCAGGAACAGTATACAAAATAGAAAGGGCCATAGGATTTTTAAATAGGCAGCACTCATGGTGAATGTTAGGTTTGAAGTGTATGCAGCTATAATTAGGATGATTATAATATGAGCCAACTGATCCAGGGCAAACAGCCAGCGCATATTTTTCTTAGTAGTAAAATAGAGTTTGCCAGCGTCTATGAGTAAATGTGTTACAAAGATAATAAGTGCTACATACCAAAACTCCACTTGCCATAATACCAACCAAGACAGCGCAGCATGAATACCAGCATGCATATAAAGGTGGTAAGAACCCAACAAGTGTTTTTCTTTTTTCTTTATGAGCTTATCAGTCTGAAAGATAAAATCACCCAGAAAGTGCGCTATTAATAGTTTAATCAATAGTTCCATCGCTCACGTCTTTATAAAATTGTTTAAATACGCTTAAAACTTCTTGGGTTTCTTGCCAGTGAGCTCGGTCTAGTCTTCTACTAGCAGTAGCTTGTTGAACTCCTAGTTTTTTACCCAACTCCGCTTGAGTAATATGTGGTGTTTGGAACATCTCATAAACTGTAGTAGCACCGTTTTCTGTCCATTCATTCATGAAGAGTAGTGCCATTTTTAATAAACTATTCATATACACATCTAAGTGTCTACCGCTGTCTATCATTATTTCTTGCTCTTTAGACTTTAGAATATCCAGTAACTCTCCCGATTTTGTAAGTGCTGATCCAGTAGATTTTGCAATATTGTTATCGATCATGGTTACGCCTCCCAGCCCTATGGCTATACGCACATCTAGAAGTGCTGTTCTTTTTAATGCAGCTTTTAATTCTATCACACAATTAAGAGCCAGTTCTGGATGATTCATCCATGCCTGAAAACTGTCACCGCGGTAAATTAAGAACCGATCTGGGCTTGAATATCTTTTTAAAACCTCCTCTATGGTCTTGAGATAGTATTTTGGTTGATTCTTTTGGGAACCTATAATGTCACCGGCAAGGACTACTTCCATAATAGCTTTTTTAAATTATTACGTAAAAGCGTAATACTTCAAATATATTACATAATAACGTAATATTTAAATTTATTACGTAAAAGCGTAATAATACTACTTTATTACATTATTGTGTAATAATTGAGGTTTGTGATCTAAAAGGGCAGTAGGTTTTAAATTCCAAAATCCCTAATGGACTCACTAACTTAATGACTCAAGAACTCAAAACTAATAACTCAGAGCCTTGACTAGCTCAACGGCTCATCACTCGCATCCAAAACGTCTGGGTCGCTTTCTATAGCTCGGTTAACGAGTTTTTCATTGAGAGATTTATTAGCTTTTGCTCCCAATCTTTTTAATAGTTCAATACGGCCTACTAGATTTCCAGAACCTTCCGTAAGCTTATTCATACTGGATTTATAGGTTTTTTGGACCGTATCCATTTGGGTGCCTACTTTGATTAAATCTTCTGTAAGGCCTACAAATTTATCGTACAAAGCCCCAGCAGCAGTAGCAATATCTAGTGCGTTCTTTTGCTGTTTTTCATTTTGCCACATGGTGTCAATAGTACGTAATGTAGCCAGTAGCGTGGTAGGGGTAACAATTACGATATTTTTATCAAAAGCCTCACTGTACAAGTTTCCATCATAATTTAATGCCATGGCAAAAGCCGGCTCGATAGGCACAAAAAGCAATACAAAATCAGGGCTCTCTATATGGTAATCGTGATAGCTCTTTCCAGAAAGATCTGTCACGTGTTTTTTAAGTGATGCCACGTGCTCTTTTAGATAGCGCTGTTGCATCTCTTCATCTTCTTCATTGATAAAACGCTCGTAAGCATTAAGGGATACTTTTGAATCGATCACCATTTTCTTACCTCCAGGGAGGTGGATCACTACATCTGGAAATAAGGTTCTTCCATCTTCTGTTTTGATGCTTTGCTGTACTTCATATTCAGAGCCTTTTACTAAACCAGATTTTTCCAACACTCGTTCCAGGACTAATTCCCCCCAATTCCCACGCATTTTGGAATCTCCTTTTAACGCTTTGGTAAGATTGCTGGTTTCCTTACTCATTTGTTGATTGAGTTCTTTAAGACCTAAAATCTGTTGTTTTAAAGCACTTTGTCTGTCGATAGTGTCTTTATGTGTGTCTTCTACACGTTTTTCAAAACTCATGATTTTCTCCTGCAGCGGACTCAGAATTTGCTCGATATTCTTTTTGTTTTGGTCGGTAAACTTGATGCTTTTTTCGTCTAGAATTTTATTGGCGAGGTTCTCAAATTCCTTGGTGAACTTTTCGTTGAGTTTCTCGATTTCCCCTTGTGCTTCTATATGTTTCTCTTCCGCTTTCGCGAAAGCGGTACGTTGCTCAGCTAGTAATACATTCAAGTTTTCTTTCTCGATAGCTACCTCTCGATATTCTTTATCTAGTTTTTGAAGCCTGCCACTCAATTCTTGTAGGTTTTCTAACTTTTGCTCTAGTTGTGCGCTGTACTGGCTATTTTCATGTCGCAGTCGGTCGCGTTCTTCCATGGCAGGTTGCAATTTAGAAAGTTGAGAATCCAATTGTCTCTTTTCTGATTCTAAAAGATTCATAGTTCCTGAGAAACGTGTTTTTGCAAAAAACCAAGCCACAACGGCACCGATCAACACGCCGATGGTTAAAAACAACAACCAATTCAATTCTTGAGACATAAAAAATAGATTTAATGTAAAAATACGATCTGTGCTCATGTCTTAAAATAGGAAGGCAACCTAGTTATTCACAAGTCTTATAACAGCTTAGAAAGGCGCAGGTACATGAATCACAACGGGCTTTAAAGTTACTGGATGTATAAATTCCAGTCGCTCTGCGTGTAAGTACAATCGGTCTTTCTTAAAACCGTAAAGATCATCGCCTATAATAGGGCAGTTCAGTCCTAAAGGATGAGAGGCGTGAACACGCAACTGATGAGTGCGCCCAGTAATGGGATAGAAATGAACTCTCGTTTTTCCATCTTTGCGCTCCAAAACCTCAAATTTCGTACGAGCACTTTTACCGTGTATAGGATCTACCATTTGAAAAGGACGGTTATCCAGATCTACCCGTAGTGCCAAATCAATAAACCCAGTGTCTTCTTTTACGTTTCCATCTAGTAAGGCCACATACCGCTTTTTAACGCTGCGCTTTTCAAACTGTTCTTGTAGTTTTTTATGAACTTCTAAGGACTTAGTAAGTACCAATATTCCAGAAGTACTCATGTCCAGTCTATGAACTATAAGAGGCCCAGTAGCTTGAGGAAAACGCAGCTTCATTCTATATGCTACAGAATCTTCTATAGTTTTACCGCGCACAGAAAGGAACTCCTCGGGCTTGTTTACCGCCATAAGATAATCATCCTCATAGATAAGCGGAAGCTCTTTTCCTGCAGCAGGATTGATTAACATAGGGTTGTCATCAACCTCCAGACCTTGCAACATGTGTTCCAAAATCGGTTCGCATTTAGAGCGACAAGACGGGTAATAATGGCCGTGCTTTCTAATTTGGGATTTTAGAGATGCTCCATACCAAAACTCAGCCATGGCAACTGGTTTTAGATGGTTGAGATAGGCATATTGCAACAACTTAGGTGCGGCGCAATCACCAGTTCCTGAAGGAGGAAAGTAGGGCGGTATGTTTTTAAAGAGTTGCAATGCATTTTTAGAATCTCCCTTTGCATTGAGGAATTGGTACTGTTCAAAAATCCAATTTTGAAGCTTGTTGGATAATTCCTTACGATTTGCTTTAGATTCCTTGATTTTTTCCTCTTTGCTGGAAACAACTTTTTCTAACGGAGTCATTTTAGCACCCAGATAGATCTGGTATTCCTTTAAAAGAAATTTAGCATGCATTCCCTGCGTTTGATGAAGATCGAGCAGTTTTTTATACGCTATGTCAGTTAAGGAATGTACCGCTTCTTCTCGTTGCTTTTTACGATCTGCTTTGTTTTTGGAATGTTTTTTACGCTGGTTGTAGAGCAGGAGCTCGTTTTCTTTTTCTAATTTTTGAAGCTGTTTTTTACTTTTTAGATAAACGACATCCTTTTCTAAGAAATCGATTTTTTGATTCCATACATCGAGTTGAGAATTTTCTTTTACATACTTGCTGTTTTCTGCAAACATATTGAATACTAAAGGAACAAATGGAGTATGCTTTTGCTCTCCAGTAATGACACCAGAATATGCCCAAAGATGTCCTAATTTTCCATGGCTATCTTCCACAACAAGAACTCCAAACATTTTCCCAAGCGGATGTTGGTAATTTTCTGGGCCTAAATTCAAATCATAAAACCAGTCTTTAAAACCATCTATATAGGTTTTTAATTGCTCTGCAGCTTCCACAGCCATTGGATGTGGCTCATAAAGAAAGGGAAAGGTGAATTTTGAAGGTACATCGATATCTTTTGTTGAATCAAAGCTGTGCAGAATGGAACTCATCAAAGGGATAAATAGATTAATACAACAAAGGTAGGATTAAAAGATGGCTTTTAGGACCCCAAAAAGAGGAAAGGAGACCTGCTTTCTTACCTATAGTCATTGGTGCTGTAAAAGCGGGAGACAGTAAAAGAGTAGCTCGTATTTATTATTATTATAAAGATTATTTTTTGTAACTTTCTGGTAAATAATATACTTAGGTTGAGAGATATCATACGATTTTTGTTAGTAACACTATCCGTTCTTTTTTTAACAGTTTCTTGTCAGGATGCGGATATAATGAATGAAAAGGAACGCAAATGGCTCAATGAACGGGAACACATTAAGGTAGCTGTATACCCATCCTATACACCCTATATTTTCTTGGATGAAAAGGATAACCCACAAGGAATCCTTATGGATTATTTAAAGCTTCTAGAAAAAAGGGCGCAGTTCAAATTTGATATTAAGAAATACGATGATTTTTCAAAAATCATGGAAGATGCTCGTAACAATAAATTAGATCTAATTCTTGAAATCCAAGAATCTCCATCCAGAAGAGAATATCTTAATTTTTATTTTAAATTGTTTGAATCACCTTATGTGATTGTAGGTAAGAAAGCTCAAGGGCCAACAAAGACCATAACAGATTTTGAAACGGCAACCTTTTATTTGCCCGAAGGCTTTGCAATAGTTGAAAATCTAAAAATTCAATTTCCTAAAGCGACGATTTTAACCCCATGTGGAACTGATCTGGAATGTCTAAAAAACATTTCTGAAAGTGGAGAAGGTTATTTTGTCGGCCCCAAAGCTGTAGTGACTTATTATATAGAGTCCAAAAGCTTTAATGATTTAGAGATTTTAAAATACACAGGTAGCGATTATGAACCATCCATAGCTGTTGTAAAGAATGATGTCATGCTCAATGATGTTATTTATAATGCTATGCAGAGTGTTGCCTATCAGGATAAGCAAGAAATCATCGATTCCTGGTTGGTGACCTTTAACAAGCCTTTTTACCTTAGAGTATCTTTCTGGGTCAAGTTGTGTATTGGAATTTTATGTTTGTTACTATTGATAATAGTATTTAATAGGTACTTAAAATATGTAATTAATTCAAAAACAAGTGAACTTAAAAAGGCCAAAATTAATGCCGAGCAAAGCAGCAAATTAAAGACTTCGTTTATTAATAATATTACCCATGAAATGCGTACTCCTATGAATGCCATTATGGGTTTTTCAGGTTTGTTAAGTAAGGAGGGGCTTGAGGAGAATCAGAAAAATGATTATGTTACCATCATTAATCAAGCTTGTCTGAAATTAATGGATATGATGGATAATGTGCTTGAAATATCTATGCTGCAAAACAAGCAACTAACGGCTCAAAAAAACACCGTACTTCTTACAGAACTATTGACCAAATGTTTTGATAAATACAAGGATAATGAGCGGTTAAAAAATATCCAATACCAACTAGTTCTGGATATTCCTGAAAGTAAAAATTGTGTTGTCGTAGATGAAAATAAGTTGTCTAAAATTATAAAGTATGTTATTGATAATGCGATTAAGTTTACGTGTCGGGGTGAAGTTATCATCTTTGCAACTATAAAAGAAGATGCTGTTATTATCAGGATTACAGATACTGGAATAGGAATTTCTAGCGAACGTCAGAAATCTATTTTTGATAGTTATTCCAAGTCCAATCAAGATACTACAGAGTTATTTGAAGGTTTGGGATTGGGCTTAACCATTTCAAAAGCTTATGTTGAATTAATGAACGGCCAACTCGATATTCAGTCAGATTTAGGAAAGGGAACTACTGTTCATATCAATATCCCCATAAGCATAGAAAAAAAGCAAGAATCCTGTGGTAAGGGAATAAACGAATCAACCAAAAGGCCAATTCCTTCCTTCTATAAAATTTTGATTGCTGAGGATGTAGCCTTGAATTACTTATTCCTCAAATCGTTGTTAGAAAAAATGAATGGCTACGATTTTCAAATTATCAGAGCAGAAAACGGGCAAGAAGCGATTGAAATAATGGAACGGGAACTCAATATAGACCTCGTTTTTATGGATATTCAAATGCCTATTATGAATGGTTATAAGGCGTCACTGGCAATTAAAGAAAGGTTCCCTCACATACCTATAATTATTCAAACTGCCTACACTAACTCAGAGGATAGACAGAAAGCTTTTGCATCTGGATGCGATGATTTTATATCAAAACCCATTAAGCCTGCGGTAGTAAAAGACATATTGAAAAAGTTTATCAATAATTAAAAATCAACAGATCTTATAGATGGCAGTAAATGTAACCAGATTTAAAAAGGGCAGTTTAAGAATTACTTTTTGGTAAAGATCATCGCCACCTTTTTTTCATCTTTATCTGTCATCTTTGAAGTCGCTTTAAGTTTCTCTATAAAAACAGCAACTTCTTCCTTAGATGAAGGGCATCCTATATTTTGACCTTTTTCATTAAAAGAGTTGGTGACCACATTTCCTGCGGCATCAAGAATGACCCAAAACGGCAAACCAGCAATATCACCTTTATATTTTTTAATCAAGGCTCTAGAGCCTGCGTTTTCTAAAGCTACTTTATCGCCGTTCTCAAAAACAACAATGGGAAGCATTACATAGTTTTCGTTAAAATAAGAAGCTATGCTTGGATCTTTTATTTGTTTAGTCATTCGGTGACACCAGCCGCACCAAGAAGCTTCAAATTTAACTAGTACATGCTTTTCTGATGCTGCCGCTTCATTTAGAGCCTTATCCATTAATACATCTACAGACTCTTGAGCGGGTGACAAGGAAGTACCAGCGATTAAAAATGCAACTAAAAGAATACACTTTTTCATTTTTTTTAATTTTATACGATAAATATACTAAAAGTTATGATCCCAGGCTTTGCATACCTACCAGACTGTGATAAAGGCCTTTTTTAGCAAGCAATTCTATATGTGTTCCTTGCTCTACTATTTCTCCTTTTTTCATAACTACTATATGATCGGCATTTTGAATGGTAGAGAGTCGGTGGGCGATGACTATAGAGGTTCTATTTTTCATTACTTTTTCCAGTGCATCTTGTACCAGTCGTTCACTTTCTGTATCAAGAGCACTGGTGGCCTCATCCAGTATCAAAATTGGTGCGTTTTTGAGTACCGCTCGAGCGATAGAAAGACGTTGTTTCTGCCCGCCGCTTAGTTTGTTACCACTGTCACCTATGTTGGTATGAATGCCTTCAGGAAGTTCTTTTACAAATTCCCAAGCATTCGCAATTTTCAAGGCATCGATAATTCGTTCTTCCGAAGCATTTTTGTCACTCAGTGCCACGTTAGTAGCGATGGTATCGTTAAATAAAATAGAATCTTGAGTTACAATCGCTATTTGATCTCGTAGACTTTTAAGCGTTACATCTTTAATATTCAAGTCGTCTATGGTAATAGTCCCTTCTTCTACATCATAGAATCTAGTGAGTAGATTTGCAATTGTACTTTTTCCAGAACCACTTTGCCCGACTAGAGCTACACTGGTTCCTTTAGGAATGTTTAGGGAGAAGTTTTTGAGAACCGGTTCTTCCAGGTAAGAGAAGGTGATGTTGTTGACTTTTATCGCTTTCGCGAAAGCGGGAATAGCAACAGCTCCTTGTTGATCTGCGATATCATTTTTAGTATGAAGGATTTCTAGCACACGCTGGGCAGCTGCATCACCTTCTTTTACTTGATAGCTGGCTTTTGAAAGTGCTTTTGCTGGAGTTAAAATCCCATAAGCAAGCAACATAAAACCTATAAAGGTGGTTCCTTCAATAGCTTGCTCTACAATGACAAGACGACCACCATACCAAAGTAAAATACCTATAACCAAAATTCCAAGAAATTCACTGACTGGACTCGCTAGACCTTTTCTGTGATTAAGCTTTACCGAAAATCTATAAAGTCTGCCGGTGCTATTTTGAAAACTTTCTTCTAACCTGTTTTCAGCATTAAAACCTTTGATTACTTTAAGCCCGCCTAAAGTTTCTTCTAGTAAGGACATGAAATATCCTTGTTCTTTTTGAACTTGATCGCTTCGTTTTTTGAGTTTCTTACCTATACGAGAGATTAAAAAACCAGAGACAGGTAAAAATAGAAGCATGAAGATGGTGAGCTTAGGGCTTATAACAATCATAAGCGCTAAAGAAAAAACAATATTTAAAGGCTCTTTGACTATAAGTTCTAATATGGACAAAAAACTGTTTTGTACTTGCAGTACATCAGCACTTGTTCGTGCAATCACATCACCTTTTCTTTTTTCAGAAAAATAGGCGATGGGAAGGTGTACAATTTTGGAATACATATCATTTCTAATATCTCTCAAAACGCCATTGCGCAGAAACGCAATAAAGTACATTCCTAAATAGCCAAATAAATTTTTTAAAAAGAAAAGCACTAGTACCAACCCTATAACCAGCAGTAAAGCGGTTTCTTTATTGCCTATTTCGCTAGTTAAGTAGAAACCCATGGAGCCTTTAATGTACGACATCAAATCAAGTATACCTGTCCACTCTGGTTTTGTAGTGACTTGTTGTGTCTTGTCAAACAGAACGTCCAGCATTGGGATAAGTGAAATGAAACTCAATGCTCCAAAAAAAGCAAAAAACACATTACAAATTATATTCAGTATTCCATAGCTCTTATAAGGCTTAGCGTACCGTAAAATCTCTTTAAAATAATTCATTTATTTATCTGTCAAAACTGGCAAGAATGCCTTTAATTTTTTCTTCTAACTGCGCATGGACTTCCGTATAATTTTCCACTTGATCCAGCGCCGTTTTCACCGAGATATAGAACTTTATCTTAGGTTCTGTTCCACTAGGCCGCGCTGCAATCTTTGAGCCATCTGCTAGATAGAAAATCAAAACATTAGATTTTGGAATAGCAATGAGTTCTTTTTTGTTCAACTGCTTGTTGACTCTAGTACTGGCTGCATAGTCTTCTATGATCGTGACATCTTGTCCACCTATCTGAGCAGGCGGATTTTCCCTTAAATCAACCATCATTTGCTTGATCTCTTCTGCTCCAGAAATTCCTTTTTTGACAAGCGAAACGAGCTTTTCTTGATAACAGCCGTGTTTTACATAGAGCTTGATCAATTCTTGATAGGTTGTTGAAGCATTCGCTTTCGCAAAAGCGTACATCTCACAAGCTAATAATGCTGCAGTAACCGCATCTTTATCACGTACAAAATCACCTACCATATATCCAAAACTTTCCTCGCCACCACCTATAAAATCTTGCTGAGGATAGTCTTCAATCATTTTGGCAATCCATTTAAAACCAGTCAGACCTTCTTTACATTCTACGTCATAGGAATGCGCTAAATCGTGCATCATAGGTGTAGAAACTATAGTAGAGCCTATAAAGGGATCTTTTAAGGATTTTAAATCGGTTTGCTTCAAAAGGAAATCGGTCATAGCAATCATGGTCTGGTTGCCATTCAATAATACCATTTTACCATCATTATCACGAACAGCAACGCCTAAACGGTCGCCATCTGGATCTGTTCCTATAACAATATCAGCATGAATTTTATCGGCCAGATCAACAGCCATTTTTAATGCTTCTGGCTCTTCCGGATTAGGAGATTTAACCGTTGGGAAATTACCATCTGGAAAAGCTTGTTCTTTAACGACATGTAAATCGGTGTATCCAGCGCGTTTTAAAGTTTCTGGAATTAGGGTAATACTCGTACCGTGAAGACTGGTAAAAACAATTTTTAATCGAGATCGATCTATATCACCCGCTGTTCTGCCGGCTTTGATACTGGCTTCTATAAAGGCATTATCATCCTCTTCAGTAAGTAATTCAATTAATTTAGGATTCCCATTAAAGTGGATGTCACTAAAGTCTGTGGAACCAATTATATCTAATATTTCTTGATCCTGTGGTGGGACCAACTGACCACCATCTTGCCAGTATACTTTGTAACCATTATACTCTGGCGGATTATGACTTGCAGTCAATACGATTCCTGCGTGGCAACCTTTTGCCTTAACGGTATAAGAAAGCAGTGGAGTAGGGCGCAATTCTGCAAAAAGGTATACATAAATACCATTAGCACTGAAAACGTCTGCTACTATTTGTGCGAGCTCTTTAGAATTGTGACGGCAATCGTAGGCTATAGCGACTTTTATTTGCTCATTAGGAAATTGCACATTTAGATATTGAGAAATACCCTGTGTATTTTTTCCTAAAGTATATTTATTAATACGGTTGGTTCCCACACCCATAATACCGCGCATTCCACCAGTACCAAACTCTAGATCTTTATAAAATGATTCTTGAAACTCATCATTATCTGCTGTGATTAACGCTAGGGTGCGTGTTATAGTAGTCTCGTCAAATGGCTCGTGAGTCCAGGATTGTGCAGTTTTAAGGATGTGTTCTTTGTTCATGTAGGAAAAGCATATGTTCTTAGACAAATATAGGTATAAGTAGGCAGTAAAAAGAGTAGGCAGTAGGCAGGTTCATTTGTTTGCTGCGCTCACAAATGTGAGTAGGCAGTAGGCAGGTTCATTTGTTTGCTGCGCTCACAAATTTGAGTAGGCAGTAAAAGAGTAGGCAGTAGGCAGGTTGATTTGTTTGCTGCGCTCACAAATGTGAGTAGGCAGTAAAAAGAGTAGGCAGTAGGCAGGTTCATTTGTTTGCTGCGCTCACAAATTTGAGTAGGCAGTAGGCAGGTGGATTTGTTTGCTGCGCTCACAAATTTGAGTAGGCAGTAAAAAGAGTAGGCAGTCGGCAGGTTGATTTGTTCGCTTTGCTCACAAATGTGAAGTAGACAGTAGGTGGCGTTGATAGCTGAGTAAACAAAAGTGAATAAGCTATCGAACTGCTTTACGAGGTAGTGATTGCCTACTCACATTTACAGCTTGCTGTAAATCCACCTGCCTACTGCCTACTAAGTAGCGCAATGGGTCGTATAATTTTGAGATAAATCTATTGCATTTAGTAATTGGTTGTACCAAGACTACTGCCTACTCATATTTACAGCTTGCTGTAAATCCACCTACCTACTGCCTACTAATTAGCGCAATGGGTCGTATAATTTTGAGATAAATCTATTGTATTTAGTAAATGGTTGTACCAAGACTACTGCCTACTCATATTTACAGCTTGCTGTAAATCCACCTACCTACTGCCTACTAAGTAGCGCAATGGGTCGTATAATTTTGAGATAAATCTATTGTATTTAGTAAATGGTTGTACCAAGACTACTGCCTACTCATATTTACAGCTTGCTGTAAATCCACCTACCTACTGCCTACTAAGTAGCGTAATGGGTCGTATAATTTTGAGATAAATCTATTGCATTTAGTAATTGGTTGTACCAAGACTACTGCCTACTCATATTTACAGCTTGCTGTAAATCCACCTGCCTACTGCCTACTAATTAGCGTAATGGGTCGTATAATTTTGAGATAAATCTATTGCATTTAGTAAATGCTTGTACCAAGACTACTGCCTACTCATATTTACAGCTTGCTGTAAATCCACCTGCCTACTGCCTACTAAGTAGCGTAATGGGTCGTATAATTTTGAGATAAATCTATTGTATTTAGTAAATGGTTGTACCAAGGCTACTGCCTACTCATATTTACAGCTTGCTGTAAATCCACCTGCCTACTGCCTACTAAGTAGCGCAATGGGTCGTATAATTTTGAGATAAATCTATTGTATTTAGTAATTGGTTGTACCAAGACTACTGCCTACTCATATTTACAGCTTGCTGTAAATCCACCTACCTACTGCCTACTAAGTAGCGCAATGGGTCGTGTAATTTTGAGATAAATCTATTGTATTTAGTAATTGGTTGTACCAAGACTACTGCCTACTCATATTTACAGCTTGCTGTAAATCCACCTACCTACTGCCTACTAAGTAGCGCAATGGGTCGTATAGTTTTGAGATAAATCTATTGTATTTAGTAATTGGTTGTACCAAGACTACTGCCTACTAAATCTCTTGTGCCACTGTATAGCGATTCCCTTGATGGCCATTTCTTAGAATAAGTTCTCCTAAGAAACCTGCAATAAAGAAAAGCGTTCCTAGAATCATACTGGTTAACGCGATAAAAAACCAAGGGTTATCTGTTACTAAATTATAAGGAATATCATATGCCATACGGTAGAGCTTTGAAATGCCCACGTAGCCGGCAATTATAAAGCCTATCAAAAACATGATGACACCTAAGGTGCCAAAAAGGTGCATAGGTCGTTTGCCGTATTTTGAAATAAAAGCAATAGTGATCAAATCTAAAAAGCCATTGATAAAACGCTCGTAACCAAATTTAGTCGTACCGTATTTACGCGCTTGATGAATAACCTCTTTTTGTGTGATGTTCGTAAATCCTGCATTTTTTGCTAAAACAGGAATATAACGGTGCATCTCGCCGTGGACATCTATATTTTTTACGACTTCGCTTTTGTACGCTTTTAAGCCGCAATTAAAATCATTGAGTTGTACACCACTAGTTTTACGTGCGGCCCAATTGAAGAGTTTGCTGGGTAAGTTTTTAGAAATAACACTGTCGTAACGCTTTTTTTTCCAGCCGCTGACAAGATCGAAATTACCTTCTGTAATCATTTGATACAACTCTGGAATTTCACTTGGAGAGTCCTGAAGATCTGCATCCATAGTAATAACTACTTTTCCTTGAGCGAGTTTAAAACCTGCATGTAATGCCTGAGACTTCCCGTAGTTCGTCTGAAACTTGATGCCTTTTATAGGGTTAAGAGCCTGAACTTGATTCTGCTTTTCTTCCTGCTGGTAGGCATGGCGCGAAAGCTTGCTTATGATGTCCCAACTTGCATCCGTACTACCATCATCTATATAAATAACTTCATAAGATACAACGGTGGTTTCCATGACGCGATTGATCCATGCCTGCAATTCTGGAAGCGATTCTGCCTCATTTAGAAGCGGGATGATTATGGAAAGATCGGTTTTATTCAAACTCGTAAGGTTTATCCTTTTTAATAATTAGACTGGAGATCAAGCCAAGGACAGTAAAAAACGCCAAATTACCTAGGTATCCAATGATAAGACTAGTAATGCCAAAAGGAGTGGGGCTAATTTTCATAGAATCACGTATTTGATCTTCCGAAACTTGTCCAGCAGCATCTTCCATACCCAACCAACCCAGCATTTTCTCACTCATTTCTACAGATGCCTTTATGGTAAGCTCCAGCAATTCCTGTTTTGCGCCTGAATCAATAATATTGAAAATTAAAATACTTGCAACTACATAACCAAAGAACGCAATGGCAGTGGTAATTACAAAGTAGAGTAGGGCAGTCCCAAAACTGATGTAACCACCTAATTCTTTTTTGGCTTGTTTTTGAGAGTAAACAGCCAAAATAAACATCGCAATTGAAAGAGGGTAGGTAATTAGTGGATTTAGGAAAAGACTTAGGTTTATTTTCCACATGATAAAATAGGCCACTATGAAAAGTGTAAAACCTAGGAGTCCGTTTTTAAATGATATTTTTTTTAAGGTTGAGTCCATCATATTAATCTTGAGCATTTAATATCCAAATATAATAAGGAAAATACTACCAACTATCGCTGAGGTATTTTACTAATAACGAGTCCAGAAATCAACCCTGGAACGGTAAACATAAGAGTTTTAGTCGCAAATCCTAAGGCAAATTCTGATAAAGAAAAAGTTGGTTCTTTGAATACTTTAACCTGGGCCAGGTTGCTCTGAGTCTTGTCATTAATGCCACGCCATGCTTGTAATAAAATTTCTTTGGCGTTGGTATCGATATGGTTAAGCAAAAGGTAGTAGGTAATGGATTCGGTTATAAAAACCAAAAGGATACAAATGAAGTAAGCTAAGATAACTTGTCTAAAAGAAACCTTACCATTCATTACGACCCTTGCCCACACTTGTGCGATGACACCAAATATGATGGGGTAAATATATATAGATGTGTTTAATAGCGGGTTTAAATAATCCTGGGCCTTCCACATGTACATATAGATTCCTAGGGTAAATAATGCTCCTACAAGTCCTAAAATTAAGGAGTTTCTCTTGATCGTTTGTTCCACAAAAATGGTTTTTAAATAAGAACGCAAATATAAAGCTAGGAGGTGTGGTTTTAAGCCTTACATTTGTTTTAAATTAATTAGGAATTAAAAGGTTGTTATTTAAAGAAAAATAATTAAATTTGCAGCCGCAAAAGAATAAGATTTAAGTCATGCAAAAAGGAATACACCCAGAGAATTATAGATTAGTAGCGTTTAAGGATATGTCTAATGAAGAAGTTTTCATTACCAAATCTACTGCAAATACTAGCGAGACCATCGATTTTGAAGGATCAGAATATCCATTGATCAAATTAGAGATTTCTCGTACATCTCACCCATTTTATACGGGAGAAAGCAAACTTATCGATACTGCTGGTCGTATTGATAAATTTAAAAACAAATACTCAAAATTTAAGAAGTAATTTTCTTAGAGTTTTAGTCATATTTACAACGCCTCGCAACTTGCGAGGCGTTTTTATTTTTAAGCCTTTCCATAGGTAAAACCGTCATTAGCTAAGTTTTTTTAAGTGGTTTACGGTGATTTATATAGGGACGATTTTCTTACGGCGATACTGGCGCGAGCTACTCTATGAATACTATTAACCTAGCAGGTTCTCTTTGATTCCAATTTATAAAACCTATTTAAACTGGTGTTTAGAAGATTTATCAAAACCTAATCGATCATAAAAAGTCATCATCGTCGACCTGTAAAGCGAGAAGATCATCCACCTGTGAACCGATCTTTAAATGATGGGTTTGCATTAATTTGTTGCTCAAGATTTGGCTATGTATACCGTCAACTTTGATTTTGTTCCATACTTTTGGATTTAAACAGCTTACTTTTGGAATAAAAGTTCTAAGATACCTTGCCCTACTGGATTGATTTTAATGACAAAAGAGGCCTGCGCATCTGCACCAAATTTACTTTTTAATCACTTTTATTTGTAGACTTATTGCTGCTATATTTTATCAGAAGCTCTATCGAGTATGTCCTTTTCATATTTATTGTGAACGGTAATCATGGCAAGTCCAAAAAGAACAGCCACCACAATTAAAATAGTACTGATCGCACCACTCACTCCAAAAGACATCCTTATTAAAATGGTAGATATAATAAATCCGGAGTTTCTAATGATCTTATGAAATTGATCAGTATAAAATAATGATATTAGAAGAAGTACCACATCAACTAAAATAAGCACGGTAAAAAACTCGTCAAAAAATAGATTGTTGATACTCTCAAAAGGTGCTAAGTCATTAGGAGTAAGAGAAAACCCTATAGCCCAAGTGACAAGAGTGTACAAGGCCATAACAAAGAATAATGGCACCAAAATAACGGCAATTACTTTTTTCTTATAAATGAACTTTTCCACTCTGGGCTTTATGTTATTTATTAGAGTTAATTTTCTTCTGCCTTGCTTTTGAAATTGAAATATAAAATAGAATAGCAGTAGTGATCCTATTAAATCATAAGTAAATTGTAAATCTCCTTTTATTTCAAACCACTCAGAAGAAAGTTCTAAAGAAGCTAAGTCTTTAAATAATTTACGAATAATGATCAACGTTATAATTTCATATTGCTTGGTGATATAGGTAGTGATGGACTGAGGTAAATAATAAATAAGTAAATAAACCTCGTAGATTAGGATAAAAGAAAATGGCGTGTAAACGGCAGATATAGGGTTTTTTAATAATCCGGTGTCTATAGATAACTCTATAAAATCAAATTTGAATAAATAGATCACTGCTAGGTGAACAAAAAAGCTGAGAAGAGCAAGATTGAGAATGACTTTTTCAGTTCTTTCCCGAGTCTTATCAGAGAAAAATTTTTCAAATAGGAATATCATTTTGTTCTTTTGCATATTATTTAGCCCCCTTTTTAAGCGATAGTTAACCGGTCAGTCGTAAAGTCTAAGGTATACTAAATTTTTAGATCATTAACTTTAATACATCTCTAATAGAAAAACAAAATTAGTTGACTGAATTTTTGTCAGTGATTGAAAAACTAGACTTAGCCTGCCAATTCTAAAGGATGTTCTTCTATTTGTTTGGAATTTCACCCATAGCTTTTTCGGCAATAGCAGTTATGGTTAGCGATGGATTTACACCCGGATTAGCTGATATCATTGCTCCATCGATCACTAACATATTGATGTAGCCAAAAACTTTATTGTCTTTATCAATCACACCGGTTGTGCTGTCTTTCCCCATAACGGCACCGCCCAGAATATGTGCGGTAGAAGGAATCCCTGCAAGTGTCTCTAACGCAAAAGAGGTACTTACTCCTTTGATGGCTTTGCTGTAGGCCTTCACCAGCTGTATAGACTCTGGGATAAAAGGCGTAGGAGCTTTACCTGTACTTACAGTCGAGGACATTTGCCCAATCGCGTTGCGTTTAAACTTTAAGGTACTATCCAGCGTTTGCATAAATAGTAAGACAACTGTGTTTTTTGCCCAACCGTTAACAAAATAAATTTTAAAATAATCTACAGGATGTTTAAAAAGCTTACCTATTGTCTTAAAAATACGTGAGGTCACATTAGAACCGGTAACATAGGGCAAATGAGCTAATTTCCAGGCGTCGGAGCCCTCTCCATACCGGCAAATTTCTAGATGACTGTTTTCATCGGTGTGGAGAATGCTGCCTATGGCAATACCTTTAGAATAATTTTTATCTTTTTCCAACCCACTAACACTTATCAAGGTTTCATTATTACTGCGTATATCTTCACCCAACTTATCTGATAAATGGGGTAGTGATTTCATTTTGAGTTTTAAAAGTAACTTTACCGTACCTAAAACACCACCAGAAAAGATCACTCCTTTGGTTTTTATTATTTTACGCTTAGCAAATAACTTAGTACTGCTTTTTATGGAAACTTGATAGCCTTGAGAACCATCAGCAGCATTTATAGGCTGCACATCAATCACTTCATTTTCAGCGCGTATTTCTGCACCATTTTTTTGTGCGAGATAGAGGTAGTTTTTATCCAGGGTATTTTTTGCATTGTATCTACAGCCAGTCATGCAAGCACCACAAAAATTACATCCAGCACGTTCTGGTCCTTTACCTTTAAAGTAGGGGTCCTTTACAGTAACATCAGGCTCACCAAAAAAGACAGCAACTCGAGTAGCATCAAATTTTTCCTTGATATTTAAATCTTTTGCAACTTTGTGGAGACCTAGATCCCCATCAAATAATTTAGGATTTTTTGTAGCGCCTAACATTTGAAGTGCCGTATCGTAATGAGGCTGTAGCTCGGTTTCCCAGTCGTTTAATTCTTTCCAACTACCAGAGTTGAAAAATGTAGTTTTTGGTGTGGGTAGGGTATTGGCGTATACTAAAGAACCACCGCCCACACCAGTTCCAGAAATAATCGCAATATGTTTAAAAACAGAAAGTTTCATGATTCCAAAAAACCTTAGATACGGCACCCATAACCATTTTCTGAAGTTCCAATTGGTTTTAGGAAAGTCTTTTGCTTGATACCATTTTCCCTTTTCAATTACCAAGACTTTATATCCTTTTTGAGATAACCGCAACGCACTAACAGATCCTCCAAAGCCGCTTCCTATTATGATATAATCGTATTCCATATTAGTTGAACTTACATTTAAAGCAATTTTTGAAAAAGAAAATATTAAAGGAAGCTAATTTACGAATAAGATTTAAAAATAGTTGGTGTGTTTAAATTCTTCAAAACACTTAGAAAAGTTTTTTAAAACTATTTTTTAATAAAAAGCCTTCCTAACCCCAATAAAAATAAAAACCATGACTGTATACGCCAAAAAGAATGGCAGTATAAGAGCTTTAAAATCCAATACCAGCATTACAGAAATGATGAGTAATTGGAAACCCAGACCAAAGGTAGAAACACTAGTCATGAACCATTTGGGGAATATTTTTCCAATTCCTGCATTGCGATCTAAAGTATAAATGGTCTTATCAAAAGCCCCATAAAAGAATAGGTACAAACTAAAAAGGACATTGACATGTTGTTGTTTTTCGCCTTTTAATGCCACTGGTGTTTTGGTTTCAAATACACGACTGGTAGTATCACCATCAAATTTATTTCGCAAAATCACGTAGTAGTAGTTGTACAGTGTTCCTTGTAACTGCAGTCCTAAAAAGGCGGTAATACAGATCCATATAGGAGTATCTGTAATGAACCAGATAGATAGGAAAAACAAAGCGTTTAGGATAATGTCTGACACCGAATCTAAATAACGACCCGTGTAGGATGGTTTTTGTTTTACGCGAGCCAGCTCACCATCTGCGGCATCAAGTATGGATTTGAATATCAAAAAGAATCCAGCCAGCCAAAAGTACTCTTGTAGAATACAGTAAATAGCTATGAGTCCGGATATGATAAAACCTATGGTCACATGAATAGGCGTGAACGAAGTGTTTTTTAAGGAGTTGGCGATCATCTTTGCTACTGGTCTTCCGTAATCGGAGAGATCAATAAATTTATGCTCTTGGGGTAATTTGGACATGTAATGTCATAGAAAAAGTACTGCGGAATATACCATTTTAGAAAGCTGCAAATATAAGCTTAAATCCCAGTTTATAAATTGGTTTACAGAAGTAATAAGAATCACCATATTTGAACTAAAAAATACATTTCAGACTTATAAAGTTTAATTCAGAAAGCTCGTACAACAAAAAGAGCCAGTCATAATTATAGGGCTGGCTCTTCAGTTTTCATCCATCAGTAAGATAGATGTTTTCTTTCTTTTTCAAAATATCAAGTTCTATTTTTGGAATAGGTCATCAATCGGTTGGTTTGATGATTGAAAGCGATTTAACAATCGCTTTCAAAGCTTAAACGATCATCACCTAGTCTTAGCTCAACTTCAGTTTCTCCTAATTCTTGTTCGATTTCATGCAAGTTCCAGCTGGCATTAAAATCTGGTAAACCGTTTATATTTATGATGATATCAATATCATTTGCAGTCCCTGAAGCTGACCAGGATCCATTCCATGTAGTGGTGTTTTCAACAACCGTTATGGTTCCATCATTGTTAAATGTAAAAACATATCCTGCATAGTTATCTTCAAGATCGGTATCATTTCTTGTTAAGTCGTCTACTTCAAATTGTAGACAAGCAGCAAAAATACGATCTAAATCAGCTGTTGTACAAGTATCACAATCGTCATCATCATAATCATAATCGTCGTCTTCATCACAACTGTCTTCAGCTGTTTCAATAGCATTTTCTAGCTCTTGAATAGTAGTAACGGTTTGCGTTGTTCCGTCAGCAAGTATCACGGTAATAGGGAAATTAATTGTTACTGACGCAAACTCCTCCAGATCATCTATAAAATCATACATGTCATTATCGTTATTGATGGTAATCGTATTCACTAACACGTTGTTGGTATCAAAAACTGACGCCGTAATAGGGTATTGAAAGTCAATGCATTCGATGTCATCATCATCGTCATTTTCATCTGTACAAGTTGCAGTAAGTGTTGCTAATTCAGTATCAGAGTTTACTGTTACTGTTGAATAATCTGCTAGAATTACTGTAATGGGATAGGAGATGACTACACTGTCTACATCATCATCGAATAGATCAATGATATCTTCAATATCCTCATATCCATCCTCGTCATCAATGATAAGTGTGGTGCCGTTTACGGTAACTGTTACCGGTAATTGAACACTTAAACAGTTGGCACTATCTATAATGTTATCTGCAGAACCATCATTGGTTGCAGTCTTACTCATAAGAAGTGCCACATTTGAGTTTGCGGTAATGGTCGCGTCTGTACGATCATTATTTAAACCATCATCTGTATCACAAGAAGTAATGCTTATTAATAATCCTACTAATAGGAATAAAGTGATTTTTAAAGTTTTCATGTTTTGTTTTTTTAGTGTTGGGCAGTTTTTATTATTTAGTTATTAAAATACAGCCTCTATAAATTAAAACAACTCAAAGATTGAAAGTCCCAAGAAATTTGTCGTTTTTCACGTTTGTTATTTAAACAATTCAATAGCAACGGGATAAAGTTGTAATTCATTAGTTTTATGATCTGTTAAGTAACCTATTCTTTTCTGTAGGAGTAGAAAAATATCAGAATTTATATGATGCTCTATTTTAGTATCTAGGTTTTTTACAAATTAGTTACTTATTATGGTTCAGATTATAGGTTGTGGAATGTATTTGTTTCCGCTTTCGCGAAAGCGTGCAATAAAAAAGCCAACCACAATACGGTGGTTGGCCTTCTAATTTATTGAGAATAAAAAATGGTTTTATGCTATTTAACAGTCGCTCAGAAAACTTAACTCGTCATCACCTAATTGCAAATCAAAATTAGCCTCACCTGGTTCTTGTTCTATTTCTACTAAGTTCCAAGTAGTATTAAAATCGGGTAATCCATTTAAATTTATAGTTACCGTGATGTTATTTCCTGTTCCTGAAGCGGTCCAAGTCCCATTCCATGTAGTTGTGCCATCTACTACGGTTAAGGTTCCATCATTATTGAAAGAGAACAAGTAACCGTCATAGCTATCTGTAAGGTCGGTATCGTTTCTTTCTAACTCACTTACTTCCCAGTCGGTACAAGTGGCAAAAAGGCTGTCCAGGTCATTTGTAGTACAAAAGTCACAATCGTCATCATCGTAGTCGTAATCATCGTCTTCATCACAAGTGTCCTCTGCGGCTTCAATAGCATTTTCTAGCTCTTGAATAGTGGATACGTTTTGTGTAGTGCCATCTGCAAGTAAGAGTGCAATCGGGAAGTTGATGGTTACCGCTGTAAATTGATCTAAGTCATCTATAAAATCATACATGTCATTATCATTATTGATCGTAATGGTATTAATGACATCATTGTTTATATTAAAAACAGATGCTGTTATGGGATATTGAAAATCGATACATTCAATGTCATCATCATTTTCATTCTCACCAGCACAGTTTGAAGCAAGTGCCCTTAATTCTGTATCAGAGTTTACAGTGACTGTAGAATAGTCTTCTAAAACCACTACTATAGGATAAGAAATAACTATGGAATCTATGTCGTCATTAAACGAGTCTATGATGTCCTCAATTTCTTGATAACCATCTTCATTATTTACGATTAAGGTGGTTCCGTTTACAGTAAGGGTTACAGGTAGTTGTACACTTAAACAGTTGGCACTGTCTATAATATTATCTGAAGAACCATCATTTAATGCAGTCTTTAACAGGAGAAGTGCTACTGCTGAATTTGCAGTAAGGGCTTCTTCTGCAGGAGGATCAATAGATAAATCATTTTCTGAACGACAAGAAGTGAAAATGATAAGCAATCCTAATAAGAGGAACAGTAAAGGTTTAAAAGTTTTCATGGTTCAGTTTTTATTTTGTGATCCTATTTTATAATAAGGTGTAGATAGTTTTTATTGTATTATAGGCTTCTTATTATTAAAACAACTCAAGGATTGATTCTCCCGATAAATCTATGTTTTTTATTTACCTTTCTAGACTTAAACAAAGAAAAACTACTCATTGCCTAGATCTCTGCATAAAAACATTTGCGATAAATTATATTTTTCAAAACTATATGAAAAGTACGCCCAAAGTTTGAGTAATATTCTGCTTTATAAATATGGAGCTTTGTTAAATCCAGCAGACAAAGTACAAGAGGCATTTATAAAGCTTTGGGAAAATTGTTCTAAAATAGCCCCAGAAGCAGCAAAGTCTTATCTGTATACCACTTCAACAAATATGATGTTAAACGAAGTGAAGCATCAAAAAGTAGTGCTTAAATATCAAAAGGTAAAACCTAAGGACTATACCAACGAATCACCTGAATTTATTTTGCGTAAAAAAGAATTTTTAGTAAAGCTCGAAGGTGCTTTATCTGATTTGAAAGAAGAGGAAAGAGTTGCTTTTTTACTCAGCAAGGTAGATGGCAAGACCCATAATGAAATAGCAGAAATGCTAGGAGTCACTAAAAAGGTGGTGGAACACCGAATATATGCCGCACTAAAAAAGTTAAAAAGCCAAATAGAAGAATTGAACCGAAAATAATTATGGGATATTTCTCAATTGAATTGTTTTATATATAGAGCATCATCTAATGGAAAAAGAATATTTACTTAAAAAATGGTTGAACAATGACTTGTCTGAGGCAGAGGCGAAGGCTTTTAAAGCTATAGAGGGCTCTGAATTATATAAAGAAATAATTGAAGAAGCACAACGTTTCAAAGGAGGTGCTCAGGAAAAAGTTGCTGATTTTGAATTTCTTCAAAGTAAGTTAAAAATTAAAAAGAAAAAAACTGTTCAATGGTGGAACCTGGCTACTAGAATAGCAGCTGTTTTTATACTTGGTATTGGGATTTACACCTATTTAGATCGAGACCAAATCAATACTTTTGCCACTATTACCGGACAAAAGGAATTAATTACTCTTCCAGATAACTCTATAGTCAACTTAAATGAAACCTCTGAGCTTTTTTATAATGCCTCTAAATGGGAGGATAAAAGGGTATTGAATCTTAAAGGGGAAGCCTTTTTTGATGTAGAAAAAGGAAAACGTTTTGATGTCATTACCAATCAAGGAACAGTAAGTGTTTTAGGTACCGAATTTAATGTGTTGTCTAGAGAAGGTGTTTTTAAAGTTTCTTGTTATGAAGGCTTGGTACAAGTAGCTTATAACAATAACTTAGTCCAAGTACCAGCAGGTACAGAATTTACCCTAGGATCTGGTAAAGTTTTGAAAAGTGATGTGTCGTTATCGCAACCTACCTGGTTGAACAATATGAGTGTTTTTGAAAATGCTGCATTTAAAAATGTGGTTCTAGAATTAGAAGATCAGTACCAAGTGAAAATTCAGTTTCCAACGGACACTACTATGAGTTTTACAGGAGCTTTTGAACATGATGATCTGGAGAATGCATTAAGATCTATAACGCAACCACTTGATATGACTTATATCATACGGAATGATAAGGAGGTAGTGATCAGGAATGGACATGAATAGATATTATATAGCTCTCCTAACCATCTTTCTAGCTTTTCAAACTTCATTTGGACAAAGTCAAATGCAAAAGGTGCCTATTATAGAGGTGTTAAATGAGATTACTGCAATTCATTCGGTAGTTTTTAATTATGAGAGCAGTATCCTCAAAGAGGTAAAAGTGTACCCCTTACCTAAAGAGTCCAGCCTTACCTTTAAGATTGAAAATCTCTCCGAGCAAACGAACCTGGTGTTTAACCAAGTTAGTGCTGCGGTTATAACTATTTCTGAAGCCATTAAATTTTGTGGGTTTATTTATGATGCTCCACTACAGCAGCCGCTTTTAGGAGCAACAATTTCTGGAAGCAAGGATGATGCGGTGAGTGATGCGACTGGTTATTTTGAGATCGATCTATCATCCTTGGAAGAAGTAGTAAGTATTAGATACATAGGCTTTAAGGCGATCACACTTCAAGCGAGTAAGTTTGATTTAGTAGAATGTGCTATCATTTCTATGTCAGTTGAACAGGAATTTATAAACACCGTGTTACTCGAGGCTTATCTGGTTAGAGGAATTGATAAAAATGAAGATTGGACCACGTCTATAGACTATAATAAGTTTAGTCTTTTACCTGGTTTAATCGAGGCTGACGTGCTGCAAACTGTTCAGGCGTTGCCGAGCATTAATAGTGTGGATGAAACCGTTTCAAATATCAATATACGAGGTGGATCAAATGATCAAAACCTCCTACTATGGGATGATATTAAAATGTACCAAACAGGTCATTTTTTTGGGCTCATCTCTAGCTTTAATCCTCACATGACTCAATCTACAAGTGTCATTAATAATGGAACAGATGTATCGTTTACTGATGGAATTTCGGGAACGATTCATATGCAGACAGATAAAAAAGTGAATTCAAATTTTAGCGGAAACCTAGGAGTCAATTTTTTAAATGCAGAATTGTTTTCAAATATTCCGATAGGTAATAAGTCTTCTTTACAAGTAGCCTCTAGAAAATCACTGGATGATCTTTATCGATCACCAACCTACAACAGCTATTTTGATCGAGTCACACAATATACAGAAGCTCAAAATAACGCTGCAGAAGTTAGCAGTTCTGATCAAGGATTTGATTTTTACGATACCTCTTTACGATGGTTGTATAGCCCCACAGACAAAGATGTGTTCCGGGTGAATTTTATCCTTCTTAATAATAACTTGAGCTTTAATGAAACAGCTCGTTTCAATGGAAATTTACAGACGAAAGAAAGTAGCGCATCTCAAAACAGCATCGGCGCAGGAATACATTACAAAAGACAATGGAAAGAAGATTTTTTCACCAGTTTTAGCATTTATGAGAGCAATTACAAATTGCGTTCTATAAATGCTGATGTGCTATCTCAGCAATTCTTTTTACAAGAAAATACAGTTTCAGAAACAAGCCTTAAAGTTGAAAATGTAGTCTTAAAAAATAAATGGCAATTCAAACTTGGATATAGTTTTACGGAAACTGAAGTCATTAATTTAAGGGATATTGATTTGCCGCGATTTGTAAGACGTGATGAAGAAGTTTTAAGAGAACATGGAGCTTTTGGACAGACCTGGTTTACTAATGCTACAAAAGACTTTTCAGTTCGCGCCGGAATACGGGCAAATTACCTGACTAAATTTAAAAAAGTAATTATAGAACCTAGGTTAAGCCTGCGCAAGACTCTAGGCGATCATTTTGAAATCGAAGCATTGGGAGAATTTAAACATCAAAGCACATCGCAGATTATCAATTTTCAAAATGATTTTTTAGGAATTGAAAGCAGACGATGGCAGCTTACTGATAACGAGAGCATTCCTATTATGGAAAGCAAACAAGCCTCTTTAGGCGTTCTCTATAAAAATAAGGGTTGGCTGCTAGACGCCAAAGCTTATTACAAAACAGTAGACGGTATTACCACTCAAAGTCAAGGTTTTACTACTAAATACGAATTTGAGAGACAGCAGGGGAGCTATGATGTTTATGGAGCCGAATTTCTGCTGAGGAAGAAGTTTAGAAAATTCAGCAGTTGGATGAGTTATTCCTATCTGATCAACACTTACACTTTTGAAGGTCTAGAAGAAATTCAACTCCCTAGTAATTATGACCTTACGCACTCGTTTACTATGGGAAGTACCTATAGCATTGACTCTTGGAATGTGTCTGCAGGGCTTAATTATAGAACTGGAAAGCCCACTTCCATACCTTTATTGGGAAATGAAGTAACCAATGGGAATGTAAATTTTGACATAGCAAACGAGCAACGATTACGTGATTATTTAAGAATAGATGCTTCTGCAGTTTATAAGTTTAAAATTAGCGACAGGTTCCGGTCAGAAATTGGCGCTTCTCTTTGGAACATATCGAACAGACAAAATGTGATCAATAACTTTTTTAGGGTTGATGAGGCTAGTGAGGCCAATCAATTTTCAAGATTTTCATTGGGCTTAACTTCCAATATGGTTTTTCGTGTTTATTTTTAAGTCCAATAGCAATAGATGTTGGATTTGTCTTGATTTATTGAGCTAGCAACATAGAGCTGTCTTCTAAGTTAATTTGGACTCTTGATAAACTGCTTGTGACTTGATATCCTATTCTTCTAAACAGGTTTATCCTATGGACTTTATATAAGCTTCCCATAGAGCATGGGTACTGTTGATAGTCATTTCTACATCACCACAGCCACAATAAATTTGAGCTATAAGCTCGCCTTGTTCCAACTTATTAAAAAGATATGATCGGTTTTTTGAATATAAATGGACAGATTATTTTCCACATTTCCATGGGAGTAATCCATAATTCTAGCTTCCTTAATGATTTTATCTGAGCCACATTTTTTACAAGTTATAGTTGATTTTTATGGGATGGTAATGGTATTATAAATACCTTATAAAATCGCAGGCATCGCAAATGTACGCGACCTGTTACTCCCGATATTGTTAAGGTATTTCCCAGATGAGCTATATACTATCACCTATCTTTTGGTGTAGAAATCAGCTTTAAACAAGTCTAAATTTTGATAAAAAAAATTAATCTGCCGTAGCTCTTAATTTTAGTCCTGTTTTAATTTTCTTTATCGTCATTTAGGGAAACGGAAGAAATGGCTAACTGGCACAAATAACAGCAACTAATGTGATAAAAGTCATTTTATCTTCTTTTGCTATAAAGCCATAAATGGATAGTGCGGTTGAAAGTGTTAAGCCAATAATTAATGCTATAGTTACCCCCTTATTCAAGGTCAAGCGAGATCGGAGCTGTTTCTTTGTTTTGTCTTTTAAATCGGTATCTCTCCTATCATTTTGTTTTTTAATTAAGAGCTAAAATTGTTGTACAAGTTTTTAAAAGTAAGCTGGAAATGCACTGACGCAATTTTTTCGGTTGTGGAGAAATCTCATACTTTTTTAAAGCTATAAGTTGCCTATAATAAAGTAAATAGCACCAATTACTAAAAACAGATACCTATCAATTATTAAAAATAATCATTTCTTTCTCTATATACTAACCCATATTAAGAGTCCTTTAATAATCCCTCTTTCGCCTGGAGCTGTATCAGGAAAAAATTTTATTTTAAAATAAAATAGAAAGCGGTGTCAAAATCATAAAAAAAGACCCCGACAAAAGCTGGAGTCTTCTCTTAATTTTAATCTATTGTAGGAGAGAGTTAACAACTACTCTTTCGTGAAAGCGCTATGCAAATATTACAACCCAAAATTAATGCCTACCACAAAGGCGCCATAGCTTCTACCGCTGGTCATGCTGTACACATAATCCACACGGAAAGGTCTAAATTTACCCAAACCTATATTATCAATCCCAGCACTGGCCTCAAAGTAGGGCTTGCGGTCTGTAAATAATGCTTTACCGCTTAGAATCAGATCGTAGTTCAACTGGTTCAATCCAGGGATTTTACCCAATACAAAACCCTTAAAATCGTGCTGTAAGTGGAATTGAGCATAATCACCATTGGTACTGTAATCGTAGTAATTCAATAAGCCAAAACCATAAGGATTCAATGCTTGTAATTTGTAACGCAATCTATTGCCGTTAAAATGCTGGTAGTCCACAAAAGAGATGTCTTCTCCATTGAGAAAAGTACCGCCATTTACCCAGTAACTACTGCGACCTAAGTTGCCCATATCAAAGCTTTGGAAGAGGTTTGCACTGAACTGGTGGAAGTTATTGCGACTGTCATTTGCTCCTATACCACCTTCATATCTCAAAGAAATAGTTGGGTATTTTTCATTGCGTATGTTGTACTTCTGGTCTGGGTAGCTCTGGTACTTCTGTCCAGGACGTATGGTCAGTCCCAAACCGACTTTAAACAGTTCGTGCTCTGTTATAGAGGCAAAACGGTTGTTGTCTAGCGCTACAGGATTGTTACTCGTATAATCCACATCACTCTGTGTGAACCACACCTGGTCTGTGGTGTTATTAAGCGGTTGTCTTTTTTCATAATTAGCGCTTGCCGTTAAGAAAAACCCGTTTGCTATTTCCTCATAAAAGCTCGCTCCGGCAAAATCCACTTCGTAGAATTTGGCAAAATTACGCTCAAAGGCCAGACTGGAAAGGGTGTTTTCTAGTGTGCTGATAGGTTCTGAGTTATTGATTTGTCGAGCTTCTGTCCCAGCAGTTATGGAAATGTTTCTTTTATTAGTTCTATTGAATCTGTAATTAGCGTTAAGCGTATATCGCAATCGGTCGTCTGAGATCCCGTAATTGATATCTGTGCTCACATAAAGACTACGGTTGTAATCGTCATCATAGCCTTTGGAATAGCTCAGTCCAGTTCCTATCACATAACCTTGCACGGTATTAAATCCTTTAAAGGACCCCAAGTCCAAGAGTCCATCATAGCTCAATCTTTCGTTTTTCTTGCTGTTTCTATAGGTATACCCATTTAATGGATCTAAGATCTTGAATTTATTATTGACCCTATCTACACTGTCTTTATATTTGGGGTCGTTGCGTACGGTAGCGATGCTGTCTTTTTTCACATACTCTTTATCTTCTTCTAGGGTAAGAGGGACGGGGCGTTTTTGATTCCAATAACTGCTGTCTTTCTTATTGGCATCTTTTTCAAAACTTAATACCTCTGCACCAAAGGACTTTTTATCAAAGGCAGGCTTAAAATCGTAATTCGTATAGTTGGCCAGGAACCTACCATTTCCTTTAAATCCGAAAAACCCAAATACAAAATCAATACTCTGTGATCGTTTTACCCAGTCACCACTGCTAGGCTCATAAGTAAAGTCTTGGTTAAAGGTAAGTTTCTCAATGGCTGGTACATTGATGTTCTCGCCCAGTGTGCTTAGTTCCAAACCATAAATGGTCCATTGATCTTCTACGATGTACAGGATTCCGTTAAAAGTATTATCCTTAGGACGTCGCGAGATCACTTCTATTTTATTAATTAAGAATTTGTTCTCATCGTAGAAAGTACCTAGCAATTTGTATTTGTAATAGCTAAAAGCATAGTCTGCAATAGGAGAGACGATGCGGTTATTGAGGTCTATATTGTTGTTGTAAAAATCAAAGTTAGCGCTTTCAGCACTGTTAGCGCTAAAGCCGTTATCATCTCCAGATATTTTACTGGCGATAATACGTTCCTTAAAATTATTAGGTGCTTCATAAGCGATTTTAGAAACCGTTTCAGACAAATAGATCACACCACTGCGAGATAACGAGTCCAAAGACCCTTCTAAGTCGCCTATTTCTTGTCCCAAAAATTTTTCAGGCACATCTTCCATACGCCAGATTCCGCGAGAGTAGAAGTCTGCTTTATAGCTAGAAAATTTCTTCCGGTTGGCTTCTCTGTTAGCAATTGCTTCCCGTATGACGCGGTCTGCTGGGTTTTCATTAGAGTTGACCACCACGGTGTCCAATGTGGCAATTTCTTCTTCTAGTACCACGTTTTGAACCTGTCCATTTTTTGTAAAAGCGACAGAAATGGTTTTGGGCTGGTATCCTAGCGACTGGTACACGATCTCGTAGGTCTGAAATTTGTCTAATTTCAATGTGTAACTCCCATTTTGATTGGTCGTTGTTCCTGTGTAAGTGCCTTTGATGTAGATGGAGGCAAAGGCTATGGGCTCGTTGCTCGAGTCAGATAATGTTCCTGTGAGTTGCGCTTTCGCGAAAGCGGAAACGAGCAAAGCAATCAGAAAGGCAATAGCAGTTTTAGTAATAAAATTCATTTGGGTGGTTGTTTGAGTGCAAATTAATAAAGCTCATGTTAATTTAGGTGTTAACGACCTCTATCTATTGTTAAGACGAGATAAATCTAACAAAGTTGCCTGAAAATGAAGAAAGTTTTTTAATTTTCCTTTCCCCTCCCGAAAGCTTTCGGGACTAAAAGAGGCAAAAATAAAAGCTTTTTATAGCTTCTAGCATCACAACAGCCTTTGCCTAGCGGTATGATGCATTCCTATCACTTAGGCTCTTCGTATGCAAGAAGAGAAAATCATAATATCAAGTTACTCCCTTCCCACAGATGGCATACACCAACTACCTTTTTTCCTTCATAAAATCTATAGTTCTAGTGATAGAGCAAATGGTACAATTCCCTAAAGTACTTTCTTCCCTAGGGAAGATAAGCGTTGGGTGTTTTGTGCTCTGGTCATAACCTCAAGAGCTTTTAGAAACCAATATACCAAGTATTTGTCTTGGCATGTTTAGTTGTCATCGAACTCACAATTATGTTATTCAGTAACAGCATCGAGAATAAATGTAGACATTTTCAATGCCAACACGAACAGCAGGCAGTTTAAAGCTCAATTACCTTTTACTCTTTTTTATTATGCCGCTGCACAACGGTATCGGCTAGAATCGTTCTCGATACTGGATACTATTTAAATCTTGCCTTTCCCCTCAGCCAGAGGTGCCTTGCTGAGCAAAGTCCAAGTAGAAATCAAATTGCTCAGGGATACTTAAAACCAAAAGGCTTTGATAAATTGTTTATTCCATCAAAAAGGGGCGGTATAAATACGGCCCCTTTTGATGTTTTATACGTAAAGCCTAAAACTATGTGCGATGCATTTTTTTAATCTGATCCATACGTTTTTTATTATCTCGATCTTTCATCGTCTCGCGTTTATCAAATAACTTTTTACCTTTTGCTAGGGCAATATCTATTTTGGCAAGACCTTTTTTGTTGACAAATAATTTTAACGGAATAATGGTGTTACCAGAGTTAGCTACTGCTTTTTCTAGCTTCTTTAGTTCTTTGCGATTCAGTAATAACTTGCGCTCAGCTTTGGGAGCATGGTTGAAATAGGTAGCATGAGAATATTCCTGTACCGTCATATTGATGATGAACAGCTCATTGTTCTTGAATTCGCAAAAGCCTTCAGCGATACTGGCCTTACCTAATCGTATGGCTTTGATCTCCGTTCCTGCGAGTACTATTCCAGCGGTATATTTATCAAGAATCTCGTATTCAAATCGCGCTTTGCGATTCTTGATTTCTATTTTATTCTTAAAATCCATAATTAACAAATATACTTGAATCGATAGCAGAATCTCTTATATCTTTGTGAAATGAAAAAGAATATTTTACTACTCTTTGCGATCACCACTTTCCTTTTTTCTTGTACCACTAATAAGCCAGATGCACGTGCTATAATGGATCAGGCGATGAAAGCCCATGGTACCGCTATTGCTGCAGAGGGAACTTTGTCTTTTAACTTTAGAGGGATTGATTACTCCGTAGAACGCGACAATGGAAATTTTGCATACGAACGTCATTTGATGATAGGAGCAGACACGATCTTGGACCGTTTGGATAATAAGGGTTTTTCCCGTTACCGCAACGCTATTCAGTCACCACTCGCAGATTCTCTTTCTACACGTTACTCGGCAAGCTTAAATTCGGTGATCTATTTTGCCCAACTTCCTTATAGTTTGGATGGTGATGCCATCAAGATAAAATACATTGCTCAAGATACGATTAAAGGAATAGCCTATCATGAATTGGAAGTCACCTTTAAAGAAGAAGGCGGTGGTGAGGATCACGAAGATAAGTTTATGTATTGGGTAAATACACAAGATTATAGGATCGATTACATGGCTTATTCGTACTGTGAAGAAGATTGTGGTTACCGCTTTCGCGAAAGCGAGAACCGCAGAAACCTCAATGGTGTAATTCTACAAGATTACAACAACTTCAAAGCTCAAAAAGGAGATCCAGATCTTTCAAAAATGGATGATCTGTTTGAAGAAGGAAAACTTGTAAAATTGAGCGATATTGATTTGAAACTTGCAACGTTCGATAGCAACTAAAACCTCCAAGAAATTAGTTCTATTTTCTTAGAGCCATAGTTTTTTTGGAAATGAGAGTTCACTATGATTTAAAATATGCTTTGAAAAATGCTATGTTTTGTTCCCGAGATAAATCAGCAGTTTATTTATTGTAACGAGGGGTCGTATTAGTATGAAATCCTTGATTTACTTGTGTATACCTATAGGCTTGATGTACTCTATTATTTGCTTTTAACACTTTTTTAAAAGCAGGCCATCCAGGATTTACTCTGGTATTTAATGCGCCATAATGAAGTAATAAAGGGGCTTTATTTTTGCAGCGTCTTCACCATCAGGTGGTCTCCCGCAATAGGGAACAGCTGCTCTTAAATCTGTTAGTCTAACGGCCATCATATTAGAAATCCACCGCCAAAACAAAAACCAACCACACCTGCACGACCATCACAATTTTTATGCGACCCGAGGTAATTATAAGCAGCGATAAAATCTTCTAACATTTCGTTTCTATCTCGCTTTTTTGCAGTGTTCTACCATCGTCATCATTTCCAGGATAGCCTGCAAGCAGACTTCAAGCGTCTGTTGCTGAAGATATTAATTTTTCTTTTGTTGTGCGACCTGCCACATCTTCCATATAGGGACTTAAACCCCTATTTTTAGGTACCACAATTACCCTTGGCAGCCTTGTTTTAAGATCTTTAGATGGAGATAATGGACCTTTTATGGTTCCACCACCTTAAGGAGAGTCATAAGTAATACAATCAGAATCTAGGGTTGGGTCGTCTGGTGGAACTAATAAAGTGTCTTTATAGTTAGGAGACCTAAAACTGACCAATCCTCCTAAGGTTTAACCACCAATGGCATATAAAGATAGTTTTTCTGCAAATTACCTGCTATGGAGTTTGTTGAGCGCGTAGTCATCATACCAATCAAATACTTATTGTTTAAGGTCTTCTTTTTTTAAATTTTTCATTACTGCAGCATTTGATTTAAAGTTAGCATTCTTTTAAATTACTTATTTAAAAGATGATTTGGTGGTTTCTTAGTATAAACCTTTGCAGTGGCCTCTGTTTTTTTCTTGATTCCATGTCGCAGATACTGCAATTTTTAAGACAACAAAACACGAAGAAAGCAAAAAGCTCTAGAGTTGATCTAGAGCTTTTTTTGATTTCAGTTTTTGTATCTCAACGAGGCTAACATCAACTTCTAATTTAAATAAAATTAAGAAGGAACTATCCCAACACCTCATTCAATAAGGCAGCAAGACGTACGCCACCTTTTTGTAATTGACCACGCAGCTTGTTGAAGTATTCATACATATACCGGTAACTTAAATCAGCTCCTTTTTCAGTATTTGCATAGATGTCTTTTACCATTATGCGACTGTCTTCTAGCCAGTCTCTATGAGTACCGCTTCCCATGGTTTTACGCTGTTTTCTAGTTAAGTAAGGCATGTTGCTAGCTAATTCAGTATAAGACATACCGTAGCTTTCTATCATTTTAGAGTCCCAGACACTGTGTAAATTAGTGCCACTTCTAAACCATTGCACTTGAAAATCGTTACCCCCTTTATCCTCACTTAATCCAGTGTGTAGCGGCTGGTGAAGGTCTCCTATAAAATGAATCAACATGCGCAATTGAAAAGCCTTTTCTTCTTTAGTGGCGGTCTCTGATTTTAGAGTGGCAATACAGGTATCTATCGCCTGAATAATATCACCACGTTCATTTTTAGGATGGTATTCATAATCGGTTTCAAACGGAATATTCACATAATGTTGTGGGCCATATTTTCTATATAGGCTATCACTTTTAATCTCATCTGCATAAGTTGAAACAAAGGCAAGTGATTCTCCATCGAGTAATTTTGCAATGGCTTTTCTGGCTTTTTTAGTCAGGTACTGCTCTGCAATGGCACCGGTAGTTCTATGCCCTGTTTTCCCCCAATCGTCAGCATAGGCATGAAACGTGGTGCATAATACAACAAGAAATAATAAGAATTTGCGCATAAGTAATTTTTTAAACGAAGGTAAGATGTCGGGTTCATTATAAGGTTATCCTAGCGTTAAAAATCCATTATAAATAATAGAATCAAACGGTTTTCTTAAGCTGCGGATTAAAACACAGCTCTAACATTTTATATATTTCAGGATGCTTTCTTTTCATTAATTGAGGTCTAGAAAAGAAGTATTCTGAGGTCACAGCAAAGAATTCTGCTTGATTTGTGGCAGCGTAGGACCTGATATCAGACTTGTCGTTATTGATAGCTTCCATTTCTTGATGCATAAGATTCATCCATGGTAGGATATAGGATTTATCAAGGAAAGCCTCTGGAAGTCCATTAGTCTGCCCATCTGTTTTATCCAGTAGGTGAACAAATTCATGAATACCCGTATGAAGTTTATCAGTATTATTTTTAAAACCGTGGTATAAAGCTGTTCTAGAAAGAATCATTTGTTTTTCAAAACGTCCTGTACCCACAAGGCCAGCTATCATGCGGTCTGCGTGATGGTCTGCATAGCCCAGGTTTTCATTAAAGTTTTCAGGATAGATGATCACGCCGCTTAGGTTGTTATAAGTCCATTCTTTAAATCTAAAGACCGGTATCACAGCACTTGCGGCTACTAGAATTTGGTCTAACTCTTCCAGTTCAAAACCTACGGCATCTATATAAGTTTCTTTTAGAAATGCAGCCATTCGTTGACGAAATACCTTTTGTTCTTTATCATTTAATTTTTCATAAAAATAAACGTATTTTACTAATGGCTTATGCCAATGGGGCTGATCGGCAACCCTTTTGGGAGCATCCTTTTTAAAAACTAAAAAATAAAGAAGAATTGCAGCTAACAACGGTATGATGAAGTAGATCATAAAAACAAATTAAAAATCAAAAGTAACATCAATTCTAATGGCAGTGATCAAAAGGTACTCTTAATATCTTTATCATTAAAGAACCTTAACTATATAGGACAACAGTTCGGTAGGCTTTTTCTACAATTGAGTCAGCTAAAATAGCCGCTTCTCTTTTCATATAGCATCTTTGGGGTGTTCTAAAGGAATAAATTACTTTTAGGTCAAATAAAGAAAACTACATGTTCCTTAAAAAGATTTTTAAACTTATATGGGTATCTGCTTTAATCGCTTTGTCGATTAGTGTTATCAACTTTGTGACCACGGGGAGTCTTAATTCATGGCCTGATGAGATAGAGGCTTACCTAACTAACTTTGTTTTTAGTATTTGCATAACAGCTGTAAACTTTGGTTTTTTTGACGTTTTAGGACGATTCTATACTTGGACTGAAAATGGAATGAAACGCCTGCTAATAGGAGCAATAGGAAGTGTAGTACTTACCATGATCACCCTTTTTGTGGTGCTATTTTCTTTAAGGGTATTGTATTATGGACAACCTGTTGAAGCGTTTTTTGAACAGCAAAAGTTAGAATGGTATTTATTTGGTTTCACATTTACCATGTTTATGTCTGTTATTTTTCATGCCTTTTATTTCTATAAAGAATTACAGGTAAGAAAAGTAAATGAGCAAAAAGTAATCGCCAGGTCTGCAACAGCTCAGTTTGACGCCTTAAAAAATCAGCTGGATCCACATTTTTTATTTAACAGTCTAAATGTGCTGGTTTCTTTGATTGAAGAGAACCCAAAAGCAGCTACTAAATTCACCACATCACTTTCTAAGGTATATAGGTATGTATTAGAACAACGCAATAAGGAATTGGTCTCTGTAGATGAAGAATTAAACTTTGCACGAGCTTATGTAGGATTGCTTAAAACACGTTTTGAAGACAGTATTCAAATCGACATCCCAGAAAAGAGCCATATTATAGACGCTCAGGTGGTACCCTTATCATTACAATTATTACTAGAAAATGCTGTAAAACACAATATAGTGAGTGATAACAAACCTTTAAAGCTTCGTATTTATGAAGAAGGGAATCAACTGATTGTTGAGAATAACTTACAGAAAAAAGAGGTTGCAAGAAGCGGTAGTGGAGTAGGACTTCAAAACATTGCTTCTCGTTATCAATTGCTCACCGACCGTAAAATGAGCATTGCCGAAGATCGTAAACATTTTAAAGTGCAAATTCCTATTTTAACTAACACTCCTGAAAAAGTAACCTCAAATAACGAAGATATGACCGCCGTGGAAGATATTAAATTGGTCAAAGCAAAAGAACGCGTAAAAATCATCAAGGATTATTATGATGATGTGGTAAAGACCATAGGGATCATTTTATTTCTAGCTGCTATCAATTATTTTTCTTCAGATTTTCCATGGGCGATTTTCCCAGCTATAGGAATGAGTATAGGTTTGTTGTTTAAATACCGGCGTGTTTATGAAAAGAACGCATTTTTAGGCAAGGGATGGGAAGACCGCAAGATTGATAAATTATTGAACGATAAAAACTTTTAATATGAGCACTTCAGAAACATATCAGGAACGTTACACCAGAGCTAAGGCTAGAGTGGAACAAATAAGATCTTTTTACAACCACCTTTTTGTTTATATTATCGTAAACACAGGAATCGCATCGCTTAACTATTATCAAAATGAATGGGAAATTGTTTGGTTTCTATTTCCATTAGGTGGATGGGGAATAGGTCTTATAGGACATGCAATAGGTACTTTTAGCTCCAATCCATTTACAGGAAAAGATTGGGAAAAGCGCAAGATTCAAGAACTTCTAGAAAAAGAAAATTAATATGAAAGCTGTAATCATTGAGGATGAAAAGCCCTCTGCTAGGAGGTTAAAGCGCATGCTAGAAGTTTTAAATATTACCCCAGAGGTGATGTTGCATTCGGTGCAGGAGTCTGTAGAATACTTGTTAAATCATCCTGCACCAGACTTGATTTTCTTAGATATACAGTTGAGTGATGGCCTTTCTTTTGAAATTTTTGACCAGGTGCAAGTAGATAGTGCCATCATTTTTACCACAGCCTATGATGAGTATGCTCTCCAGGCTTTTAAGTTAAACAGCATTGACTACCTTTTAAAGCCTATTGATGAAGAGGAATTGAAAGTAGCAATAGATCAATTTAAGTTACGCTTTCGCGAAAGCGAGAACACTACCAACCAAGGTGCTACCATCAATTTTGAAGAGATAGCAAAATTACTGGGCAATCCCATAGAGCGCAATTATAAAAGGCGGTTTACAGCTAAAGTGGGAGAGCACCTCAAACTATTTCATACCGATGGGATACAGTTATTCTACTCAGAGAATAAAGGAACCTACTTAAATCTGGAAAATGGGAGAAATTATTTGATCGATTCAAAACTAGAATCACTGATTGATGAACTGGATCCAAAACAGTTTTTCCGTATCTCTAGACAAGCGATCATTAATATTAATGCTATTGATGATATGATTTCTTATACAAATTCAAGAATACAAGTAAAAATAAATTCTTTTAAAGAACTGGACTTAATCGTTAGCAGAGAGCGAGTTAAGGAGTTTAGAATATGGCTAGAGAAGTGAATTCTTAAGTATACCTCTTAATTTGGTAACGCGTTGGCAAGGTTTTAACACAGCATTTAAAACCGCTACTGTCTTTCTCTCGTAAATGGAGTATAAATTAATTAAAACCATTTTAAGATGAAAAAAATTGCCCTTTGGTCCACACTTGCGATAGCAGCTATCGCCGGTTCTTTAATCGCGGCTGACCACCTCGACGCTCCCAATGTGAGAAACATGAACACTGATATTGCAGACTTTTTTGCTTTTGAAGGAGAAAATTCCACATCTACTACTTTTATTGTCTCTTTACCAGCAGGTAGCGCTGCGTCAAATTTTGACGAAAACGTGATGATAGAGATTAATATTGACAATACAGGTGCAGATGTACCTGGAGCTTTTCCTGCTTCTGTAGGAGTAAGTGAAGATTTAGTAATTCAAGCCTTAAGACAAGGAGATAAAATGTACTTTTTTGGACCTTATGCCCCAAATTCTACTACATTGAGCAGTACTATTGACACGAATGAAGCTATAGGTAGTGTTACTATAGGTTCACCAGGAGAATTATTAACTGGAGGGATACACGCTTTTGCGGGACAACGTCAAGATGCTTTCTTTTTTGATTTCCAACAATTCAATACAGTAGCAGGTACTGCACCAGCTGAGGGATTTGGATCTACAGGTACCAATGCTTTTTCAGGAGCAAATGTGAATGCGATCGTATTAGAAGTACCTAATGTGTTACTAGGAACAGCTCCTACACACCTTGCTGATCAATTCCGTGCAGGATTAGGCGCGCCAGTTTATGGCTTACCTAACTCTTATAATGTATGGGTAGAGACAAAAAGAAGAAACTAAAAGCAAATCAAGTTAAGTTTAAATTTTTAAAAAAAAAATACAATGAAAATATTCAAATATATAATGGCAGTAGCCGTAGTTGCGACACTTACAGTAAGCTGTAGTGATGATGATAATCCAGTAACTGGACAGCCAGCAACAACAGATTTCTCAGGGACATTTACTACCCAAGATCAAATGGGACGTCCAGGGATCAACACAGTTCTTTCTGGTTCTGATGCCAATAAAAACAACTTTAATATTACTACTCCTGCAAATCAGATCGCTGCCTTTTCAGGGGAATTCAATAACACGCTAGGAGCATATTACGCAGCGTACGGAGCTAGTTTTGAAAATAATATTTTAGGATTGGATCAAGCGCAAACGACAGCAGTACTTTCTTTAGATGTACTACAAGTTTCACCAGATGCACCTACTTCATACTTTACTTCTACTAGCAGTTTCTTAACTGGTCGTACGTTAGAAGATGATGTAATTGATGTGTCCTTAATCGTTCTTTTCGGTGGTAACACTGGAGCTCGTTTTGATGGAAACAATGGAACACCTAACTTAGTATCTGATAATGTTTCTCAAGAAATGGGAACCAGCACGAGTACATTTCCATATTTAACACCAGCTCAGTTTTAATAAATTGATTATTTAACAAATGCCGATTCCTTTTATGGAATCGGCATTTTTAATTCCTTACCACTATGAAATTCCTATATGCATTTTTGACACTACTTGTGATTACGTCTTGTAAGAAGCAGAGCGGTTCAAACATAACTTCTACACCTAAAATAGTAACAGCCTCAGCTGATTACAATTCTTATTTAGATACGAACGATTCATTACCCGTAGTAAAACTAAAAAGAGAAATAGATAGTCTAGAAGCTATTATTCAAGTAAACCCTACAGGAGTGTTGGATTTAGGTCGTTTAGCAGCTAAGCTCAACTTACTTTATGATCTTAAAGGAGATGTAAGTAATCTCAACAGATCAGTTCAAATGCAAGAAGCCGTAGTAGCAAATAGGTATATCAATCCTGATAATTCTAAATACAACCTTGCCCAAGCCTACATCAAACAACATAAATTCAAGACTGCAGATAGTTTGCTGCAAACTTTTACCAGAAGTCCACTCGCTAGAGAAAGTCAGATGGTATACTTTGACATTGCGATGGAATTGGGAGATTATTCAAGAGCCGAAAACATGTTGGATCAACTCACAAATAGCAAAGATTACAACTATTTGATCAGAGCAGCAAAATGGAATGATAATAAGGGCGACTTGAAGGCTACCATAAGACTAATGGAAAAAGCAAAAACCTTAGCAGATCAAAGTGGAAATCCATCCATACAACTATGGAGCAATTCTAATATTGCAGATTACTATGGCCACGATGGTCAGATTGAAAAATCCTATGATCATTACCTTAAAACTTTAGAATTAGATCCAATGAATACCTATGCCCTAAAAGGAATTGCATGGATTGTTTATTCTTATGAAAAAAATTCTGAAGAGGCTTTGCGTATTTTAAATAAAATAAAAGAGCGCCATCCTTTACCAGACTATGATCTAGCTATTGCAGAAGTGATGGAGTACCAAAACTTTTCCAATGAAACAGAACCTTTGCGTATGTCTTTTTTAAATGAAGTTGAAAAGAAAGCCTATGGAGCGATGTACAATACGTATAAAGTGGAACAACTGCTTTCTGGAAACAAATTGGAAAAAAAGAGAGCTTTAGATACTGCTAGAGCTGAAGTTAAAAACAGATCTACACCAGAGACTCAAAGTTTATTGAGCTACGCACTTCTCAAAAACGGAAAGCCACAAGAAGCACTCATCAACCAACAGCAGTATGTTATAGGCAAGACCTATGAACCGGTTGCACAATTGCACACGCTTGAAATTTTAATAGCAAATGGCAAAAGAGAAGAAGCTTTGGAGTACAGTAAAGATTTATCTGGTGCCGCCTATGAGCTGGGACCAATTACCATAAAGAGTTATAATGATATGATCAATGAAATTTAAAACCAAAGCCTCTGTAATTACGTAAGTAGTAGTAAGAGAAAGAAAACTTTGTTTTTTTGGTTGGTTAGTTTGGGTGCCTGATTCGTAAAAGAGTCGGGCACCTTTTTTGCTTTAAGCTTTGGTACCCTTTTAAAATCCTTGGGTAAAAGAGGACTTTTCAGACCGAAGGTTGTTGGTTTCCTATGGAATCATAGGACTCATTGAATAGGTGAGCACACTCAGCGGTAAAAAGAAACTCTATAACAGTGCCGTCTTTATTAAAATCGGTCAGGCTCCTGCCTATACCTGCTGGTACTTTACTGAAGGTATATGATAAGTCCATCACCCTTCACTAGCAGAAAGGCTTTTAAAGACTCCTACCACCTTCTGGATAAATAACCACGCTTCCTTTAGTTACCGCAATAAAAGAAGAATTTAGAAGTACAGGTGACACCAGCTGTTCTGGTCATGTAGCAGTTCACATTTCTAAGTCAATAGACCCAATTGCTTATAACTGCCTTTATAAAAGATATGGAAACTCCACCTTATCATAAAATTATAGTTGTTTGGTAGGATTTAACACCAAAAAAAATGCGCAGCTATCAGCTGCGCATTTTTTCAAAATCTAAAGAGTCAGATTAATTAATCACTCCTAAGGTATAGAGTTGTTCTAAATTAGGACCTTCAGCACCTCCATATTCTTCCAGTGTAATACCAAAAGCTTCTGAGGAGTTGGTATTTTCAATCCTTAAAAGATCATTGCTGTTTTCTACCACACCGAGACTAGTAGGCATCAGCGGATTCAATGTCAATGACCATAATTGATATGACTTTCCTTGAGGTGCAGCAGGAAGCCCCGCGACATCTAAGTAAGTGACATTTTCCACCGGATTGTGGAATGCAGTAGCATAAGAGCTTTCAAATCCTTTCTGACCAGCTAGGTTTACTTTAGCCGTGTTTTTTTTCTTGATAAAAGCAAGTGCTTCCTCATAGTCATTGTTGGCCTGTCGTGTATTTTCAACTTCCGTATTTAGAATTTCTTTCTCCTGTTCTGCAGTAACTAGTTGATTTTCTAGAGAAGTGTTGTTTTCTTGAAGATCAGCATTGTTTGTATAGAGGTAACCGCCACCGAAAAGAAGTGCAACTGCTGCCGCCCAACCTATGTAATTGCTCCAAGAGCTGGTGTTGGATTCTGAATTGTCTTTACCTATAATTGCTTGTAGTTTATCAAATAATTCTACCTCATTAGTAGTAGGAGCAATTCCAATTGCGAGTTTCATATAGGTTTCTTCAATGATTTGTACTTCCAGTTGAAGAGGTATATTATTCTTAAGTGCTTGTGTTATTTCAATGGAACGTTCCAGTTCCAGTGCTCCGCATACATAGAGTTCTAAATCGCCGCTATTTATTAATTCTTGAGTATCCATTAGTTTAATATCATATTTCTTAATGCCATCATACACTTTCTATGTCTAGTTTTCAAGGTGCCAGAAGGCATTTCTAATTCTTTTGCACCATCGTTAAATGTAAAACCCTTAAAGAATATTACATCGATAATTTTGATACACATCGGCTCTAGTTTTTCTATCCACTTTTTCAAGTAAATAGCATTTGTCGCGGTATCTAAATCATCACTAGTTTCTAATACATCTACGAAATTATCACTACTTAGGTTTTTTAAACTGTCTTTATGTCTTTTAGACCTTAGATAATCTATAGACGCATTGCGCGAAATGTTTAAGGCCCAGGTAAAAAAACGTCCTTGTTGTGAGTCATAGGATTCAGAATTATTCCAGATTTTGATAAATACGTCTTGCAGGATTTCTTCAGAAACATCTCTATTTTTTACAATATTATAAATGACGCCGTGTAAAGCTTCTTGATAACGATCATAAACCCGTGTAAATGCGGTTTGATCTCCACTTTTCATTCTGGCAATTAGTAAATCAGGTTGTGCACTCATTAATTAATTAATTAGGTGTTAAAGATGCAAAAAAAAAGTCTGCGAGTAAATACGCGCAGACTTTAATTATAATATTGGTTAAAACTACTCAATTACTCCACAAGCTACGCGAGCACCAGCAGCTCCACTAGGTTGAGATTTAAAGTCATCTGCACTAGCGTGTACAATAACTCCTTTTCCAATAATGTTTTTCATTTCATCATCACAACCTATACACCATTTACCTGTTGTAAATTCTAAGGTTGCTTTTCCATCTTCTGATACTTCTAAGTTTCCTATATCACCAGAATGATACATTCCTTCTCCCCATTTTCCGTGATCTTCCATTGTTGGATCCCAGTGTCCACCAGCGCTTTTACCATCGTCAGAACTACAATCTCCATTTTGATGTATGTGTATCGCATGTGTACCTTGAGTTAAGCCTTCAAGATCTACATTCATAGTAACCCCTTCTTCTGTTTGCATGAACTCAATCAATCCACTTACATCACTTCCGCTTTTTGAAGACATAGGTACCGCAACTGATTTACCCATCATCATGCTGCCATCGGCCATAGTATGATCTTCGTAATCCATTCCATCCTCATGATCCATTCCATCTTCATAAGATGTTTCTGTCTCATCGGTAAGTTCATCTGTTTCTTTAGTTTCTTTGCATGATGATATGCTTAGAGTCAAACATAAAGCAAAGATTCCTGTTATTAATTTTTTCATTTTTTGGTTATTTAAAGTTTTAGTTCATGTTAAATGTAAGAATATATAAGAGTTTTTTATCATAAGAGTTTGTCAAATTTCATAGGGTTGTGATTTCCCATTTTTAAATTTTCCATTACATTCAATGCGGTATCAACTTTTTTCTGAGAATCTTTTAGGTTGTAAATCATAAAAATAATGTTGCGTTGTTTGCCTGGAAGTAAGTTTTCAAAAATCGTATAAGCCTCGTAATCACTTAATAGAACAGCTTCTAGTTCCTCTGTCATGGGAGCTTGGTATTTGCTGGTATCTTCTTGCAGGATCACATCTAAGGCATCTCCTTGGGAAACCTTTAGTTTCTTTTGATTGGCCTTTGAAAACATCAGGTAAATGGTACCCTGCCTCTTTGTTATTCCTGCATATAAAGTCAGGTGGTTCTCCCCAGAGCTTATTTGTGCGACGACTCTTTTAATTTTGTCCAAAGCCAGCTGTCCAGCAATATCTTCTGGAATAAGAACAGCTCCCGTAAAGCCACTGCTACCTAAAAAAGTATCAAATTCAAATACCATTAATTAATCAATTTTGTAACTACTTGGGTTTCTGAATGCAAAGTTTTGTGCACTGGGCACTTATCTGCTATTTGTAATATTCTTTTGATCTGTTTTTCGTCTAGATCACCAGTTAACTTGATCTCTCTGGTAAAAGTGTCAATTTTAGCAGATTCCAGTTCGCAATTCTGACAATCTAAAGCATGTTGCTTGTCGTAGTTTACGTGACACTCTACATTATCTACGTTCCATTGCTTTCGCTGGGTATACATTTGTATGGTCATTACCGTACAGGCTGCCAGGCCGCTAGAAAGCAATTCGTATGGTGTAGGGCCAAAATCATTACCGCCTGCACTTTCTGGCTCATCTGCGGTAAAGTAATGCCTTCCTGCTAGCATTTGAGTCGTAAAGACGGCATCACGATGGAGACTTGCAGCCACTTGATTCTTTGTTTTAAAACTGCTATCGTTTACTTGCTCCACATACCGAGAAGCCCAACTTGCAATCACTTCTCCTATGTATATAGAGTCGGCTTTATTCATTAAAAGATGGTCTGCTCCATCAAGACTGATAAAACTTTTAGGGTGCATCGCCGCCTCATATAATTCTACGGCATGCACTATCCCTACCGTTTTGTCTTGTGGAGAGTGGGCAATGAGAATGGGTTTTCTCAGTTCTTTTAAGGTGGCTGTCACTTGTTGTTCGTTAAGATCTTTCAAGAACTGTTCTTTGATCTTAAATGGCCTGCCACTCAATTGGACGACTGCTTCTCCGTTTTTGGTTATGGCTTCGATTTGATCGCCAAATAAATGTTGCACATGTTTTGTGTCACTAGGAGCTCCTATGGTGGCTACAGCTTTTATGGAACTCGCTTTCGCGGAAGCGAATATAACAGCAGCGCCTCCCAAGCTATGACCTATTAATAAAGTAGGAGCTTTATAGTTTGCTTTTAGATAGTCGACCGCAGCCAAAAGATCATCTACGTTTCCTGAGAAATTAGTGTCTGCAAAATCACCGCTGGAATCTCCTAAACCTGTAAAATCAAAACGCAACACGCCAAATCCAGCAGTAGTTAAGGCACGTGATATATTTTTAGTAGCGCTAAAATTTTTACTACAGGTAAAACAATGGGCAAAAACAGCATAATTATGGGGCAGTCCGTCGGCAGGTAATTCCAGCCTCCCGCTCAGATCATAGCCTTGTGCATTTTTAAAATTGATCTTTTCAAAGCTCATAAGAGTAGTTTTGCTTAAAAATAAAGACTTTTTATCACAGCGCTATTAATAGAACTAATTATTATAGATTAGAGTTGGATTCTTTACTTTTACCGCTACAGATCTTTTATAATGAAAAAAATATTTTTTATACTCTCCTTAGCCTTGGTTTCCTGCTTTAATTCTGATGCAGAAAAAACACCTGAGGAAAAGGCAAAAGAAAACTTAACGACCTTTTATTTTATACGTCACGCAGAGAAGGCTACCGATCAAGGTGACGATCCAGGGTTGACAGAAAAAGGACAGAAAAGGGCAGAGCAATGGGTGAATTATTTCTTTTTAAAAGAAGTAGATCACGTGATCTCCTCTGACTATAATAGAACAAAAGCGACGGCAGTGCCACTTGCTAAAGCAAAGAAACTAGGTGTAGAAATCTACCAAGTAAAAGAAGTATCTGGCACCTCTCTTTTAGAGACCTATAGAGGTAAAACAGTAGCGCTTTACGGTCATAGCAATACGATCAATGCCTATGCAAATCAACTTCAAAACGACCAGGTGTATAAAGACCTGGAAGAAACGGATTACGATCATTTTTTTATTGTGCGCATCGATAAAGAAGGTAATTCTAATGCGGTCATGGAGTCTATAGATTTTATGGACTAAGTCGATGAGTCGTTGATAGTGCAAAAAAACATTTTTGGGTTAGAATTTAATTATTTTAGCTAAAAAGAATAAATAACTCTTTCTTCCATACTTCTAAAAACTCAAGCTGTCAGAATAGCAGCAGTAAATGAAAGAGGAAATAGTTAAGGGAATAGTTGATACAAAGGATATGTATTTAAGTGGGCTGCTTTGCCTATTTTACTCCACACCAATTACCAAAATCATATGAAAATATTAAGCTGGAATCTACATCATTTAGAAGGCGATCTCGATAGCGATAGTAACAACTCTCGCAAGCAATTGATCATGGAGCAAGATGCTGACATTGTCATTCTTACAAATACAAAGCTTGGTTTTTACCTAGGAGGTACCTATAAGAAAATTTCTACTTTAGAAATGCCTTTGCGACATGATGGTATCGATTATCAAGAAGGAGAGAACAGAGTCAGTATCTATACCAAATATCCCTTTAAAAATAAAGTCAACACTTATGACGAGTACACTAGTGTTTGCCAAATGATAGAGACACCTTTAGGTAATTTAAATGTATATGGAACGATCATAGGTGCAAAACAAGAGCTTTTTGAATCGGACTATGTAGAGCAAAAAGATGACCTTATGAGAATTGAAGGCGCCCTATGTTATACAGGAGATTGGAACACCTCCTTTACAGGAACCTTATTGCCAGATGAAAAAACCGTTAATGAATTCCAAGAATTCTTAAACGATCAAAAAATAGCCGTCCTTACTGCCGATTTTGAAAACACTATACACCACGTAGCAGTAAGCAAGTCTTTCTTAAAAGGAAACACCACTCAAGTAGAATTATTTCCGGTAGATGCGCAGTTGTCTGATCAGGAAATGGTTCTAGTGGAGATCAAAGAAAAAGAGATCAAAAAGCAAGTTAACAACCCATTGCACGGTGTTAAACTTTCTTATATGTTAGAAAAACTAGTCGATCATTACGGCTGGAACGAACTGGGCGATCGCATCAGAATCAATTCTTTTAATTCCAATCCAGGTATCAAATCCAGTTTGAAATTCCTAAGAAAAACCGACTGGGCTAGAAAG